>NZ_JBQFPE010000019.1:0-58388 GCF_056534225.1 Ruegeria sp. E1 | reverse complement strand
CCCCGTCGGGACACCGGCCGGGGTTTTTTTATGATGGGGGCTCTGCCCCCGCCGCCTGCGGCGTCTCCCCCGGAGTATTTGTGAAAAGATGAAACGGGGGTCCGTTCTTCATCTGTCCATAAATATCCCGGAGCGCGAGGCAGAGCCTCGCAAAACACCCATCGCCTTCGGTGAAACGCTGGTTTAAGACGAGGCCATGGCACAGATTGAATCACTCTTCGTTACCCGTCTTTACCGCGCCGCCTTGTCCGAGTTCGATCCCAAGATCGATGCGGAAGAACTGGAAAGCTCTTGCCTTGTCATCGCCGAGGATGATGAGGCCGGGCAGGAGTGGTGCGAGGAAAACGGCTATCCTGGCTATACCAGCTATGCCTCGCTGACCGATCTGCCCTGGCGCTTCCCGATCTTCGCTGATCTGGTCTCGGCGCTCGACCAGCACGTCGCAGCCTTTGCCAAGGATCTGGAATTCGATCTGGGTGAGGGCGAATTGAAGCTGGAAGACCTCTGGATCAACATCCTGCCCGAGGGCGGAATGCACTCCAGCCACCTGCACCCGCACAGCGTCATTTCCGGCACTACCTATGTTGCGATGCCCGAAGGCGCGAGTGCGCTGAAACTGGAAGATCCGCGTTCAGGCCGCATGATGGCCGCGCCGACGCGTCTGAAGGGCGGGAGGCGCGATTTGCAGCCGTTCATCTATATGAAGCCGCAGGTGGGCGACGTCCTGCTGTGGGAAAGCTGGCTGCGCCATGAGGTGCCAATGAACATGGCCGAGGACGAGCGGATTTCGGTGAGTTTTAATTATAAGTGGGAGTGAGCTCCGATCCGCGAAGCGGCAATCGCTCCGGTGGAGCGATTGAGGGGCGAACGGGCGGAGCCCATTCGTCAGGATGCCGTCTTGCTATTTTGCTGAAACCCGCGCGCGAAACTTCGGAAATCCGATGCAATTTCCATTGACCGAACCGGACCTGTAAGCACCGTTTTTGAACTTCAGATCGAATTTCATCACGCTTCCCGACGAACAACTTCCTTGCTTTGAAATAATCGCATCAAATTGTAACCGATCGTTGGTGACCTTTCGGATCTTGATGCCTTCGGGTGTAATGCCATGCGCGGCAAGCACCTGAGGATTGTTGTCTTTTACAGCAATATCCATCTGCCAAGGTCGGCTGGAATTAATGGTCAGGGTCCATTTCCCATCGGGCGCTGCTGAAACGCAGGTCGCAGATATCAAAATAGCGAACATAACAAGTAAAGTTTTTGAGTAGGGCATAAAGTACCTCGATGATTAATGGTGGATTAAAATCAGGTTCGATGTTACGTGTGCCACCCAGTTTGGGGCAAGCCCTAGCGTCTGATTTCATCGCCCCCAAACTTCCTCTTGCCACCCACCCTCCAAACCCTTATACGGCGGCATCCTGCGGTCTCCCGGCGTTGTCGGGCGATTCGTATGTCTATCATTCATCCACCAGGTCAAAGGTGACCCGTGTACGGGGCCTTCTGGTGTTTTGAGCAAAGGAAAAAGGCGATGAACGCCCAAGAACTGCGTGACAAGACCCCGGACCAGCTCCGCGAGGAACTGGCCAACCTGAAGAAAGAAAGCTTTAACCTGCGCTTTCAACAGGCAACCGGTCAGCTGGAAAACACAGCCGGTATCAAAGCGGCCCGCCGCAATGCTGCCCGTGTCAAAACCATTCTGAACGAAAAGGCCGCTGCAGCGGCATCCGAGGAGTAATCAGATGCCCAAGCGTATCCTGCAAGGCACCGTGACCAGCGACGCCAACGAACAGACCGTAACCGTATCCGTCGAGCGCCGCTTTACGCATCCGGTTCTGAAGAAAACCATCCGTAAGTCCAAGAAATACCGGGCTCACGATGAAAAGAACGCCTTCAAGGTCGGCGATACAGTCCGCATCATCGAATGCGCGCCGAAATCGAAGACGAAACGTTGGGAGGTTCTGGAGGCGTAAGCCCCCGGGACTTTTCCATTTGTCGAAACCCTGGGGGATTTAACAAGACCAGCCCCCACAGGTCGGGAGAAACCACATGATCCAGATGCAGACCAATCTGGATGTCGCTGACAACTCCGGCGCACGCCGAGTTCAGTGCATCAAGGTCCTGGGTGGTTCCAAGCGTAAATACGCCTCCGTTGGCGACATCATTGTCGTCTCGGTGAAGGAAGCCATCCCGCGCGGCCGCGTAAAGAAAGGTGATGTCCGCAAGGCCGTCGTCGTACGCACCGCCAAAGAAGTCCGTCGCGAAGACGGCACCGCGATCCGTTTTGATCGCAACGCCGCCGTCATCCTGAACAACAACAACGAGCCCGTCGGTACCCGTATCTTTGGCCCCGTTGTTCGCGAACTGCGCGGCAAGAACTTCATGAAAATCATCTCGCTGGCTCCGGAGGTGCTGTAATCATGGCTGCTAAACTCCGTAAAGGCGACAAGGTCGTCGTGCTGGCCGGCAAGGACAAGGGCAAAGAGGGAACCATTTCCTCGGTTGACCCCAAAGCCGGTAAAGCTGTTGTCGATGGCATCAACATCGCCATCCGCCACACCCGCCAGACCCAGAACAGCCAGGGTGGCCGCCTGCCTCAGGCAAACCCGATCGAGCTGTCGAACCTGGCTCTGCTGGACAAGAACGGCAAAGCAACCCGCGTTGGCTTCCGCATGGAAGGTGACAAAAAGGTCCGCTTCGCCAAGACCACAGGGGACGTGATCGATGCTTGATACCGCAACCTACACCCCGCGTCTGAAAGCTCAGTACGTTGAAACCATCCGTGCCGCTCTGAAAGAAGAGTTCGGCTACAAGAACGACATGCAGCTGCCCAAGCTGGAAAAAATCGTTCTGAACATCGGTTGTGGTGCTGAGGCTGTCAAAGACTCGAAGAAAGCGAAAGCTGCTGTCGAGGATCTGACTGCGATTGCCGGTCAACAGGCCGTTGCAACCAAGGCGAAAAAGTCGATTGCGGGTTTCCGCGTCCGTGAAGACATGCCGCTGGGTGCCAAAGTGACCCTGCGCGGCGACCGGATGTACGAATTCCTGGATCGTCTGATCACCATCGCGATGCCGCGTGTTCGTGACTTCCGCGGTGTGAAGCCGTCTTTCGATGGTCGTGGCAACTTTGCCATGGGCATGAAAGAGCACATCGTGTTCCCCGAGATTGACTTCGACAAGGTCGATGAAGTCTGGGGCCTGGACATCGTAATCACCACCACAGCGAACACCGACGCTGAAGCAAAGGCACTGTTGAAAGCGTTCAACATGCCGTTCAACGCGTAAGCGCCGGGAGGATTGAGACATGGCTAAAAAAGCAATGATCGAACGCGAGAAGAAGCGCGAACGCCTGGTGGCCAAATATGCCGCAAAGCGTGCCGAGCTGAAAGAAATCGCGAATGACGAGAGCAAGCCGATGGAAGAGCGTTTCAAAGCGCGTCTGAAACTGGCGAAACTGCCGCGCAACAGCTCGGCCACCCGTCTGCACAACCGCTGTCAGCTGACCGGTCGTCCCCACGCTTACTACCGTAAGCTGAAGGTCAGCCGTATCGCGCTGCGCGAGCTGGGTTCTGCTGGTCAGATCCCCGGCATGGTGAAATCGAGCTGGTAAGGGAGACATAGATATGAATGATCCTATCGGCGATATGCTCACCCGTATCCGCAACGCGCAAATGCGCGGCAAGTCCACCGTTTCCACCCCCGCATCCAAGCTGCGCGGTTGGGTTCTGGACGTGCTGGCGGACGAAGGTTACATCCGTGGCTATGAGGCGACGACCGGTGAAAACGGTCATCCGGCCATCGAAATCAGCCTGAAATACTACGAAGGCACCCCTGTCATTCGCGAACTCAAGCGGGTTTCCAAACCTGGTCGTCGCGTCTACATGGGCGTCAATGACATCCCGCAGGTCCGTCAGGGTCTGGGCGTGTCGATTGTCAGCACTCCGAAAGGTGTGATGTCGGACGCAAACGCTCGCTCCAACAATGTTGGCGGCGAAGTGCTCTGCACCGTCTTCTAAGGAGGTCTGCAATGTCTCGTATTGGTAAAAAACCGGTCGAGCTGCCCAGCGGCGTTTCCGCCTCTGTGTCGGGTCAGACCATCGAAGTGAAAGGTCCGAAAGGCACCCGCAGCTTCACCGCAACCGATGACGTCACGCTGTCGGTCGAAGACAATGTCGTGCAAATCAACCCTCGTGGCATGTCCAAGCGTGCCCGCCAGCAGTGGGGCATGAGCCGCACCATGGTTGCCAACCTGGTAACCGGTGTGACCGAAGGCTTCAAAAAAGAGCTGGAGATCCAGGGTGTTGGTTACCGGGCTCAGATGCAGGGCAACACCTTGAAGCTGAACCTGGGCTACAGCCACGATGTTGATTTCGTTGCTCCGGAAGGTGTCACCATCACCGCGCCGAAGCAGACCGAGATCGTTGTGGAAGGTATCGACCAGCAGCAGGTGGGCGAAGTCGCGGCCAAAATCCGCGAATGGCGCCGTCCCGAGCCGTACAAAGGCAAGGGCATCCGCTACAAGGGCGAGTTCATCTTCCGCAAGGAAGGCAAGAAGAAGTAAGGACGCAAACAATGGCAAACAGCAAAAGAACCCTGTTTCTGAAGCGCCGCCTGCGCGTTCGGAACAAACTTCGCAAGGTCAACGCGGGCCGTGTACGCCTGTCGGTTCACCGTTCGAACAAGAACATCAGCGTTCAGCTGATCGACGACGTTCGTGGCGTGACCCTGGCTGCAGCCTCGACCCTGGAAAAAGATCTGGGCGTCGTTGGCAAGAACAACGTCGAAGCGGCCACCAAAGTGGGCGCGGCCATCGCCGAGCGTGCCAAAAAGGCAGGCGTAGAAGAGGCCTATTTCGATCGTGGTGGCTTCCTGTTCCACGGCAAGGTGAAGGCAGTTGCCGACGCCGCGCGTGAAGGTGGTCTGAAGATCTGATGGTGTGCCGGGCTGAAGCCCGGCCTACCAAAGACGACGCCGTAGGCCGGGCTTCAGCCCGGCACCGGCACTTGAAGGCAAGGTCACTTGCCTCGATGATCGGGGGGCTTCCAGCCCACTTCGATTGAAGAAAACGGCGTCACAACGCCACATGAGAAAAGGGATGCCAAATGGCAGAACGTGAAAACCGTCGGGGCCGTGGCCGCGACCGTGAAGAAGCACCGGAATTTGCAGATCGCCTGGTCGCAATCAACCGCGTGTCGAAAACCGTAAAAGGTGGTAAGCGCTTTGGCTTCGCCGCTCTGGTGGTTGTCGGCGATCAGAAAGGCCGCGTCGGCTTTGGCAAAGGTAAAGCGAAAGAAGTACCTGAGGCCATCCGCAAGGCAACCGAACAAGCCAAGCGTCAGATGATCCGCGTGCAACTGCGCGAAGGTCGCACCCTGCACCACGACATCGAGGGCCGTCACGGCGCCGGTAAAGTGGTTATGCGCACCGCGCCTGAAGGTACCGGTATCATCGCCGGTGGTCCGATGCGTGCCGTGTTCGAAATGCTGGGCGTTAAGGACGTTGTGTCCAAGTCGCTGGGCTCGCAGAACCCGTACAACATGATCCGCGCCACCATCAACGGCCTGCAGAAAGAGCAGAGCCCGCGTTCGGTTGCACAGCGTCGCGGCAAAAAGGTTGCTGACATCCTGCCCAAGCGGGACGAAGCACCGGCCGAAGCCGAAGCGTAAGGAGTAGCGAACAATGGCAAAAACCATCGTCGTCAAGCAGGTCGGCTCGCCGATCCGCCGCCCCGCCGAACAGCGCGCAACCCTGATCGGTCTGGGCCTGAACAAGATGCACCGCACCCGCGAACTGGAAGATACCCCTTCGGTCCGCGGCATGATCAACAAGATCCCGCATCTGGTCGAAATCATCGAAGAACGCGGCTAAACGCAAGTTCGTTGAAGAAATGAGAAACGCCTCTGACCCTGGTCAGGGGCGTTTTTACCATTCAGACGGGTGTAACTCACGAACCGCCTTTTCGTTGCTAAAACTGTCGCCAGAACGAATTTCCAGTATTCCATTTGGAAGAAACCGAACAGGCGGGATTGGCAGGTTTTCTGGTGCCGGACCCGCCCGTACGCGCCCTGCCGAGTCATACCGTCCACCATGTGTCGGGCAATTGATCCAGTACGGTTCATCTCCGATGGGGTGAATCGAAGGCAGGGTCACAATCCCCAGATGCGTACAGATCGGACGGTAGATCAACCAACGGCCATTCTCGCCAAACGATCTGTTTTTATCGGTAGCCGGTGCATCTGCACGCAGATTTGCGTTTCGCGCCCACTTGTCACGCAATTCCGCAAGCGGCGTTGAACGCGCCGCTTCGACTTCTTCTTGTGTTCTGTATCGGACGGTTACCGGGCCGTCCCAAAACATGAGCAATAGCTGCTGGCCGGGATCAAGCCCATTCAGATCAACTTTCGCCACCTCGACAGGCAGAGAGCGCTTATGCCGCTCGCTCCAGGTTTGTGGAAACGCGCTGCGCGCCTGAATGGCCAGACCGGTTGCGCCCCCAAAAAACAGAAAGTCCCTACGTATCATGACGCCCGCATTTTGACTGCAGTTGAGTGTATCAGAAAATGGAACATTGGGTAGATATGCAGCGGGGGGATCAAAGATCACTTCCAAAAGCAATCTCGCATCAGGTCGAGATCATCCAAGAGCGCGGCCAAGCGCCTTATTGTCTGGGCCTCATGTTTGACCGCCACCCACGCGTGCCACACATGCAGCAACCCGCACCAGCCCAGCCCCACCCAACTTGAATATTACCTCACGTAACCTTGAACAGATTTCCCGCCGCAACCGGATTCCCGCCACCACTTCGCCACAGTCTATACCGATAAAGAACCACGATAGTGAGTTCGCAGCGTCGTGTGTCTGGCGCTCAGGTATGTAAGAAAGTGACGTGTGGTGAGTAGTGATTTTTTTGCTCTGGCCTGTCCAGAGCCGAGTGCCGCGTATCAGCGGGGACTTGATCAGGGACATGCCGGATTGACCGCGGCTTTGAACGATGTGGTCAAAGGCCTGCCTTCGGAATTTCTGAAAACGCTGACCGTTGAGCTTGACGATTGCGCGCAGTCGAACTGTCCTTCGCCGCTGGTCGAAAAGATATTTCAACGGGCAATCTGCGTGTATCAGGCCAGTCAGCTTCTGGATGCCAGACAGGTTTCTGATCTGCCAAAGCCCGAGCGATGTGCAACAGATGCCATGCCGCACTCATCTGACATGGTCACAAGACGGGCGAGCTGAATATCCATCGTCCACGCACCCATTGTTTGGGTCGCGGAAAAATTTTGAATGTTTACGAGTAAAACAAGGTAACGAATATGAAAAACCTTCTTCTTTTTACACTGGCCTTCACACCGGGCCTTGGATGGTCAATGACTGAAGGGCAGGCGCTTGCAAGCTGGATGGCCTCCTGCACCGATGTGGGCGGCAAGCATCTGGTCGACAAGGTTCACGCAGGGGATGCTGAACAAACCCTTCACGTGCTTTACATTTGCGAACGTGAAGATGGCAAACAATCCGTCCGGATCGTCCCTGTCGCGCCTTCGAAAACGGCCAGCAACGACAATTTCTGAACCTGTCGCTGCCGTCAGTTCACCACATACATGATCCAGGTGTTGCGCAGCCTGCGCTTTGCCCACGTTGCGCAGCACCCATCGACCGTACTCCGCCATTCACCAAACGCATAGCGGCTAGACCAAAACACCCGTTGTTGGCGCACTCTGCCCTGCCTATCTCAGCCCTGTCCAATCAAGGAACGCATGAAAGCAATTCGGGGAATGCGCCCCGATATCACAAAGGAACAGAGATATGGCACATACAGCAACACTGACACATGGCGGCTTCAACCTGACCGGCCGCATCGCGGGCTTCTTTGCAAAGCTCAAGGAACAAAACGCCCTGCGTGCGGAATACAGCCGCACCTATTCGGAACTGCAAAGCCTGAGCGATCGGGAACTGGACGATATCGGCGTGCGCCGTTGCGATATAAGCGACATCGCGCATCACCACGTCTATTCCGCGTAATCCCGGCCACTGTAAGCGAACCCGAGGCGCCGTCTGGCGCCTCTTTTGTTTTCTGCGGGTACGCGGATGGCGGGAACGGCGATCATTGCTTGCAAAGATTGCGCCGACACTGTAACCCGCCCCGGTGGAACTTGTGTCCACGAGAATCAAAACCAAGAAACGCCGTGGTTGGCCCATCACGCTTCGGGGGCCACATCCGGCTAAGGAGAAGCGATATGAAACTGCATGAATTGCGCGACAACCCCGGCGCAGCCCCGAAACGGACACGCGTTGGCCGCGGTCCCGGTTCCGGCAAAGGTAAAATGGGTGGCCGTGGTATCAAAGGTCAGAAATCCCGTTCGGGTGTGGCCATCAACGGCTACGAAGGCGGCCAGATGCCGCTGTATCAGCGCCTGCCCAAGCGTGGCTTCAACAAGCCGAACCGCAAGGCATTCGCCGTTATCAACCTGGGTCTGATCCAGAAATTCGTCGACGCCGGCAAGCTGGACGCCAAGGCTGCGATCACCGAAGACGCTCTGGTTGCGTCCGGTCTGGTCCGCCGCAAGCTGGACGGTGTCCGCGTTCTGGCCAAAGGTGAAATTACCGCCAAAGTGAACCTGGAAGTCACTGGTGCTTCGAAATCTGCTGTTGAAGCAGTCGAAAAAGCGGGCGGTTCACTGACGGTCACAAAAGCTGCTGCGGCAGAGTAAGCGCTTGTGAGCGGGCCAAGACCCGCTTACATAGACCTCAGAGTTTTCCAAGACGCCGCCCGAGCCGGAAAACGGTTCCGGGCGGTGTTTGCATAAGAGAGACCGATTTATGGTATCAGCAGCAGAACAAATGGCAGCCAACACAAGCTGGTCTGCCCTTGGTAAAGCCACCGATCTGCGCAACCGCATCCTGTTCACGCTGGCCTTGCTGATCGTCTATCGTCTGGGCACCTTCATTCCGGTGCCGGGCATTGACGGGCAAGCCCTGCGTGAGTTCATGGAACAGGCGGGGCAAGGCATCGGCGGCATGGTTTCGATGTTCACCGGCGGGGCGCTGGGGCGGATGGGTATCTTTGCCCTCGGCATCATGCCCTATATCTCGGCCTCGATCATCGTGCAGCTGCTGACATCCATGGTTCCCGCGCTCGAACAGCTCAAGAAAGAGGGCGAGCAGGGCCGCAAGAAGATCAACCAATACACCCGTTTCGGCACAGTGGCGCTGGCCACCGTTCAGGCCTATGGTCTGGCCGTTTCGCTGGAATCGGGCGATCTGGCGACCGATCCGGGGCTCTATTTCCGCTTCTCGACCATGATCACGCTGGTCGGCGGCACCATGTTCCTGATGTGGCTGGGTGAACAGATCACCGCACGCGGCATCGGCAACGGCATCTCTCTGATCATCTTCGTCGGCATCATCGCCGAGGTTCCGGCCGCGCTGGCCCAGTTCTTTGCAAGCGGACGCAGCGGAGCCATCAGCCCCGCCGTGATCGTGGGTGTGATCATCATGGTCATCGCCGTGATTACATTCGTGGTGTTCATGGAACGGGCCCTGCGCAAGATCCATATCCAATACCCGCGCCGTCAAGCCGGGATGAAAATCTATGAAGGTGGCTCCAGCCACCTGCCGGTCAAAGTGAACCCGGCGGGCGTGATCCCGGCGATCTTTGCCAGCTCGCTGCTGCTGCTGCCGGTGACGATCTCGACCTTCTCGTCGGGTGCGACCAACGGACCGGTCATGTCGTGGCTGCTGGCCAACTTTGGCCCCGGACAGCCGCTTTACCTGCTGTTCTTCGCCTCGATGATCGTGTTCTTTGCGTATTTCTATACGTTCAACGTCTCGTTCAAACCGGACGATGTGGCGGACAACCTGAAAAAGCAGAACGGATTTGTGCCGGGTATCCGTCCGGGCAAGAAAACCGCCGAATATCTGGAATACGTGGTCAACCGCGTGCTGGTTCTGGGCTCGGCCTATCTGGCGGCGGTCTGCCTGCTGCCTGAAATCCTGCGCGGACAGTTTGCCATCCCGTTCTATTTCGGCGGCACATCCGTGCTGATTATTGTCTCGGTGACCATGGACACGATCCAGCAGGTCCAAAGCCATCTGCTTGCGCATCAATACGAAGGGCTGATTGAAAAGTCCCAGCTGCGCGGCAAGGGTAAGAAACGCAACAGGAAGGGAACAGCTCGTCGATGAACATCATTCTTCTCGGCCCCCCGGGGGCAGGCAAAGGAACGCAGGCGCGTCACCTGGTTGAAACCCGCGGTATGGTGCAACTCAGCACCGGAGACATGTTGCGCGAGGCCAAGACCTCAGGCACGGAAATGGGCCAGAAGGTTGCCGCCATCATGGACGCGGGCAAGCTGGTTACGGATGAGATCGTGATCGGCCTGATCGAAGAGAAACTGACCACCCAGAAAGGGGCCGGTTTCATCTTTGACGGCTTCCCCCGGACACTGGCACAAGCCGATGCGCTGTCGGCCCTGCTGACCAAGCTGGGCCAGTCCCTGCACACCGTGATCGAAATGCGCGTTGACGATGACGCGCTGGTCGACCGGATCACCGCACGATCCACCTGTTCCGGTTGCGGCGAGGTCTATAACGACCACACCAAACCGATCCCCGCAGATGGTCGCTGCACCAATTGCGGTGAGCAAAAAGAGTTCACCCGCCGCGCCGACGACAACGAAGACAGCCTGCGCACGCGTCTGATGGAATACTACAAAAAGACCTCGCCGCTGATTGGCTATTACTACGCCAAAGGCGATCTGCGCCCCGTCAATGGGTTGGCGGATATCAAAGAGGTCAGAGCGTCGATCGAGGCTGTTCTGGGTTGAAACCAATATGGGCTTGACGGCGTTGCCAAAAGCCCATATCGACCCCCATCCCTAAAGGGAATCAAGACTGCGTGCGGGATTCGTCCCAACCGCCCCGACCACCTCGAATAATGCTGGACCCTCTGGCCACACTGCCACGGTCAAGCGTTGTGAAAAAAGGTTCTGGAGTTACGGAACCGCAACGAAAAGGAAAGTGACACGTGGCACGTATTGCCGGCGTAAACATCCCGACTGCAAAGCGGGTACCAATCGCCCTCACATATATCACCGGTATCGGCAACACCTCGGCCAAAGCGATCTGCGAAGCCGTGGGCATTGAAGCGACCCGTCGCGTCAACGAACTGTCCGACGCCGAAGTTCTGAAAATCCGCGAATTCATCGACGAAAACTTCACCGTCGAAGGTGACCTGCGTCGCGAAGTTCAGATGAACGTCAAGCGCCTGATGGACCTGGGCTGCTATCGCGGTCTGCGTCACCGCCGCAACCTGCCGGTTCGCGGTCAGCGCACCCACACCAACGCTCGTACCCGCAAAGGCCCCGCAAAGGCCATTGCCGGTAAGAAGAAATAAGAGGGGGTCTGACCGATGGCACGCGACAAGACTCGCATCAAGCGCAAAGAGCGTAAGAACATCGCATCGGGCGTTGCCCATGTGAACTCGACCTTCAACAACACCAAGATCCTGATCTCGGACGTACAGGGCAACGCCATCTCGTGGTCGTCTGCCGGTACCATGGGCTTCAAGGGTTCGCGGAAATCGACGCCTTATGCGGCTCAGATGGCTGCAGAAGATGCAGGCAAGAAGGCGCAGGAACATGGCGTCAAGACGCTGGAAGTCGAAGTTCAGGGCCCCGGTTCGGGTCGTGAATCGGCTCTGCGCGCTCTGGCTGCGGTGGGCTTCAACATCACGTCGATCCGCGACGTGACCCCGATCGCTCACAACGGCTGCCGCCCGCCGAAGCGCCGCCGCGTCTAAGCGATTTCGAATTTGGCTGGGGCTGTGTTTTTGCACGGCCCCAGCACGTCATTTTGAACCTCGGGCGTCTGCACCTTGTTGGTCATGGGGCGCGGACAGGAATGGAGGGATTACATGATCCACAAGAATTGGGCAGAATTGATCAAGCCGACCCAACTGGACGGCAAGCCGGGCAACGACCCTGCACGTCAGGCAACCCTGGTTGCTGAACCGCTGGAGCGTGGCTTTGGTCTGACGCTGGGCAACGCGCTGCGCCGCGTTCTGATGAGCTCGCTGCAAGGCGCGGCTATCACCAGCGTTCAGATCGACAACGTCTTGCACGAGTTCTCCTCGGTCGCGGGCGTTCGTGAAGACGTCACCGACATCATCCTGAACCTCAAGGGCGTTTCCCTGCGCATGGAAGTCGAAGGCCCCAAGCGCCTGTCGATCAATGCCAAAGGCCCCGCAGTTGTCACCGCTGGCGACATCAGCGAAAGCGCCGGTATCGAGGTTCTGAACCGCGACCACGTCATTTGCCACCTGGACGATGGCGCCGACCTGTTCATGGAACTGACCGTCAACACCGGCAAGGGCTACGTCTCGGCTGAAAAGAACAAGCCCGAAGACGCACCCATCGGCCTGATCCCGATCGACGCGATCTATTCGCCGGTCAAAAAGGTTGCCTATGACGTTCAGCCGACCCGCGAAGGTCAGGTACTGGACTATGACAAGCTGACCCTCAAGATCGACACCGACGGTTCGATCACGCCGGAAGACGCGTTGGCTTTTGCCGCGCGTATCCTGCAGGATCAGCTGTCGATCTTCGTCAACTTCGACGAGCCGGAATCGGCTGGCCGTCAGGACGAAGACGATGGTCTGGAGTTCAACCCGCTGCTGCTCAAGAAAGTCGACGAGCTGGAGCTGTCGGTCCGTTCGGCAAACTGCCTGAAGAACGACAACATCGTCTACATCGGCGATCTGATCCAGAAGACCGAAGCCGAGATGCTGCGCACCCCGAACTTCGGCCGCAAGTCGCTGAACGAGATCAAGGAAGTGCTGTCCGGCATGGGTCTGCACCTCGGCATGGATGTCGAGGACTGGCCGCCCGACAACATCGAAGATCTGGCGAAGAAATTCGAAGACGCCTTTTAAGCCGTTGCCGGGCTGAAGCCCGGCTTACGGTTTGTACAAAACGGACGCTCCGCCCTGTGCGGGGCGTACAAAACGAAAGATCCGGGCAATCCCGCCCCAAGGAGAGCCGGTGACACGCATCGCCGGCCAGACAAAGCAAAACGCTAAAGAAGGATTAAGAAAATGCGTCACGCACGTGGTTATCGCCGCCTGAACCGTACTCATGAGCACCGCAAGGCTCTGTTTGCGAACATGGCTGGCTCGCTCATCGAACATGAGCAGATCAAGACAACTCTGCCCAAGGCAAAAGAACTGCGCCCGATCATCGAAAAGCTGGTCACTCTGGGCAAGCGCGGCGACCTGCACGCTCGCCGTCAGGCCGCAGCACAGCTGAAAGAAGACAAGGACGTCGCGAAGCTGTTCGAAGTTCTGGGCCCCCGCTACGCCGAGCGTCAGGGCGGCTATGTCCGCATCCTGAAAGCAGGCTTCCGCTATGGCGACATGGCCCCGATGGCGATCATCGAATTCGTTGATCGTGACGTCGACGCCAAAGGCGCAGCCGACAAGGCACGCGTTGCGGCCGAAGAGGCAGCAGAAGAATAAGATCAGGGACAGTGCTGATCAGAAACCTCCGTTCGGGCAACCGGGCGGAGGTTTTTCTTTTGGTGCATCGCTGGCTTGCAATCATGGTCCGGGGCCAGCATATCTTGGCTGACCCAAAAACCGGAGCTTCCATGATCCGTACCCTTATAACATTGGCGCTTTTGACGCTTGCCACCACCGGTCATGCCGAAACCAAGGTGCCGCAGTCGCAGGCCGAAATCAGCCTTGGCTTTGCACCGGTGGTCAAGCAGGCCGCGCCTGCTGTGGTCAATATCTACGCCAAGATCGTGCGCGAGGGACGGGTCAATCCGCTGTTCTCGGACCCGTTCTTTCAGGACTTCTTTGGCCGTGGGTTCAATGAGCCGCGACAGCGTGTGCAGAACTCGCTGGGGTCTGGTGTCATCCTTTCGACCGATGGGTATGTCGTGTCCAACTACCACGTCGTTGGCACGGCGACCGAGATCCGCGTTGTCACAACAGACCGCCGCGAATACTCGGCGCAGGTGGTGCTGGGCGACAGGGAAAGCGACATAGCGATCCTGCGTCTGGACGAGGCCGAGGGCCTGCCGCACCTGGACTTGCGCGATTCCGACCATGTCGAAGTGGGCGAACTGGCGCTCGCCATCGGCAACCCGTTTGGCGTGGGTCAAACCGTGTCGTCGGGCATCATCTCGGGGCTGGCGCGGACCGGGACGGCTACGGGCAATGCGCGGGGCTATTTCATTCAGACCGATGCGGCGATCAATCCGGGAAACTCGGGCGGCGCGTTGATCGATGTGAACGGTGATCTGATCGGGATCAACACCTCAATCCTGACGCGCTCGGGCGGGTCCAACGGGATCGGCTTTGCCATTCCGGCCAATCTGGTGGCGGAATTTTTGCGGCAGGCCAAGGCGGGCAATGAAAGCTTCATCAGCCCGTGGGCCGGTGTTTCAGGTCAGCATATGAGCGCGGATATCGCTGAATCTCTGGGCCTTGCCATCCCGCTTGGTGTCGTCATTTCGGACATGCATGACCTGAGCCCGCTGGCACAGGCCGGTCTGCGTGTTGGTGACGTTGTCACCCATGTAGACGGGGATGAGGTCAACTCCCCCGCCGAGATGAAGTTCCGCATGTCGGTTGCGGGCGTGGGCGGAACCTCGGTCCTGACGCGTCTGCGCGGGGATAACAGCGCCGAGGTCGAGGTTGCCCTGATCAAAGCACCAGACACGCCTGCAGCCCAAGAGACCACGCTGGGCGAAGAAACGGTGCTGCCGGATCTGACTGTTGCGCGGATCAACCCTGTGACCATTACTCGATTTGGCTTGTCCCTGTCGCAAAAAGGCGTGGTTGTTGTTGATCCCGGCCCATACGGAGGCCGCGCGGGCCTGCGCGCTGGCGACGTTCTGAGTGTCATCAACGGCGCAGGGATCGCGCGCCCCGCCGATGTGGTCAAAGCCCTGACCGATCCGGGGCGCAGGTTGAATATGGATATTTTGCGCGGTGGGCGGTCAGTGTCGCTGCGGTTCCGGTTGTGATTGATGGCTGATCTGTTCGATACTGGTTCGTCCGAACCCGCCGAGGCACCGCACCGCCCGCTGGCTGACCGGTTGCGCCCGCAAACTTTGGCTGAGGTGATCGGGCAACAACAGGTGCTGGGCCCTGACGCGCCACTGGGTGTAATGCTGGCCTCGGGCAGCTTGTCCAGCCTTGTGTTCTGGGGGCCGCCCGGGGTTGGCAAGACCACGATTGCGCGGTTGTTGGCGCAGGAAACGGACCTACATTTCGTGCAGATCAGCGCGATATTCACGGGTGTTCCGGATCTGAAGAAGGTCTTTGAAGCCGCGAAAATCCGGTGTCAGAACGGTCAGGGGACACTGCTGTTTGTCGATGAAATCCACCGTTTCAACAAGGCGCAGCAAGACGGGTTTCTACCGCATATGGAGGATGGGACCATCCTGCTGGTGGGCGCGACCACCGAAAACCCGTCGTTCGAGTTGAACGCCGCTGTTCTCAGCCGGGCGCAGGTGTTGGTTCTGGAACGGCTTGGGCTTGGTGATCTGGAACATCTGACCCAGCGCGCCGAGAAAGAGCTTGGCCGCGCTTTGCCTTTGACTGCGGCGGCGCGGGATGCCCTGCAGGAAATGGCGGATGGTGACGGGCGGGCTTTGCTGAACCTGATCGAGCAGGTCTCGGCATGGAAGGTCGACGCACCTTTGGATCCGGATGCGCTGTCGACCCGGCTGATGCGGCGGGCAGCCAAATACGACAAGTCGGGGGATGAGCATTACAACCTGATCTCAGCCCTGCACAAATCGGTGCGCGGGTCTGATCCGGATGCCGCGCTTTACTGGTTTGCTCGGATGCTGACCGGGGGCGAAGACCCGCGCTATCTTGCGCGTCGGATCACGCGGATGGCAGTCGAAGATATCGGTCTGGCCGATCCGCAGGCACAGGCGATCTGCCTTCAGTCGTGGGAGACATACGAACGCCTCGGCTCGCCCGAGGGCGAATTGGCGCTGGCGCAGGCGTTGGTCTATCTGGCATTGGCTCCGAAATCGAACGGGGCCTATGTCGGCTATAAGGCGGCGATGCGGCTGGCCAAACAGTCGGGCAGTGAACCGCCGCCCAAGCACATCCTGAACGCGCCGACATCGTTGATGAAAGATCAGGGATATGGCGCGGGCTATTCCTATGATCACGACGCCGAAGATGGGTTTTCAGGGCAGAATTACTTCCCCGAGGACATGAAGCGCCCGGTTCTGTATCAGCCCGTCGAACGCGGGTTCGAGCGCGAGTTGAAAAAACGGCTGGAGTATTTCGGCAAACTGCGCGCGCAGCGTGGCCCGGTTCAGGGCTGACTTGACTCTTTGCCCTAGGCGCGCGACAGACGCGCAGGTTTTTCAGGCACTGACACAGATGCAAACCGGGCGGGTCAGCCGCGCGGGACAAGGGGCAATGGCATGAGTGGCGTACAGATGATCACCGTCGCCGAGGGCGACAGCGACCAGCGGCTGGACCGCTGGCTGCGGCGCATG
Source organism: Ruegeria sp. E1 (assembly GCF_056534225.1). Lineage (NCBI taxonomy): Bacteria > Pseudomonadati > Pseudomonadota > Alphaproteobacteria > Rhodobacterales > Roseobacteraceae > Ruegeria > Ruegeria sp. E1. The sequence continues at coordinate 41,870 of NZ_JBQFPE010000019.1, read as the reverse complement.
TTCCCGCATGTGGGTCAGGGGCGCATCGAAAAGATGTGCCGCAAGGGAGAGCTGCGCGTGGACGGCGGCCGGGTCAAAGCATCGACGCGGCTGGAGGCCGGGCAGGTCGTGCGTGTACCGCCTCTGCCGGATGCCGATCACAAGCCTGCCGAGGTCAAGCGCCGTATTTCGGATGCGGATGCCAAGATGATCCAATCCTGCGTGATTTACCGCGACGATCACGTTCTGGCGCTGAACAAGCCGCATGGCCTGCCGGTTCAGGGCGGCAGCGGCCAGACCCGCCATGTCGACAGCCTGTCCGAGGCCCTGCGCTTTGGGCTCGATGAAAATCCGCGCCTTGTGCATCGGCTCGACAAAGACACATCGGGCGTTCTGCTGATGGCCCGCACGCGCGAGGCGGCCAAAGGGCTGACTGCAGCATTCCGGCATCGTAACACGCGTAAGATCTATTGGGCCTTGGTTGCGGGAGTGCCGACGCCTTATCTGGGCGAGATCAAGACCGGGCTGGTGAAGGCTCCGGGTCATGGCAAGCAGGGTGAGGGCGAAAAGATGATCGCGGTGCATCCCAGCGAGGTCAACGATACCCCCGGTGCAAAACGCGCGCATACACTTTACGCCACGCTTTACCGGGTTGCAGGCCGTGCCGCCTGGGTGGCAATGGAGCCGGTCACAGGACGGACGCATCAGCTGCGGGCACACATGGCCGCGATCGGGCATCCGATTATCGGAGACGGCAAATATGGCGGCTCGGGGCAGGAAAACCTTGGCGATGGCTGGGGTGCGCAACTGGGCGGGGTCATCAGCCGGAAACTGCATCTGCACGCGCGGCGATTGTCTTTTGAGCATCCCGCATCTCATAAAACGATCACCATAACCGCGCCCTTGCCCGAGCACATGAAAGACAGTTGGGACACGTTGGGCTGGACCGAAGATCTGGCCGCTGACGATCCGTTTGAGGCCCTGCAATGAGCGCAAGGCTCAGGCTGGTGCTGTTTGACGTCGATGGCACGCTGGTTGACAGTCAGGGCAGCATCGTTGCAGCGATGACCGCCAGTTTTCAGGCGCTTTCACTACCTGCGCCGGACCGGGTGGCCACGTTGTCAATCGTGGGTTTGTCACTGCCGCAGGCTATGGCGCGACTGGCACCCGATCAGTCTGCCGAGGTTCAGGCACGACTGGTTGACGGATACAAGCACGCCTACCACGCGCACCGGCTGGAACAGGGCGCTGCACGCTCTCCGCTCTATCCCGGCGCGCGCGATGTAATCGAAGCGTTGCACCAATCGCCGGAAGTTCTGCTTGGGGTCGCCACCGGAAAATCCCAGCGTGGTCTGGACGCCTTGCTTGAGGCCCACGATCTTGGGTCATTCTTTGTGACCCGACAGGTTGCGGATCATCACCCGTCAAAACCGCATCCCTCAATGATCGAAACGGCCTTGTCAGAAACCGGCGTGGCATCAGGCGATACGGTGATGATCGGTGATACGAGCTATGACATGGAAATGGCCGCAGCGGCTGGCGTGACCGGGATCGGTGTCAGTTGGGGCTACCACAAGCCCGACGCGATGCATTCGGCGGCGTACATGATCGACCAATTTGATCAATTGCCGGATACACTGGCCAGGATTTGGGACTAAAAGATGAGCGACTGGAAACCAAAACGCTTCTGGACATCCGTCGCGGTGGTCGCGGATGGCGAAGGATACACCGTCGAACTGGATGGTCGCCGTGTCAAAACACCTGCCAAGGCAGCTTTGATCCTGCCCACCCGTGCAATGGCCGAGGCGGTGGCCGCCGAATGGGATGCGCAGGAGAAAGAGGTCGATCCGACCACCATGCCCTTCACCCGGTCCGCCAATGCAGCGATCGACAAGGTGCAGCATCAGCGGGCCGAGGTTGCGGACATGCTGGCCGATTACGGCGATTCGGATTTGCTGTGCTACCGCGCCACGCACCCCGAAACGCTGCAGCAGCGGCAGGCGGATCAATGGGATCCGGTGCTGGATTGGGCGGCCGAGACGCTTGCTGCGCGTCTCATCCCAGTGATGGGCGTCGTGCATCAGCCGCAACCGGCGAATGCGCTTGCGGCCCTGCGGCAGCGGGTTCATGCAATGGACGCGTTCCAGCTGGCAGCGTTTCATGACCTTGTCAGCCTGTCAGGCAGCTTGATTCTGGGTTTTGCAGCGGCGCAGAACTGGCGCGACGCGGACGAAATCTGGGCGATCTCGCGCCTGGACGAGACATGGCAGACTGAACAATGGGGCCATGACGACGAAGCTCATGCGGCTGCGGAAACAAAGCGGGCGGCCTTTTTGCACGCCAAGCGCTTCTACGATCTATCGTTTTGATCCTTTCCGCCCCTTTTTATCGCGCGACACTATAAACCAGCATGATTGATCCATTGTTTTAGCTGATCCTGCCCTTGACGTTTGTTGATGAATACGCCCAAACTCAGGCCACTAAAGGGGAGACACCTTTTGGGTAACCTGTCTGGCATGGGAGTGCCGGATCGAACCGTGCCTTCAAAAGGGCGCGGACAATCAGGAAGAGGTAAAAATGAAAAAATCCGTAATCTTGGGCGCGGCAACGATTGCCGGTCTGGCTGCTGGCGCAGCTGCGGCGGGCACTGTGGATGACGTCAAGGCACGCGGCAAGCTGAACTGTGGCGTTACCACCGGCCTGGTCGGTTTCGCAGCGCCTGACGCGAATGGCGAATGGAAAGGCTTTGACGTTTCCATGTGCCGCGCTGTTGCCGCTGCCGTTCTGGGTGATGCAAACGCTGTCGAATATGTTCCGACCACCGGTAAGACACGCTTTACCGCGCTGGCTTCGGGCGAAATTGACATGCTGGCCCGTAACACCACATGGACCTTCAGCCGCGACGTCGACCTGAAGTTCGAATTCGTGGGTATCAACTACTACGATGGTCAGGGCTTTCTCGCTCCCAAGGCACTGGGCGTAAGCTCGGCCAAGGAACTGGACGGTGCGACCGTTTGCGTTCAGACCGGCACCACGACCGAATTGAACCTGGCGGATTTCTTCCGCTCGAACAACATCAGCTATGAGCCGGTTCCGGTTGAAACCAACGCGGAAGGCCAGCAGCAGTATCTGGCAGGTGCGTGTGACGTCTACACCACCGACGCATCGGGTCTGGCCGCAACGCGTGCTACCTTCGAAAACCCCGGTGATCACATCATCCTGCCCGAAATCATCTCGAAAGAGCCGCTGGGCCCGCTGGTCCGCCACGGCGATCACGAGTGGGGCGATGTTGTCCGCTGGACTCTGAACGCGCTGATCTCGGCAGAAGAGCTGGGCGTCACATCGGTCAATCTCGAAGAGATGGCAGGTAATGCCGACGCGAACCCTGAGGTCAAGCGCCTGCTGGGCGTCGAAGGCACTCTGGGTGAGATGCTGGGACTGGACGCCGACTGGGCAGCGCGCGCAATTGCGGCTGATGGTAACTACGGCGAAGTCTTTGCCAAGAACATCGGTGAAGAAACCCCGATCGGTCTGGCACGTGGCCTGAACGGCCAGTGGACCGATGGCGGCCTGCTGTACTCGCCGCCGTTCCGCTAATATCCATTGAAAAGGGCGCAGGGTAACCTGCGCCCTTTTTAAAACAGAATGCTACGGGCTGCTCGAGAGCGGGGAAAACCTCGCCGGTAATGTGGCACCCGAAAAGCACGGGGATTCCAAAATATGTCAACTATGACTGACCCACCGAAAGCTGACTTTCGGTTGTCTATGCTCATAAACGACACCCGCTATCGCTCACTGACATTTCAGGTGATCGCGGCCATCGTTATTGCGCTTAGCATCTGGTATCTGGGCAACAACCTGATCCAGAACCTCCGGGCCGCTGGCCTGAACATCTCTTATTCTTTCCTGGGTGACCCTGCCGGGTATGATATCAACCAGGTTCTGGTGGAATACGACAGCCAATCCTCGCACGCGCGTGCGGCTGTCGTTGGGCTTCTGAATACACTGCTGGTGGCGTTTCTTGCCTGTATCACCGCGACGTTTTTTGGAGTGATCGCCGGTGTTCTGCGCCTGTCGAACAACTGGCTCGTCTCGAAACTGATGGCAGTATATGTCGAGATCTTCCGGAACATTCCGGTTCTGATCTGGATTATCATCATCTTCACCATCATGACGGCGGTGCTTCCTGGGCCGCGGGCCTTCCGGGGTGACAATCCGACCTCCAGCATGGTTCTGGATCTTTTCGCGTTCACGAACAGGGGCGTATACATACCCCGTCCTGACCTCACAAACGGGTTCTTCAGTTCGACTTTCCTGAACTGGGTTCTGGTCCTCGTCGTTTTGGTTGGATCCTGGTTTGTTTCCAAGGAAATCGAAAAACGCGCGACACTGAAACAAGAGGAAACGGGTGAGCGTCCAAAGACGCTGCTGCCAAAATTGGCGGTCTGGCTGGTGCCGTTCGTGATCCTCATGTTCCTGATGGGCCTGACTTGGAATGTCCCCGAACTGAAAGGCTTTAACTTCAGCGGTGGCATCAAGGTTGGTGGTCCTCTGATCGCATTGTGGTTCGCCCTGTCGATCTACACCGGTGCCTTTATCGCGGAAAACGTGCGCGCGGGCATTCAGGCCATTTCGAAAGGCCAGACCGAGGCGGCGGCTGCTCTTGGTTTGCGTCCGGGCCGGATCATGAATCTGGTGATCCTGCCGCAGGCGTTGCGGGTGATCATCCCGCCGCTGATCTCGCAGTATCTGAACATCACCAAGAACTCCTCGCTTGCGATTGCGGTTGGCTATGCGGATATCACCGCCACGCTGGGCGGTATCACGCTGAACCAGACCGGTCGCGCGATTGAATGTGTGCTGTTGCTGATGTTGTTCTATCTGACAGCTTCACTGCTGATCTCGATGGTGATGAACATCTACAACGCATCCGTCAAGTTGAAGGAGCGCTGAGCCATGGCTGATCAATCAACAAACCCGATCGCATTTGTGGCCGATGGCACCATCCCTCCGTCGCCACCCCCGGCAAACGAAACCGGAATCGTCAAATGGCTGCGCGAGAACCTGTTCTCGGGCGCGACGAACACGATCCTAACCGTGCTCTCGCTGGTGCTGATCTACCTCGTTTTGAAGAACACACTGCCGTGGATTCTGAATGGGGTTTGGAATGCTAACTCGTTGGCCGAATGCCGCGAGATTTTGGCAGGTAAAACCGGGGCCTGTTTCGCCGTTCTGACGGAACGCTGGCCGCAGCTGATCTACGGGTTCAAATACCCGGATGAGGCCTACTGGCGCCCCAATCTGGCGTTTGTGCTGATGCTGGTTGCGTTTGCGCCGGTTCTGTTCTTCGACCTGCCGCGCAAGCTGCTAATCTTCACTGCACTCTACCCGTTTATCGCCTTCTGGCTGATCTGGGGGGGCACCATACTGGTTCCCATCGTTGCACTTGTGGGCTGTGTCGCAGCAGGTGCGGTGTTCCAGAAACTTGGCCGGAACAGCTTTGCGGCTGGCTTTTTCGGGGCGATCATTGTCGCTTTGATCATCTGGAATGTTGGCGGGGCTCTGATCCCCGAGGATGCCAACGAAGGCGCTATGCTTACCGCTGTGCCCAGTCGTGATCTTGGCGGGTTCATGCTGAACATGATGCTGGGTGTGACCTGTGTGTCGTTGTCGATCCCTCTGGGCATTGCATTGGCACTGGGTCGTCAGTCAGACATGCCGCTGATCAAGTGGGTCTGCGTCATCTTCATCGAATTCGTGCGCGGTGTGCCTCTGATCACGCTGCTGTTTGTTGCTTCGGTGATGCTGGCGTATTTCTTCCCGCCTGACAGCACGGTCGACCTGTTCCTGCGCGTCGTGATCATGATCACAATGTTCTCGGCCGCCTATATCGCCGAGGTGATCCGCGGCGGTCTGGCAGCGCTTCCACGTGGACAGTACGAGGCAGCAGATAGTCTGGGCCTGGATTATCCGCAGGCGATGCGGCTGATCATCCTGCCGCAGGCTCTGAAGATCTCGATCCCGGGTATCGTGAACGTGGCCGTGGGCCTTTTCAAGGATACCACACTGGTTTCGGTCATCTCGATGTTCGATCTGGTGGGCATGATCCGGGGCCCCATCCTGGCGTCAACCGAATGGAACGGCGTCTATTGGGAGCTTCTGGGCTTTGCCGCGCTTCTGTTCTTCGTCGTCTGTTACGGCATTTCTCAATATTCCCAGTGGCTCGAGCGTCGCCTTGCCACGGATCATCACTAAGGAGTTCAACACATGTCTGAACTTGCAGTAGAACGCGAAATCGACCGCTCGAAGATGCAGGTGAGCGACGAGGTCGCCATCGAAATCAACGGCATGAACAAGTGGTACGGGTCCTTCCACGTGCTGCGCGACATCAATCTGACCGTCAATCAGGGCGAGCGGATTGTTATTGCGGGCCCGTCGGGCTCGGGCAAATCCACCCTGATCCGCTGTCTGAACGCGCTGGAAGAGCATCAGCAGGGCACGATCATCGTGGACGGCACCGAATTGTCGAATGACCTGAAAAACATCGACAAGATCCGGTCCGAGGTTGGCATGGTATTCCAGCACTTCAACCTGTTCCCGCATCTGACCATTCTGGAAAACTGTACGCTGGCCCCGATCTGGGTGCGCAAGACGCCCAAGAAAGAGGCCGAAGAGCGCGCAATGCATTTCCTGGAAAAGGTGAAAATCCCGGATCAGGCGCTGAAGTATCCCGGCCAGCTTTCAGGTGGTCAGCAGCAGCGTGTGGCGATTGCGCGAAGCCTGTGCATGATGCCCCGGATCATGCTGTTCGATGAACCGACCTCGGCGCTGGATCCCGAGATGATCAAAGAGGTGCTCGACACCATGATCGAACTGGCCGAGGAAGGTATGACCATGCTGTGTGTGACGCACGAGATGGGCTTTGCCCGTCAGGTCGCCAACCGCGTGATCTTTATGGATGCCGGTCAGATCGTGGAACAGAACGAACCCGAAGAGTTCTTCAACAACCCGCAGAGCGAGCGGACCAAGCTGTTCCTCAGCCAGATTCTGGGTCACTAAAAGTAGGATAGGGTTCCACCCCATCTGCGCAAGATCAAGGCGAGGGGCACCCCTCGTCTTTTTCTATTCCAGCAACGCGCGTGGGATGACAAAGCCCTGAACCTCGCCGCTGCGCCATTCCAAACCCACCCAATCCGCGATATCAAACCGGATCACCGTCGTCGCGCAGGTCGGGTAGTCAAAGAACCGCTCATGATCCGGCGCCTGCCGCACCAGACGTTCAGCAAAATCCGCTATGCCGGGGTTGTGCCCCAGCATCAGAACGGTCTGCCCGGTGGCCTGCCTCAGCTGCGTCAGCATGGCCAGCACGCCCGCATGGTAGAGGTCGCGGTGAAACGAGACCTTGTCGGCCTGTAACCCCATTCGCTCCCACGTCTCGCGGGTGCGCGCAGATGTCGAGCTTTGCACCTCATCCGGCAGCCAGCCATGTTCACGCAGCCACGCCCCGATTGCGGTGGCCGATTTGCGCCCACGCTTGGTTAGCGGCCGGTCATGATCGCCAAGCGTGGGATCATCCCAACTGGATTTCGCGTGGCGGGTCAGGATCAGGGTGCGGGTCATGACGGGTGAAAGGCCCTCATATGGTGGGCGGATTGTTCCGGGTCACGTGCAGCACCGGCGCTGAGTGGGCAGGCCAGCCGCGCCAGACAACCGCCGGTCATGCAGGTCTGGCCCTCCGGTGTATTCAAATGGTCATGACAGGCGGCGACGTTGTAGAATTCCTTGATGTTCAGCGCCTCGACCGGGCAGGCTGTGGCGCAGGGGGCAGGGCAGGTGGTGCAGGGCGATACGCCTGCGGTCTCGGGGATATCGAACTCCCCGGCAAAATGCAGCGCGCCCCGGTACGAGATCATCATGCCCACCGTATCATGCACCAAGGCCCCAACCGGGCTGCTGAACGCCCGCCCGGATTTCAGCGCCCAGTCGATGAAGGGCGCGTAGGGTGGCCCGCCAAAGGGGAAATGCGCCTGCGCGCCCAGCTCTTGCGCCATCTGTCCGATCACCCGCGTTGACCAGCGATCCACCGGATCAGGCCCACCCCATTCCGGTGCGGCTTTCAGCACTGGCCAAAATGCGCCAGCGGTGCCCAGCAGGATCAGGGTGCCTGAATCAAGCTGCTTGGCCTGCACCCGTTGCGGATGCAGCGCGCCCATCACGATCAGACCAGCGGCCTGTGCCGCCTGTTCAACGCGCGTGAAATCTGGGTTGGTAAGTGCGGAGGTGCTCGACCCGTTCATGTTGCGCCCCCTTGTGCCAATCAATCAGGCCGGATCAGCGAGCCCGCGCCGTGCTCGGTAAACAGCTCTAACAGCACGGCGTTCGGGGCGCGTCCATCCAGAATGACCACCGCCCGTACACCGCTATGCAGCGCATCCAGCGCGGTTTCTGTCTTGGGGATCATACCGCCCGCGATGGTGCCTTCCAGTGTCATCTCGCGGATTTGTCCGGCTTTCAATTCTGTAACAACGTCTCCGGCGGCGTTCTTGACACCCGAAACATCGGTCAGCAGCAGCAGGCGATCCGCCTTCAATGCCGAGGCAATCGCCCCCGCAGCCGTGTCGCCATTGACGTTGAACGTCTCTCCATCCCGGCCAGCACCCAAAGGCGCGATCACGGGGATCACATCATGCGAAAACAGGTCATGCAGCACCTTGGGGTTCATCTGCGAGGGAGAGCCCACAAACCCCAGCGACGGATCGGTCTGGTCGCAGATCATCAGGTTCGCATCCTTGCCCGACAGTCCTACAGCAGACCCACCCTGACCGTTGATCGCCTGCACGATGCGCTTGTTCACAAGGCCGGACAGGACCATCTCGACCACTTCAACGGTGGCTTTGTCGGTCACGCGTTTGCCGCCCACAAATTCAGACTGAATGTCCAGCTTGCCGAGCATCGCGTTGATCATCGGCCCGCCGCCATGCACTATCACCGGGTTCACACCCACCTGACGCATCAGCACCACGTCGCGCGCAAAACTTTCCATCGCCTCGTCGCTGCCCATGGCGTGGCCGCCCAGCTTGATGACGACAATCGCGCCATCGTAGCGCTGCAGATATGGCAACGCGCTGTTGAGTGTGGCTGCGGTGGCGATCCAGTCCCGGTTCATGTCTCTTGTCTTCATGGCTAAGTCCCTCTGGCCCACCGTGTTAGGGCGTTTGGACGGTGCTGCCAAGACCCAAGCTATTCCAGATGCGCGATGATCGAGCGCAGGGTCGGAATGCCATCCCCTTTTTCAGAGGATGTCAGGACGATCTCGGGGAATGCTGCAGGGTGTTTTGACAGCGCCGCGCGGACCTGATCCAGCACCTTTTCGCGGTCCTTGGCCTTGACCTTGTCAGCCTTGGTCAGAACGACCTGAAAGGTCACGGCGCTGGTGTCGAGCAGCTTCATGATCTCGGCATCGACCGGTTTCACCCCATGACGCGCATCAATCAGGACGAAGGCGCGACGCAGGGTCTGACGGCCGCTCAGATACTGTTTCAACAGCCGCTGCCATTTCTCGACCACCTTGATCGGCGCGTTCGCATAGCCATAGCCGGGCAGGTCGACCAGATAGAGCTCGGGTCCCTGTGTGAAAAAGTTGATCTCTTGCGTGCGGCCTGGCGTGTTTGAGGCGCGCGCCAGCCCCTTGGTGCCGGTCAGCGCATTGATCAGGCTGGATTTGCCCACGTTTGAACGGCCTGCAAAGCACACTTCCAACCGATTTGGGGCAGGCAGACCGTCCATGGCCACGACGCCTTTGACGAACTCGGATTCACCCGCAAACAGCTTTCGCCCGGTTTCTTTGGCCAGCGCGTCGGGGTCTTCGGCCAGGGGAAACGGAAGCGTGGTCATAGCACCTGCACCTTGTCGCCAGTTCGTACGGTTCCGCCTTCCAGCACTTCGGCATAGACGCCGAAATCCTGATGGCTCCAGCTATTGAGTACACCCAATGTATCCGCGTCACGCTCGCCCGTTTCGGGGTTGGCAGTCGTCGCAAGACAACGCGTGATACGCTCACGGACGTGGAAGACCGCCTCTCCGATGCGGATGTCGCGCCCCAGCCAGTTGAACTCCTCCCACAACGGCAGGCCATCGAACCAGATATTGCCGCGCCAGCGCACGACAGACAGATCGCGGCCCAGCTTTTGTTCGACCGCCCGGTGCGACGCCATGTTGCACAGGCTGATCGAAGGAAAATCGCTGTCCGTCATACCCCGCCCAGGAACCCGGACGATACGGGCCGAGGCGGCCCGGTCGGCGGGCATCAGCGGCTTAACCCAGTCCAGAAAAGCATCCTGTTGGGTATCGGGCCGGAAACTCAGATCGGGTCGGTCGGGATGGCGCAGGGTGACGCTGTCGCCCTGTAATTCAGCCGAGATTGCCATCAACCGAGGTGCCTTCGCGCCGCGACTGAAATTGGCGCAGGGCGCCCATTCCGAACCGTCGGTCTTGGATGCTTCATGCGCGACCGCCCAAACACGATCCCCGGGCATGGTCTGCCCGGGGGTCATGGTGACGTGATCAAGGCTTTCGCGCCCGTGGCTTTTGATCGGGTGCCGCCACAGGCTGGTAATCGTCCCGGTCATTTGCCGTCCGTCTTTGGCGTTTTCTTGAAACTGGACTTGATATTGCCGAACACGTCCGGCTTATAGCCCTGACTGCGCATGATAAGGTATTGCTGCGTAAACGTGATCGTGTTGTTCGCAATCCAGTAGACCACCAGCCCGCTGGCAAAGCTGCCCAGCATGAACATGAACACCCACGGCATCCACGCAAAGATCATTGCCTGAGTCGGATCGGTTGGTGCCGGATTCAGCTTTTGCTGCAGCCACATGGATACACCCAACAGGATCGGCAGGATGCCAAGGAAGATCAGCGCCATGAACGTGTCGGGCTGCGGCCCGGCCCATGGCAGCAGGCCAAAGAAGTTCATGATCGAGGTCGGGTCCGGCGCGCTGAGGTCCTGGAACGGACCAAACCACGGCGCCTGACGCAGTTCGATGGTGACAAAGATCACCTTATACAGCGAGAAGAAGATTGGGATCTGCATCAGGATCGGCAAACAGCCTGCGGCCGGGTTCACCTTTTCCTTCTTGTACAGCTCCATCATGCCCTGCTGCATCTTCTGGCGGTCGTCGCCAGCGGCTTCTTTCAGGGCCTCCATCTGCGGCTGCAATTCCTTCATCTTCGCCATCGAGACGTAGGACTTGAACGCCAGCGGGAACAGGATCGCCTTGATGATCAGCGTCAGGCCAATAATCGACCAGCCCATATTGCCGATCAACACGTTGATGTTGTGCAGCAGCCAGAAAATCGGCTTGGTCAGGAAGAAGAACCAGCCCCAGTCGATGCTGTCGATGAATTTCTGAACGCCTTCGGCCTGATATTCGCGGATGGCCTCCCATTCCTTTGCACCCGCAAACAGGCGGGTTGTCACTTCGGCGGTTTCGCCGGGCGCGACGGTCAGCGTCGGCAGAACCGTTTCGGTCTGATAGATTTTGCGCCGCGCGTCATATTTTGCCGCCGCCTTGAAGGCCGATCCCGGCTCGGGGATCAGGGTCGTCATCCAATAGTGATCGGTGAAGCCGATCCAGCCGTCTTCCTTGACCTGAAACACCTCGGCCTGCGCGCGTTCGGCCGGGTCGATGTCGAAATCACGCACGTCGCCATAGTCGATCTCGGCCAAAGTGCCATCGGCCATGCCGATCACGCCTTCATGCAGGATGAAAAAGTTCTTCAGCTCGGGCAGGTCGCCATCCTCACCGATGCCGTGCCGCGCCAGAATGCCGTAAGGGGCCATGCCCACCTCGGATTGAGAGGCGTTTTCAACCGATTGCGTGACCGAGAACATATAGTTTTCGTCAACCGAAATCGTGCGGCGGAAGGTCAGGCCATTGCCATTGTCCCAGGCCAGGGTAACCGGGGTGTCCACACCCAGCGCGTCACCCTGTTCCAGTGTCCACAGTGTGTTGGGCCCGGGCACATCGGTGCCCGCCAAACCCGATCCGGGGGCCCAGCCATAAAGCGCATAATAGGCCGACTCCGATCCGACGGGTGATAACAGTTCAACAATCGGAGCGTCTTCCGCCAACGAGACCTTGTAGTCTTTCAAATACAGCTCATCGATGCGCCCGCCCGACAGGGACAGGCTGCCCGACAGGCGGGGGGTGTCGATTTGCACGCGCGGGGCTTGTGCCTCGGGTTGGGTATCCGCGGCGGCGGCAGTTGCCTCGCCAACGGTGGTCGTCCCGGCCGCGCTGGGTGTTTGAACCTCGTCGCCATCGGTGGCGCTGATTTCGGTTGGTTCCTGGGTCGTAGTTTGTTCCGGCGGAGGGAACAACACGAACCACACAAGGATCACCAAAAAACTGAGTGCGGTTGCGAGGATAAGATTCTTGTTCTGATCGTCCATCGGGGACAGCCACCTTGCGCAGTGAAAGACACCCGGTGGGTTCAACAGAGTGCAGCCCCAAAGGTCAAGTGGAATCGCCTCTGAATCGGCTGTGACACAGAGTTCCGGTGCAATGGCAGGTGCAATTCACCCGGTTTTGCGGCCAATTTCGGGTGTTCCCTGACGTTTCGCCCGATAGGCGGTGATCCAGTCGACGGTTTTCTCGAACGGCATGGGCTTGCCGATACCAAAACCCTGAACATGGTTGGCGCCCAGTTGTGCCATCAGCGCGTGCTCTCCGGTGGTTTCGACACCTTCGGCCAGAGTTTCCACGTTCAGTCGCTCGGCCATCGTCAGGATGGCGCTGACCAGCTGTTGCTGGCTGGGGTCCTTGTCGGCCTTGGCCACAAAGCTGCGATCGATCTTGATGCGCGACACGTCGAACCGCTTGATCGATGCGATCGAAGCGTGACCGGTTCCGAAATCATCCAGATCAATGTAACAGCCAAGCGATGCCAGTGCGGTGACGTTGCGGGTGATCACATCGTCCGGCCGTCGCGAAAACACGGTTTCCAGAACTTCGACCGCCAGCCGGTCCGGCGTCAGGTCGAATTGGTCCAGTTCCCATTTCAGACGGTCGCTCAGGCCGGGATTGCGCAATTCGTCGGATGCGAAATTCACGCCAATGCGGGGCACAATAGTGCCTGCCATATCCCACGCGTGCATCGCCGCAAAGGCATGGTGGCGGATGACCTGCCCCAGACGTTCCATCAATTCGGCCTGTTCGGCAAAGGGCAGGAATACCTGCGGCCCCATGATGCCTTTTGTGGGGTGTTCCCAACGGGCCAGCGCCTCGAACCCGGTGATCTGGCCGGTGTCGGTCGAGACCTGCGGTTGGAACCATGGGCGCACGTCCCCATTGTCCAGCGCACTCAAAAATTCCTTTCGCAGATTGGCACGTACCAACGAGCGGCGACGCGTCTCACTGGAATAGGCGCGAATCGTTGATGGCCCGTTGCGCTGTGCCTCGGCCAGCGCGGCCGCCGCTGCGTCGGCCCAGTCGTCCGCGTCTTCGGGCAATTCCGACAACAGGCAGAAACCGATCGAACAAGACAGATAAATGCTGGCCCCGTTCAGCAAAAACGGTTCTTCGACCGCGCCCTGAATGCGGCCCGACATCTGAACACATGCCTCAAGATCAAGATGGGCTGAGGGCGTCAGGCCGATCAGGAACCTGTTCTGGCTAACCTGAGCAAAAAGATCCTGATTGCGGACCATCGCCAGAATACGGTCTGCGAATTGCAGGGTGACGTGATTTGCCGCCGCCTGCCCGTGCAGGTCCAGAATATCCGCGTAGTCGTCAAAAGAGACAGCAAGGCAGGCGGCGTTTTCGCCGGATTTCTGCGCCTCGGCCTGAATGGTCTGCAATTCAGCGTGGAAAATGTCCACCGGCACCGAGCCGGTTGGTCGCGCTCCGGCGGCGTGGGCCGTGAACGCCCGCGAACCCGACAGGCCCATCACGGCAAAGGCAAGTGGCAATCCCAGCGCGGTGCCCAGCAATGCCGCCTCGCCCCCCAGCCAAAAGGCGGCAAGGCAGACCGCTGGCACAAAGGCCAGCGCGGGAGGGCCGGTCAGCCCCGTCTGCAATGCATTGAGGAATCGTTCAGCAATGAGATCTATCCGCATCTGTCTTACGGCCTTTGACTTGTGCAAGGTACGCTTGCACCGACCGTAGGAAAGCAATCTGAGTCAGTCGTTAACGCAGGTCAGGAATTTCACCTGAATTTTCGTCGATTTTGACGGGACTTAACGAAAGGTTTTCGAAATCGAACAGTTTCGGGTCCAACAGATGCGAAGGGCGGGCATTTGTTAACGCCCGGAACATAACCTGTCTGCGACCGGGGCTGTTTTTCTCCCACTGATCCAGAATCTGTTTGACCTGCTGGCGCTGCAGCCCGTCCTGACTACCGCACAGATCACAGGGAATGATGGGATAGTTCATCGCTTTGGCGAATTTCTCGCAATCGGCCTCGGCCACATGGGCCAGCGGGCGATAGACGAACAGATCGCCTTCTTCGTTGACCAGTTTCGGCGGCATGGTGGCCAGCCGCCCGCCATGGAACAAGTTCATAAAGAATGTCTCAAGAATATCGTCGCGATGATGGCCCAGAACGACCGCCGAACAGCCTTCTTCGCGCGCGATGCGATAGAGGTTGCCGCGCCGCAGGCGCGAACAGAGCGCGCAATAGGTGCGGCCCTCTGGAACCTTGTCCATCACCACCGAATAGGTGTCTTGATATTCGATGCGGTGAGGCACTTCCATCCGCGAAAGGAACTCGGGCAGGACCGTGGCAGGAAAGCCCGGCTGACCCTGATCCAGATTGCAGGCCAGAAGATCGACGGGCAGGAGGCCACGCCATTTCAGCTCGTACAGCACCGCCAGCAGGGTATAGCTGTCCTTGCCACCCGAGAGGCAGACCAGCCAGCGGGGCGTTTCCCCTTCGCGACGGTCCACCATCCCGTATTGCTCGATCGCCTCGCGCGTTTGGCGCACGATGCGTTTGCGCAGCTTCTTGAACTCGGTGGTCGAGGGCGCACCGGCAAAGAGCGGATGGATATCGTCGGCTTCGTCAAACATGGGGCGGGCCTATCGCAGATGGGGGAACCGGGCAAGGGTCGGGGTCATTCGTCGGGCACCGGGTCATAGCCGTCGCTGCCCCAGGGATGGCAGCGCCCGATGCGCCGCGCGGCAAGCCATGCGCCTTTCACAGGGCCATGCTTTTCCAGCGCCTCAAGCGCATAGGCAGAACAGGTGGGCTGATAGCGGCAGTTGAACCCGACCCACGGGCTGAAGATCAGCCGATAGGCCCGGATGGGCAGGGCGAGGATATGGGCAAACAGAGTCATTTGCCGCCATGCAGTTTGCGCAGGGCATGGCGCAGATCGTCTTTCAGCGCATCAAAGGGACGGGCAGCGGTGACCTCGGCGCGGCCGATCAGCACGTAATCCCAGCCGTCGCGGCCCTGTTCGGGCAGAACGGCGCGCGCGGCCTCGCGCAGGCGGCGCTTGGCGCGGTTGCGGGCAACGGCATTGCCAACCTTTTTGGAACAGGTGAACCCGACTCGGGTCCCTGCAGCTTCGTCCGGGCGGCGCTGTCGCGCCTGTACCATCATCGAGGCCGTGCCCTGACGTTTCGCGCGCGCAGCCTGCAGAAAATCCGAGCGTTTCTTCAGAACCGTCAATGAAACACGCGCGCAAACGGACGCCGCCGGGGGCTTGACCCTCGGCTGGTTGTTACCATCCTCAGGGGCCTCCGGCGGCGTCATGTTCATAACCTGAAAGGTCGAGCGGTCTTACGCGCTCAGCGACTTGCGGCCACGGGCGCGGCGCGCATTCAGGATTTTGCGGCCGGCTTTGGTGGCCATGCGCGCGCGGAAACCGTGGCGGCGTTTGCGAACCAGGTTCGAAGGCTGATAGGTGCGTTTCATCGCTCCGTCTCCAATCTATAGCGGTGGGTGCGGCGCGGATTCGCCTGGCCCTAATGTTCGAAGCCCGTCCTCTACTGGCAAGACGGGGTTAAGTCAAACCCCTAGGTGGGGGTTTTGACGCTATTTGCAACAATTCTGTAACCAGCACCAGCAAAAGGTTTCAAAATACCGGGTCTGGCGGTCAAAACCCTCACATTCCCTGCCACAAACATCAACGCCGCGTGAGGCCCCTGTTGCGCGGCCCGCAGGCGTCGCATGTTACAGTCAGAATGAAACGAACCAAACCGGACACCCTGATGAGCGATACAACTCAGGCCCCGCGCAGCGGGCTTGCGCGCCATATCCCCTTACTGGTGATTCTCGCCGTTGCTGCGGTGGGGTTCTTTACGCTGGGCGACTATCTGACTTTTGAAACCCTGCGCGACAACCGCGAGGCACTGTTGGCGTGGCGTGATGCGAATTACTGGGCGATGGCGGCCGCGTTTGTCGGCATTTACATCGTGATCGTAGCCTTTTCTCTGCCCGGAGCCGCGGTGGCCTCGATGACCGGCGGGTTCCTGTTTGGCCTGATTGCCGGAACTGTGTTCAATGTCTTTGCCGCAACCATCGGGGCCTCGGCCATCTTTCTTGCGGCCCGCTGGGGGTTAGGGGAATCGCTGACCGCCCGGCTTGAATCCTCGGAAGGGACGGTCAAGAAACTCAAGGACGGGCTGCGCGAGAATGAAATCTCGGTCCTGTTCCTGCTGCGTCTGGTGCCGGTGGTGCCATTTTTCGTGGCCAATCTGGTGCCCGCGCTGGTGGGGGTAAAGTTCCGCAACTTTCTATTCACCACGGCGCTGGGCATCATCCCGGGCGGTATCGTTTATACATGGATCGGCGTCGGGCTGGGCGGCGTGTTCGACCGTGGGGAAACGCCGGACGTTTCGCTGCTGTGGGAACCGTTTGTCATCGGCCCGATCATCGGCTTGTGTGTCCTGGCGGCTTTGCCGATTGTGATCAAATCCCTCCGTGGCCGAAAGGACACCTGACCCATGCAAGAGATCAAGACCGATATCCTGGTGATCGGCGCCGGGTCGGGCGGGTTGTCCGTGGCTGCCGGGGCCAGCCAGATGGGCGCAGATGTGGTCCTGCTGGAAGGACACAAGATGGGGGGCGATTGCCTGAACTTTGGCTGCGTACCCTCAAAAGCCCTGATTGCCAGTGGCAAGGTCGCCTACGGGCAGGCCCATGCCGCTGCCTTTGGCGTCGCAAATGTGGTGCCGCAGGTGGATTATGCCGCCGCCAAGGATCATGTGCATGACGTGATCGCCCAGATCGAGCCGATGGACAGTCAGGAGCGGTTCGAAGGCTTCGGCGTCAAGGTCATCCGTGAATTCGGCAGCTTCGTTTCCCCCACGCAGGTCAAGGCCGGAGATCACCTGATCACCGCGCGCCGCATCGTGGTGGCCACCGGATCGTCGCCTCTGGTACCGCCGCTGCCGGGGTTGGATCAGGTGCCGTACGATACCAACGAGACCATATTCGACCTGCGCGACAAGCCCGATCACCTGCTGATCATCGGCGGTGGTCCCATCGGGATGGAAATGGCGCAGGCGCATATCCGGCTGGGCTGCAAAGTCACGGTGATCGAAGGCATGACGGCGTTGGGCAAGGACGACCCCGAGGCGGCTTCGGTCGTGTTGGACAGTCTGCGGGACGAGGGCGTCGCGATCCACGAAAACGCCATGGTCGCCCAGATACGCGGCAAGGCAGGAGCCATTGAGGTCGTCACCGAGAACGGAGAGATCTACGCAGGTACTCATCTGCTGCTGGCTGTTGGGCGGAAGGCCAATATTGACCGGCTGAACCTCGAAGCCGCAGGGATCGACAGGACACGCACCGGGATTAAAGTTGATGAGTCGCTGCGGACATCCAACCGCAAAGTCTATGCCATCGGCGACGTGGCAGGCGGGATGCAATTTACACATGTCGCAGGGTATCAGGCTGGGGTCATCATCCGCTCGGCCCTGTTCGGGTTGCCGTCCAAGGCCAAGACCACACATATCCCATGGGCCACCTATACCGACCCGGAACTGGCACAAGTGGGTCTGACCGAGGCGCAGGCGCGCGACGCCCATGGGGACAAGCTGGAAATCGCCCGCTTTGACTGCCACCACAATGACCGCGCGATTTCTGAGCGCAAAACGAAGGGGTTCATTAAGGTCATGGTTGTAAAAGGCCGCCCCGTGGGCGCTACAATCGTAGGGCATCAGGCGGGCGAATTGATCAACTTGTGGTCGCTGGCCTTGGCCAATAACCTAAAGATGGGCCAGATCGCCGCGATGGTTTCCCCTTATCCGACGATCGGAGAGCTTAACAAACGCGTGGCGGGTGCCTATTTCTCGCCAAGGCTGTTTGAGAATCAAACGGTTAAGAAAGTGGTCAGGTTTGTCCAACGCTGGATTCCCTGACCGAAGGAGGAGCGCAAAGTGAACTCGCTGTCGGGCCGATTTCTGATCCTGACGACGGTCTTCGTCATGTTGGCCGAAGTTCTGATCTTTGTGCCCTCGATTGCGCGCTTTCGCGAAGATTTCCTGCTGAACCGGTTGGAACGCGCCCAGATCGCCTCGCTTGCTTTGCTGGCCGACGACATGCTGGCCGATGACCTTGAGGCCGAGTTGCTGGCCAATGCCGGTGTCTACAACGTGGTGTTGCGCCGGGACGAGGTGCGGCAACTGATGCTGTCCTCACCTATCCCGGACCGGATCACCAAGACCTATGATTTGCGCGACGCCGGGGCATGGGTGCTGATCCGTGACGCGACGCTGCGCCTGTTCACCCCGGAAAACGAAGTCATCCGCGTCATCGGCGCGCCGGTCAAGGATGCGGGCCTGCTGATCGAAGTGACCATGGACAGCGACCCGCTGCGCATGGCGATGACTGATTACGGGCTGCGCATTCTGGGCCTGTCTTTCGTCATCTCGATCATCACGGCGTCGTTCCTGTTCCTCGCGGTCCGGGTTGTGCTGGTCAAACCGATCAAAAGCGTCGTGGGCTACATGCAACGCTACGCCAGCGCACCCGAGGACGCGCGCGGCATCATTTCACCCAACTCGAAGGTCACAGAACTGCGCGAGGCCGAAGAGGCGTTGCAGATGCTGCAGACCGATCTGACGCAGGCCCTGAAACAGCGCGAGCGTTTGGCGCAGCTAGGCGGCGCGGTGGCCAAGGTCAGTCATGACTTGCGCAACATCCTGACCTCGGCCCAGCTGTTCACCGACCGGATCGAGTCCAGCGATGACCCTTTGGTGGCGCGCATGGCGCCCAAGCTTGTCAACTCGATCACCCGCGCGGTGTCTTTGTGCGAAAGCACGCTGGCGTTTGGTCGCGCGGAAGAACCTGCCCCAACGCTGACAATGGTCCCGATCCGCGAGGTTGCTGCCGACGTCGCCGCAAGCGAGCAACTGGCGGTGGCAGATGCCTGTGTCGAAATCGTCAACGACGTGCCCGAAGACCTTGTTGCCCGTGCTGACCCGGAACAGATATTCCGCGTCATCCTGAACCTGGTTCGTAATGCCCGTCAGGCCCTTGTGGCGTCGGGCAAGCCCGGTCGAGTGACAATTGCAGGCTGTGAACTTGCCGATAGCTGGTGTATCGAAATCCGCGACACCGGCCCCGGCTTGCCCCCCAAAGCACAGGAAAACCTGTTCACCCCGTTTCAGGGTGGGGTGCGCAAAGGCGGTTCGGGCCTGGGTCTTGCGATCTCACAGGAGCTGGTACGCGGCCATGGCGGTGACCTTGTTCTGAAGGAAACCGGCTCGCAGGGAACGACCTTTGAAATAAGGCTTCCCAGTGGCGATGGGACTTTTTGAAAGTTTTTTGAAGAATCGCCTTGCACGTCCACCGCCCCGGGTCTAAATAGCGCCTCACCAACGCGGACCGATAGCTCAGCTGGATAGAGTACTTGACTACGAATCAAGGGGTCGGGGGTTCGAATCCTCCTCGGTCCGCCATTGATATCCTGTGGAACGTCACACGAACCTGACCCAACCGTCACAGTTGGACCAGAAGCGGGGTGAACGTTCGACACTGGAAGGTGCCCCAAAAAATTCTTCTATTAGAAACGAAATTAGATCCTGAGCTGCAGATCAGTTGCTGGAGCTAGAACTTAGTTCCAACTTTGTGCGCATCGGTTTGCTGTTTCTCGCGGCCCAAACCTGCCGTTGGCCAAGTGATCAAGATGCCGCGTTCGCAGCCCGCTTTGCGGTCATTCGCTGCAAGTGCGAACTCCCGGCTCTGTCGAACTCACACATCGCGGGACAAAGTGAGCCTTCGCTGCGGTGGCGCGAATGTCGGCTTTTTAGCTTCAGATACAGATTGAGTTCCGACCCCCTCTGCCTAGCCTTCGCACTTAGGCAGAGCTTGGCTCAGTACTTTGGTGTCTTTTGCGTATTTCCGAAACACAATTGACAATTTTGGACGCCGTTTTACAGAATCGGCCATGACACAGCCGATAGATCGCAAGCTAGATATAGTTGTTTTGGTGAGTTCGCACTTTAATGTTTCGGCGACAACGTCTTTCGTGGATCCATTCAGAGTAGCAAATTACCTGACAGGTTCGGCTCGATTTTCTTGGACCTATGTCTCAGACCTTGGTGGTCCAGTTGAATCCAGCAGCGGCTTGGTTGTTGACACTGCCCCATTGGCGGAGGAGGTGGCGCGCAAGCCTTGGATGGTTCTAGTGAGTACAAGTTGGACACCTGAGCGTCACGGGACACATCAGTTCAAGGTAGCCTTACAGAAATGGGAATCGGGTGGAGCAATCGTTGGTGGTCTGGATACCGGCGCGATTGTTCTTGCAACGGCTGGACTACTAAAAGGAAAGACCGCAACGGTTCACTATGAACACATCGACGCCTTTGCCGAGACGGCCCATGACACCACCGTGTCGGAGAACATGATTATTATTGATGGAAAGATTTTCACTTGTTGCGGGGGTTCTGCAGCAACGGATCTGGGATTGCGGTTTGTACATTCTGTCGCTGGTGAGAGTATCGCCAATGCATCTGCGCGATATCTTTTTCATCACAATGTACGTGGTGAGGGTCAATCACAAAACCCCAAAGACATGGAGCCGCTGGGCTATGTGACCTCTGGGGTCGTGAAGGACGCGATCGATTTGATGGAGGCACATCTGGAAGCCACGTTATCGATCCCTGAGATATCAGCGCGCCTGAAAATTTCGCAACGACAACTCAGCAGGCTGTTCAAGCAATATGTTCATAAATCGCCGATTGAGTACTACCGTGACATCCGCCTTGATCGCGCGCGCGGATTGGTGACGCAAACTGAGCTGAAGTTCAGCGAGATTGCAGAAGCATCAGGCTTCAATGGACAGGTTCACTTTAGCCGGGCCTACCGCAAACGTTTTGGGCTGACCCCAAGTGCGGATCGCGTTGAAGGCCGTACCCCGTTCGAATTCCGCGCCTGGCCGATGTTCAAGCCAGACATCAAGTCCGAAGATGCCGGGTAGCCATTTGCATCGCTGTAAGCATTTTGTCGCGTTGGGCCGATAGCTCTTCGGTACTTCGCCCTTGTGTTTGCTCGGCGATGCCATCGACCAGTTTGTTGATCACATCCTCATCAAGACGCGGATCGCCAAGGTCATCCCACCAACCATTGAAAGTATCTTTGAAATGGTCGCAGAAAGCCCGCAGGCCACCATCGCCTGCACCTAGGTGAAACAGGGTTGTCGGGCCCATCGCGGCCCATCGCAATCCCGGACCGGCCCACATCGCTTTATCTATGTCTTCGACGCTTGCGACGCCTTCAATTGCCATATGAACAGCCTCGCGCCAAACAGCGGCTTGCAAACGGTTCGCGACGTGTCCGGGCATGCCTTTTTTGATCCGGATCGTGACCTTCCCAAGGTCTTCGTAGAACGCTTCGGTTCGGTTCAGAACATCTGAACCGGTGCGGCCGTTCGCCGTCAACTCGACCAGCGGAATGAGATGTGGGGGGTTAAACGGATGGCCTAGAATGAGCCTGCTTGGATCGCGCCATCCCTGTTGGAGGGCCTCGAGTGTTAGGCCGGATGTTGAGCTTGAAACTATTGCATCAGCGCTCAACTCTGGCTCAACTTCCGCATAGATGGAATGTTTGGTCGGTAACCGCTCCGGCACATTCTCCTGAATGAACTGCGCGTTTCGCACGGCCTCAGCTGCGGTCGGCGCAAAGGTGATCGCATCCCGAGTGGCGTGGTCAACTTGGCCCAGTTCTTCCAGCGCAGGCCACGCCATTTCAATGTATTTACGTACGGATGCCTCAGCGTTCGGATCGGGATCAAATACAGTCACATTGCGGCCCGACGCGAGGAACAGCGCTGCCCAGCTTGCCCCGATGACACCGGCTCCGAGAATGGCGGTTCTTTCGATTTCTGACATCAAAACAACCCTGGATTTAAGGGCGACGCCGCTGTCATACCACCGTCCACAGTGAACAATTGGCCAGTCGCAAAAGACGACTCGTCAGAAGCTAGCCAAACAGCCATCGCAGCAATGTCTGCTGGCTTACCAAAGCGTTTGACCGCATGACGAGCCAGCGCATCTGATCTGGCCTGTCCCGGGTCGTGGGCGAGTTCGAACGCCGCGTCCAGCATGCCTGTCTCAATCCATCCCGGGCAGATCGCGTTGCAGCGCACCGCAGGTCCATGGTCCACCGCGATAGAGCGTGTAAGCCCATGCACAAACGCTTTTGAAGCATTGTATAGCGCCATCGAGGGGTCCGCGGTATTGCCTGAGATCGATCCGATGTTGATGATCGAACCACCTATCGACATTTCCGGAATGAAAGCCCGGCAACAGTTGAAAACGCCACGCGCGTTAACTCCCATCACCAGGTCCCAATCCACGTCTGAGCTTTCGGTCACTGTTTTTTCGACCTGAACGCCGGCGTTGTTTACAAGGATATCAGTCCCACCAACTGTCCAGACGATCTGTGCAACGGCTTCGGCGTCGGACACATCCAGTGTGTACCAAATTACGTTTTCCGGCAGATCATCTGGTTGAGGACCTCGCCCGCAGGTAGTGACAGCGGCCCCTTCAACCGTGAACGCTTCGACAATGCCGCGCCCAATGCCCTGTTTGCCGCCTGTCACAAAGGCGCGTTTTCCAGCCAACCGCATCAGTGTGCCACCATGACGTGACGGATCGCTGCATAGGCGTCCACCGCATAGACCGACATATCGCTGCCGGTGCCCGAGCCCTTCATCGCGGCCCAAGGCATCTCGGGCGTCGCAACCCCATGCGTGTTAACCCAGGTGAAGCCGTAGCGCAGCTTGGACGTCATTTGCATCGCTCTGCCAACATCGCGTGTCCAGACCGATGAGGCCAGCCCGTAAGGTCCGTTGTTGGCGATCTTCAACGCATCTTCTGCCTCGGAAAAACGAGAGACAGTTACAACGGGTCCAAATACCTCATTGCAGGCAATCTCTGCGTTGTTGTCGACATTGGCGATGACCGTCGGCTGGTAGAAAAATCCACCTTGATCACCAGACGCCCCACCAGAAACGATTTCGGCGCTGCTGCGTGCGCGATCTACAAAACCCGCGACGCGATCCCGCTGAGCCGCTGAGACAAGCGGGCCCATTTCTGTTCCTTCTGCTTTCGGTGCGCCGATCTTTATTTGATCGACCTGATCGGCAATCGCGGCCACAAGCTTGCCGTACACTCTGTCCGCGACAAGCACGCGGCACGGCTGTGCGCAGTCCTGACCGGCATTGAAATAGCTGCCATATCGGATCGTCTCGGCCACGGCGTCAAGATCAGCGTCCTCGAAGACAATGACAGGTGCTTTGCCGCCCAATTCCAGATGAACGTGCTTGATTTGCTGGGACGCAGCCCGCATCGCAGCCATGCCCGTCGCCGGAGAACCCGTAACGCTGATCCCTTCCATTTGTGGACTGTTGATCAAGGTGTTTCCAACCGTGGACCCACGACCGTGAATCACATTCAGCACACCTTTTGGCAGTACATCTTGCAACAATTCAGCCAGTCGAAGAGACGAGAGCGGTGTAATCTCGGACGGTTTCAACACCACCGAACAACCTGCCGCTATTGGCGCAGCAATTTTCCAGGACGCCATCATCAGTGGATAGTTCCAGGGCGCGATGGCTGCGACGGGGCCAATGGGATCGCGCCGGATCATCGACGTATGACCCGCGACATACTCGCCAGAGGCTGACCCCGTCATGGTGCGCGCAGCGCCCGCGAAAAAGCGAAAGACATCAATCGTCAGAGGCATTTCATCATCATGCGCCGACGGCCAGGGCTTTCCTACATCCAGGCTTTCAAGTTCCGCCAACTCCTGGCTGTTCGCCTCGATAACATCAGCTATTTGAAGCAACATGGCAGCGCGTTCCGCGGGTGTCGTACCCGAAAAGCTCTCAAATGCCTCGGCCGAGCTTCGCACTGCTGCCTCGATCTGTGCATCGCTGGCTTCGTTTACTGCGCCTATTGTTTCGCCCGTTGCAGGGTTCAGGATGTCGAGTGCTTCTCCGGTCCCTTCTACCAGTTCGCCATTGATCAGCATTTTCGTCTGCATATGTGCCTCCTTAGAACCCAACCTGATCGCCGCCTTTTAGTGCGAGCCGCGCCCGCGCCTCGGCCGGAGTCGCGACCGTAAGGCCAAGGTTTTCAACAATGGATCTGATGCGCATGACCTGCTCGGCGTTGGATTTTGCCAACTCACCTTTGCCGATGAACAGGCTGTCTTCGAGACCGACGCGCAAGTTGCCACCCCGCATGGCGCTTTGGGTTGCAAAAGGCATTTGGTGACGTCCGGCGGCAAGGACCGACCATTCGTAATTCTCTGCTCCGAACAGCTTATCGGCTGTGTTGTGCATGTGGGTTAGATGGTCAGCATCTGCGCCAACGCCACCCAAGATGCCAAATACCATCTGAATGAAAAATGGCGGTTTGATCAGGCCCTGATCCACGAACCATTTGACGTTGTAGAGATGGCCAAGGTCATAGCATTCGAACTCGAACTTGGTGCCATGGTCGCCACCAAGTTTCTCGATGGCGTAGCGAATGGTTTTGAAGGTGTTGGGAAAGATGAAATCTTCCGTCATCTCCAGAAATGGCCGTTCCCAATCGTGCTGAAATTCGGTGTATTTTTGCAGCATCGGAAAGACGCCAAAGTTCATCGACCCCATGTTAAGCGATGCCATCTCTGGGCTGGTCGAGGTGGCCGCCAGCAGCCGCTCATCCATCGACATCCCCAAACCGCCACCGGTCGAGACATTCATAACCACATCTGTGGACTGTTTGATCACAGGCAGGAATTGCTTGAACAGCTCGGGTCGCGGGTCGGGTTTGCCGGTTTCCGGATGTCGCGCGTGCATGTGGATGATTGATGCACCAGCTTGCGCGGCCTCAATGCTGGCCGTTGCAATCTGGGCGGGCGTAATCGGCAGATACGGTGACATCGACGGTGTATGGATGCCGCCGGTCGGCGCGCAGGTGATGATGACAGGCTTGGGCATCAGAGCTTCATCTGCTGCACCTGTGCAGACAGCCCCCCATCCAGAACCCACAACTGGCCAGAGGCATAGCGTGCCTCGTCCGAGGCCAGCCAGTTGACCAAATTCGCAATGTCCTCGGGCGTTCCATAGGTGCGCATCGGATGCACATCGCGCACGGCCTTTTGCAGCGTTTCAATATTGCCACCCTCACCGCCGGACCCATCGCCGTTGAAGAAACTCTGCAGCATTGGAGTGTCGATGTAGCCGGGACAAATGGCATTTACCCGGATGCCTTCAGGACCATGATCGCAAGCCATTGCGCGCGTCAACGCGTGAACCGCACCTTTGGTCGCGCAATAAGCCGCAAGCCCGGGGTCTGCGATGAACCCGTCATACGAGCCGAAATTGATAAGGCTTGCGCTGTTCCCCGTTTTTGCCGCCTCTCGCATTAGGGGAAGCGCATATTTCGACGTCAGGAAAGTGCCTGTGGAGTTTACCGCAAAGCTTTGATTCCATTCCTCAAGGGTTGTTTCCTCGACCGTTTTTTCGATCTCGATCCCGGCCGCATTTACAAGGATATCCAGTTTGCCATGAGCCGCACGCACATGATCCATCACTGCGATTGCGTCTGCCTCTTGCGTGACATCCAGCTTGACAAAATGACTGCCGTCATCGTCATGCCGATCCAACGACCCTTCCGGTGTGAGGTCAGCCGCAAATACCGTTGCGCCTTCGCTTAGAAAACGGGCGACAATCGCCCGCCCGATACCACCGCGCGCACCAGTGACCAGAGCAACTTTTTCCTTCAGCATCATTGGCTTCAATCCTTCAAAGGCGGATAGCGGTAGCGGCTTGCAGCCACTGTCC
Source organism: Ruegeria sp. E1 (assembly GCF_056534225.1). Classification (NCBI taxonomy): domain Bacteria; kingdom Pseudomonadati; phylum Pseudomonadota; class Alphaproteobacteria; order Rhodobacterales; family Roseobacteraceae; genus Ruegeria; species Ruegeria sp. E1. The sequence goes on along the minus strand of NZ_JBQFPE010000019.1, from coordinate 15,601 downwards.
AATCCATATTGTTGCGGACATATTTCTGGCTTGCATCGGAGGGTGGGTTGTAGTCCCAAGGCGCGCTGGCGCCAGCCTCCATCGCGGCGTGTAACGCACGACGCGATTTTTGCGTGGCGATTATTTTCCTCCGCAATGCGCTGCCGTCCCAACGCTCGGCGACTTCGACCGCAAAGCGCGCTTTTGCGTCAGCATAGTCTGGGTCCGAAGCGAAGTTCTTGGTTTCCATCGGATCAATACTCAGATCATAGAGCTGCGGTGGATCGCTATCGCAGTGAATATATTTCAAAGGCCCGCGCCGGATCATGATCACAGGATAGCCCGTCATTTCGGCGCAATATTCACCGATGGCTTCGTCAATTGGGTCGTCTTCGCCCCGGGCCAAAGGCATCAGGCTGCGACCATCGATCGGTTCTCCAAGCATCGTCTCGTCACCCCCAGCGATGTCGATAAATGTCGGCAACATATCAACCAGCGACACGGCATTCTGCGCGGCCCCTACCGCTATGCCGGGGCCGGCCATGACCAATGGAACGCGCGCCGAGTGCTCGAAGAAATTCATTTTGTACCACAGCCCACGTTCGCCCAGCATGTCGCCGTGATCGGCTGTGACAATCACAATGGTGTTGCGCAATTCACCCGTTTCTTTAAGGGTTTGAACCAGTTCACCGATTTTACTGTCGAAGTAGCTCACGTTAGCTAAGTAAGCGTGGCGCGCGCGCCGTATCTCTTCCTCGCTGAGTGACACGTAAGACGCCTCGATCCCGTCCATCAAACGGCGGGAAAACGGGTCCCGATCTTCCAATGCAGGCACAAACGAGGGCATGTCGATTTCCTCGTCTGCGTACAAGTTCCACCACTCGGGCCGGGCCACATATGGGTCATGCGGGTGGATGAAGCTTGCAACCATTGCAAAGGGCGCGTCGTCCCCGCGTGCTTTGTCCCGGGCCACGTCAAATAGCCAACGTTTGGCGGCAAAGCCCACTTCGTCGTCATAGTCGATCTGGAAGGTCGCTTGTGCCAGACCGCTTTCCTTGACGGTCTGCATATTGTGGTACCACTTATCGATCCGCTCATCCGGTGCTTCCCAATCGGGTGTCCACGCGAAATCCGCAGGATAGATGTCAGTTGTCACCCTGTCTTCGAACCCATGCATCTGATCCGGACCAATGAAATGCATCTTGCCCGAAAGGCAGGTTCGATAGCCCAGCGATTTGAGATAATGCGCAAATGTCGGCACAGAAGCCTTGAACTCGGACGCATTGTCATACGCTGCAATGCGGCTGATGTGCTGCCCCGACATAAAGGCAAACCGCGAAGGTGCACAGAGAGGAGAATTGCAGTAGGCCGCATCAAAACGCATGCCGCGCGCAGCCAACGCATCAAGGTGAGGTGTCTTGGCGATCTTGTGCCCATAGGCCCCCGTGAAATGCGGCGCCAACTGGTCCGCCATGATCACAAGGATGTTTGGCCGCGTCACGCAGCACCTTTTGCGTAAGCGTCCAGAACCAGGCCATGGAAGTGATGCACGGCGTGCTCGGACTTGCCGGACCCATCCGGGTCATTGACGATCCGACCTTGCGTGAACGCTGGCGTGTTCATCCCACGCTGCACACTTTCGACGAGGCTGATGTCTTCGACCTGAAGTACCTCGTCCAGATAGCGAATGGCATCCATCTCCATCGCGTCAGGTTCCGGCGTCTCAAGGAAGAAGTCATAGGTTTCAAGCGTACGATCTGGCCCGACAGGGATGATGTTCAACACGATCATGCTGGACCGCCCCGGGTATCGCATCAGGCAAGTGGTCGGATAGAGCCACCAAACCGCGTGGGTTTTCACCGTGGCGTTGGAGACGTCATAGGCGGTATTTGGACTGTTGCCTGCGTCAGCCATATGGCTGGAGTAGATGCCGTAGGTTGTAACCTTGTAGGTATCCATATCCACGAGGTCACAAAAATCCTTATGGGCTGTAGGGCAGTGATAGCACTCAAGGAAATTGTCCACGACGTTCTTCCAGTTCGACTTGATGTCGTAGGTCAGGCGGTGGCCAAATGTGAGTTGATCCACATCCGGCGCCCAGTGGCGCACTTCGGATTCCAGGTTGCCGGATTGTTCTGACAAAGAAGCTGCCATCGGATCCAAATTTACGAAAACAAAGCCGCAAAATTCCTCGACCTTCACCGCATCGAGACAAATCTCGTCTTTCGTGAAATCTTTGAGGTTTTCGGTGTGTGGAGCACGCGCCAATCGCCCGTCAAGTTTATAGACCCAAGCATGATAGGGGCACATGATCCGCGTTGTATTGCCTTCGCCCGACAGCAATTCGTGCGCACGGTGTTTACAGACGTTATAAAAGGCACGAAGCTTACCCTCTTTATCGCGCACAACTGCAATGGGTTGGCCGGCAATATCCACTGTTACATAAGATCCCGGCTCACGTGTTTTCTCGACATGACATACCCACTGCCAAGTTTTGGAGAGGATGGCGCATAGGTCTGCATCAAACCACTTGCGTTCGGTGTAGGCGGCAGCCTGCAATGAGCTGGAGCGCGATGGATCAGCATGATAGCCAAAGAAAATTGTATTTGAATCAGTCATGATTGCGTCTCCGATGTTAAGTTAAATCTATTTTAAGTGGGATTCGGAGCTATGTTTAATCAGCCGCTAATTTGATTATTTTCGCCAAGCATTTTGGCTTTTGGGGACACCGCATTAATCCATCAAGCATTGCGTTTAGCTGACAAGCGAGAGCTGGGCCCTTGCCTGCACCTGTTAAGCGGTCATTCGTGCACATTGGAGAAATCCGCAAAACTGGGCTCGATGCAGACCTCGGAGTCAGCGCAGAAATCCTTTGATATGGTACCTCGTCAACGTCGGGTTGTCGCTTTGGGAGGGAATGGCGGATCGGAGGATCAGTCATGGAAACACCAAACTTACCGGCCATTCGCGCGCTTCGCCCAGCTTGGCACAAAGGACGTATCGTTGGCCAGAAACGACCGCTGAAGCCAAAGCACGTCTGGGCAATCCGGGTGCGGCTTGAATTGGCAGAGAACCAACGTGATTTAGCTCTGTTCAATATGGCAATCGACAGCAAGCTTCGCGGGTGCGACCTTGTTAAGATGAAAGTTGTGGATGTTATGGCGTCTGGCCAGATCAAGAAACGCGCCTCAGTGCTGCAGAGCAAGACGCGGAAGCCAGTCCGCTTTGAGATATCGGAAGGCACCCGCGCATCCGTCGAGAAATGGATGGAAGACGAACTAATGGTCGGATCAGAGTTTTTTTGGCCAGGCCGTTTTCATGAACGCCTTCATATATCGACGCGCCAGTATGCACGGATTGTTCGGGACTGGGTTACGTCGATCGGACTGGACGCCAGTGCATATGGCACACATTCAATGCGCCGCACGAAAGTTACCCAGATTTACAAGAAGACTGGCAACCTTCGCGCTGTTCAGCTTCTGCTGGGACACACAAAGATGGACAGTACCGTCAGGTATCTCGGTGTTGAAATTGAGGATGCCCTTGCCATTGCTGAAGCCATTGAAATCTAACTTCTCTGGGCCGTCTAAATGGCGGCCCAGAGCCGACATCCATCCCAGTGCAATGATGCTGCGGTTGCAGCCCACATAGCTGACTCTCGCTGTGGCAGTCCGACTTCAGCCTTGCCGAAGTTGAGAGCGCGGACAGTTATGCCGTTGGCCGGACGTCTGTTTTCGCAAGACCTATTTCGAAGCGGAGGTCAGCACAGCCTATTGAAAAGGCGACGCCTAGGAGGCACAGTTTTAGCCGGATCGCACCAAAATCGGCCGCAGCTATCAGCGGTCAAACTCGGAAAACCAGGACCTACTAGAGATGCCTAAAATTACTAGCCACCGGATTACCAAAGATGATTTTGAGTATGAGCTTGATATAGATTTCAAAGATACCGCTATTATGGAGAACGAGGTTTCATTTGATATCTCGGCTCGCAAACGGCCAGTAGGTTTTACAGACTGGGAAGAAGTAGCTCTCAACCTAAAATTCGATTTCGAAGCGATGGAGGCGGTCGTCACCTTCGAAGACCACGAAATTGGTCGTATCGACTTGTCGAGCATCGATCTTCCTGGCGAGGCATTTGCAGAGCAGGCTTGGGATGCCATTACCAGCGCCTATTCAGGATCGCCCATCGAAGAGACTATTCAAGCCATTCCAACTGATCCAGTTTTTGGCTGTCTGATCAAAGCAGGTGTGAGCACTACAGTCGGTCAGACGATGAGTTGTTACAACGAAAGCTATGGTGCGGAAGGCGGTCTTCCTGAGAGAATTCGCCAGACGATCATTTGTTTGGGACAAAACTCGATTTGGATGATCCTGACCGCTTCCGCTCGGACGTTGCGTTGCATGGTGATGGCAGGACTAGCCTAGATCCTGAGGTTAGACCGCAACAGAGTGATAAGGCAGAACTCAAAATTTCTTAGGTAGGCAAGTTTACTGGACATTCACGACGTCCAAATCAACGCGCGACAAGGGCTCCTGACCCACTTTGATGCCAGACCGACAGTTTAGTTTGGTGATGCTAGGCTAGTGATGTTCGCGGCCCATTCCGGACTTTGAACTTCGCCAGCCGATACTGCTACGCGGCCAGCCGAACCTGATGGGGTGGATGGTTCCTGCTCCAACCGGCGTCGCAATGCGCCATAGTGCAGTTGTCATGACTGCTATGAGAGGAGCCACCCAATGCAGGTTACAACAATTGGCATAGATCTCGCCAAGAACATCTTGCAAGTCCATGGCATCGCTGAAAACGGCGATGTTGTTTTCAATCGCGCGATAAGGCGGGCGCAGCTTTTGGCTTTCTTTGAAGACCTTCCAGCTTGCTTGGTAGGAATGGAAGCTTGCAGTTCGAGCCACTACTGGGCGCGCCAATTGAGCGCTCTCGGACATGATGTCCGTTTGATCCCGGCCAATTGCGTGAAGCCTTACGTCAAGCGTGGCAAAACTGATGCCGCCGATGCCGAAGCGATCTGCGAAGCCGTGAAACGCCCGACCATGCGGTTTGTTGCAATCAAAACGGAAGAGCAACAAAGCGTCCTGTTCCTTCATCGCGCTCGTGATCTCATCGTTCGCCAGCGCACTCAGATCAGCAACATGTTGCGCGGGCTGCTCGCCGAGTTTGGAATTGTGATTGCCCAAGGAATTGGCAGCGCGGTGAAGTTTGCAAAAGATGTATTGGACAACGACCGCCCAGATATTCCCGAAGTTGCAGTCGATGTGCTGACAAATTTGAGCAATCAGCTCGTGGCTTTGCACTTGCGGATCCGTTGGTACGAAATGCGTATGCGCCTTCAGGCAAAGCAGGGTCCACGTGTGGCGCTGCTTCGAACCATACCAGGCGTCGGTCCGGTGACAGCTTCAGCCATAGCAGCAACGATCGGCGATGCGCGCCAGTTCAAGAACGGTCGCGAGTTCGCAGCTTGGCTTGGCCTGACACCGCTCAATCGATCCAGCGGTGGCAAAGAGAGGTTGGGCCGTCCTGACGAAGAACGAATACTACCGCCCACACTACGCCTGAAGCAAAGGAACAAAAACACCGAGACAGCAAGACCAACGAGTTGCTGGCGCACAGTCAGCCCCGTAACCAAGACACCCAATCGAATGTCCGGGACACAACGTTGTCCGCGAACCTGTATGGGACTTGGTCTGCGGAAACCATCAGGGCCAGCGGACACATGTGCCGCGCAAACAGGCCGGACACATGTCTGCTTCTGACCAGTGCGAACTCATTCAAATACGTCTTGCTATGCAGGAGCAATCCACACATGCCGTTCGCCACAAGCGCAAAACCGGAGGCCAGTTGAACTCACACAACGCGACACTCAGAGGGTGTCAGATCCTACCCATCATCGGGCGAGGAGCTTCATCACCCAGTCAACTGCTTCGGATATGTCATCTGCCGCGAAAGAAGGTGCCAGATCGTATCGCTTTTCCTCGCCAGGGCGGTACTTTCCGGTGCGAACCAGTATGGCTTTGCCGACACCCGCTTTTAACGCTCCGGCGACGTCGTTTTCAGCGTCATCCCCTATCATGATGACTTCCGCGAGTTGTAATCCCATGCTGTTTGCAGCCGCCCGAAAAAACGTGGCCGATGGTTTCCCCAAGACTTGAGCCTCGACTTGGGCCGCGTATTCAAGGCCACGCACAAACGCTCCGGCATCAAGACTGAGCGCGCCGTCGGCATCGCGAAAAACCCGGTTCGCTGCCAACGCTAAGAAAGGGGCACCTTGGTCAAGAGCGCGAAACGCTGCATTTAGGTTATTGTAGTTAAAAGACTGCCCCGCATCACCCAAAACTACAGCGGCAGGTTTTCCCTGAACCACCCCTTTGAAATCCTCCATCAGGTCTGGATGCACCAAAAGGTGAGGAGAATACCCGTTTTGATTCAACCAGTCACAAGCAGCCTGAGAAGGGGTGATAACCTCGTTCGTGTCGACTGCAAAGCCGAATTGATTCAGCCTTTCGACAATTAGCCGCTTGGGTCTGCGAGTGGTGTTTGTGAGAAAACGGATTGGGATCTCTTGCGTTCTACATCGATCCACCGCTTCCTTGGCACCCGAGATCACTTGCGTTCCGTTATAAAGAACACCCGATATATCAAGGAGAAGACCATTAGCCATGACACCTCAATGCTAGTGCAGGTCTTCCGCTGTGATCAAGCAGGAGACCCAAACGGAAAAAGCTCGTTTGTAAATTGCCTCAGTTTGGATGGTAACCATACCTTGAAGCTGCCGTACAGCTTTGGCGACCCTTGCTACGGTACGAGCCGCCAAACCGAACCTTCGCTGCATGCGTAGAAGCTGCCGCTAAGTAAAAACTTGCCCTGAAGGACCTTGCCGTTCGCCGCCTCGCTGGCCAGTGTCGCGGCTCAAGGCTTGAGGTCCTTTCCAGCACGAGTATGCTGGCCTTGAGCAATAAAAAGCGAGCTATTTTGAACGAGCAAATACAGAGTCAGCAAGCTGACAACCCGAAGTCAGTACTATGCTTCGGAGATTCCTTGACCTGGGGGTTTGATCCGCGCGGCGGTGCTGACTTTGTCCGGTACGGATTCACTGAACGATGGACGAGGCGGCTGCAGGCGGAACTCGGTACAGCCTACCACGTGATCGAAGACGGGTTGAATGGCAGAACCACAGTCTTCGACGATCCCATGATAGGCGAAACGAGCGGTCTCGCCCAACTGCCAATAGCTCTCAAGACGCACATGCCATTCGATCTTGTTATAATCCTTTTGGGATCAAATGACGTTAAGACTCGCTTCAATGTAAATGGCGATGAAATCGCCCGGGGTCTCGGCCGCCTTCTGGAAATCGTGTCGAAATCGAATGTTGGACCCGATGGCCGGGCACCAGCAACGCTGGTGTTGGTGCCGCCTGCGATGGGTGACGTGAGCAGAACTTGGCTGGCACCGCTGTTCGATCCCGTTCAATGCCCAGCAGCGCTGCAACGGCTTCGCGACACATATCCCCCGGTCGCCGCCACGTTTGGCGCGCGGTGCTTTGATATCAATGAAGTGGTCGGTCCCGGCACCATTGATGGCGTACACTTCGACCCCAATTCGTTGCAACCGGTCGCTGTTGCGCTCGCTGAAGTCATCCGCGACATGTTAGATGGATCGAAGATTTAGGCGTCTTCGAACAGCAATGAGCGAACGCTGCGAGGTGCGTTTAGAAAAGGACTGCTAAACTGAATGAGCATTTCTGGAAAAATGCCACCGAGCATCAGAGTATACCCGGCTGACGCTGCGCCGGATGAGGTAATTGACGCTTATATTTTTGAGCTAAAAGAACAGATCAATCGCACACCTGCAAATTTGAACAACATATCGAAGGATATACTCACCGCTCCGGGAAACAACCTTGTCGTGGTATTTGAGAATGGCAAAGTGCTTGGTGGCCTTTATACGAAACCCGAGAGTTGGGATGGCCTTCGAATCCGCAAATTGAACGGCTTGTTCTCAACACTAAAGGGCCAAGGATTGGCACGTCATATTATTGCTCGCGCAATGAATTTGCCTTGGGACACAGACAAACTCGCCGCTGTTGTCCGAGTTATGCCATCGGGCGAGGTCAATGCAGCCGCATCTCGGGCGTTTGCATTGAACGGATTCTTTCCAACTGGAATTAGGCGTTTTTCGATTTCTGACAACGCACTCGATTCACACCTTTATGCAACAGCCGAACCTGACGGGGAAACTTATCGTGCCGTGATGCTTGTCTCGCGATTAAAAGATCAGGAAACCGGCTAGTGCAGTTCAAAAAACTGCTGGACCCGTAGCTGCGGCTCCGAGCCGGTGCAAATCAGCTTGTTCATCAAAACGCCTTGCCGGACAAGTGAGCCTCAAGAAGCAAAATCCAACCAACGGTAATCCCGGTCGAAACTAGCCCGATTGGCACAACATCCTTCATGAACTGGGTGAACGTCACTTCCTGCGCCCCCATGCGATCCGCCATTTGCAAGACGATGACATTGCTAGCCGCGCTGATGATGAAGACGTTCCCGGCCAAGGTCGAAATACCGGCAAGCATCATCAGATTTGGCACATCGAAAGAAGGCATCAGCTTCAGGTACATATCAACCAGTGGCACGTTTGAAAAAACCTGGCTGCCAAAAAAGCTGATACCGGCCGTCACCAGCGGTTCACTCATATGCTCGCGCTCTTCGCCCAGAATAGTCTGCAACGATCCCGAATTCAGCAGTGCGCCGGTTACAATGAACATGGATACAAAGAACACCAACGTAGGCCAGTCGAGGCGGACAAAGGTTTTCAGCCGGGCACTATCAAACAAGTAGACTGGCAAACAGGCGATGGCCGCTGCAACCCCCAGCGGATACCCGAAGTCTGATCCGGTGGCTGCCAGAACACTCTCAACGGTTACAAGAACGACAAGGACAATAATGGCCAGAAGCACTGGCCATTTAACCCCGCCATTTTCCTCTGCTACATCCGCTTTTTCCAAGCTTGGAGTCGAAACCACCATTCGCCTGGAAAGCCAAAATGCACTGCCACCCAAACAGATCAACGTGGGAACAATCAGCCAGTGAACAAATGTAATCATGGGGGCCGGAACTTGGCCGCTGGCCGCAATCAACAAGTTCTGCGGGTTCCCAATGGGCGTGGCCATGCTGCCGATCGTGACGGTAACGCAAAGCGCGATCAAAAAGGTTCGCTGGTCAGCTCCGGTTTGACGCGCCAACATCAGCGCAATGGGTGTGCCGATAATTGCAGCCGCGTCATTGGTCAGGACTGCGGCGATCAGCGCGAACATAAGCATGAACGCCACGAGTGAGACGCCGGGCGTTCGCCAGCCTACCATCCAACCTGCGATCCGGTGCGAAATACCGTTTTCATACAGGGCGCGTCCGATGGAGAAGACGGAAAACAGGTAAAGCATGACATTCCAGTCTATCGCTTCTATGGCAGATTTCGGAGTTATTGCGCTCGTGATCAGCAGAGCGAATGCTCCTGCCGTCATGACATGCCATATTTTGATAGACGCAGGCAGCCATTCGCGGATGGCAATCAGAGTGAAAACGGCAATTGAAACCCCAAGACTGAAGGACAATGTGCTACTCCGGTTAAGATTGCGCGGCGTCAGGCTTGTTCTGATTGCGGCTTGCATGCGGAGCCGTTTCCGGCATCAGAGTGGCGAAAATCAATGCCCCCAGCAGCGAGACGGCTGCAAGAAAGTAAAACGCCACATCGTAGCTGCTGATCTGCACGATCTCTTCCGCCGCCAGATTGCTGACCGAAGCTCCAACTCCGACGAGGGTGGCCAACGCCCCTTGTGCGACATTGAACCGCCCGGTTCCTTTAGTCACATCCGAAACGATGAGCAAAAACAGAACGGCAAAGATTCCGTTTGCTACGCCATCCAACGACTGAATGGCGACAAGCGCCACGCTATTGTCTGTCAGAGTATAGAGAAAGGCGCGGATCGGAAGAATTGAGAAAGCAACCAAAAACAGTGGCTTGCGCCCCCAATGATCTGCGGTCCGGCCACAGAGAACCGCCATTCCGACCATAATGAACTGTGCCGAGATGATGCAAGCCGAGGTGAACGCAATCCCGGCCTTGGTATCGCCTCCGCTGGCGACCTTCTGGCTCACCAAAGGTAGCATACTGGCATTTGCACAGTGAAACAGGATGATCGAAACGCCAAATATCAGAAGACGCCTGTCACTGAAGATCGTGGCAAAGCCACTGGGCTTTTCGGCACCCGATCTGTCCTCGGCAACGCCGCCACGGGCGGTTTCGTGGTCAATATCAGTGGGTCTGATCAGCATGGTGCAGCAGATCATGCCCACACACATCACAGTTATCAGGATAAATACCCCGTTTACATAGCCTGCCAAGGCTAAACCCGCGGCAATCGCCGCCGCCACCACGTTCCCTGCGTGGTTCCACGCTTGGTTTGCGCTGGTTTGGCGGGTAAACGCCCCCCGCCCCACAACGCCCAGCGTTATCGCTGCAATCAGCGGACCGAGAAAAGCCAGCGCGACACCCATTGTCGCCTGCGCGCCGTAGATCGCAATCGCCTCGTTGGATACAATAAGTGTCAAAGCCGCCAAACCCACAGCTGTGATACAAACAACCATCAAAGCCCGCTTGGCGCGTATCCAATCAATCAACGCTCCGGCCGGTGTCTGTGCTAGCACCGTTACAATTGATCCGAGGGCAAGTGCGAAACCGATGTTCTGGGGCGACCAGTGAAGTTGGGCCAACAGGTAGATCGCTAAATAAGGGCCGAACCCTGCGGTCACATCTCCGGCAAAGAAATTTATGCCCAACAAAGGTCGGTTTAACCGCGCATGCGGTACAGTATCCACCGGCGTGTCAGTCAAATCGCCTTGCACAAAACAAGCGCCTCCATGTCAGCGCAGCAGATGCCCCTGGTGCTCACTGTGGTTGACTGGGCGTCTTTTTACAACCCATGCGCGTTTTTTGCACGAAACTTGTAACCCTTGCAGGGTGAAAGCCAGTTTGCTCAGATAGGAGCCGGCCCAAACCGGCCCTTCACTGATTGGTCAAGTCGCTGCCGCACGGCCCATCAAACCTGGCGTTCGCTGCGCCAGCGAGGTTGGCAATTAACTGGATTTACGTCGTACAGGTTGCAATGAAGCACCGGAGTTTTATTTGGTGGCGGCCCCACGCCATATCTTGGCTGAAATCTTGCATGGCAGAAGGGCCTTGAAAGAATGCCCGGGTTTCCACTCCACTTCGTGTATATCATGAATGGCTTGGAGGTCTTCGACCGTCAGGCGATCCAGTAGATTTACACCGGTCGAGGCCCGGATCGCTTCCAGCACCGGTGTCTTGTGCACAGGCGATCGGGCGACGACGTTGCCCAACTCATCTTCATGCGCATCCATTGTGGATTCGTAAAACTCATCTTCGATCATGCCGCCAAACAAGCAGCTTGCGCCCTTATGCCGGTATGCGCCGACACCGAACCTCGGGTTGAACGCTTTTTTTTATCTTGCGCTTCGAGGCGAGCTATAGCGGTGTCAAACAGGTCTGCAACACTCATGTTAGTTGATACACCTTCCATCAGGTAAGTTCGCAAAAACTACGTTTATGATGATATCAACAACGCCAATGCACGCCAGCGGATCGAGGCACAATCTATGGCAAAAAGTTCAACGAGATGAGTGCCGCGGACAAGAGATCGGGTTCGACCCCAACTAAGAACCGCTTCTATTTGCTTTGGGGCGGTATTGCGGATTCGTTGTCGGACATTCTCGCAAGCCCCAGCATTGTGCTTCCATTCCTGTATCTAGCACTAGGGGCTCCACAATTCCTGGCCGGGCTGCTTCTGCCATGTGTCAAAGGCGCCCGGATTATAGCCGAAGCCGTGATGTCCCCTTATGTTCGTGTTGGGAATCGCTCCAAAAAAGCGATGATACTCCCCAATCTCGTCATTGCTTTGGTCCTGACCGTTTTGGCCCTGTCAGGTGCGGCTCTGTCCGATGGGGTCGTGATGGTCCTGTTTGTGTTGGTGGCTTTGGTAGTCGGCAGCTGCTACGGAGTCTGGGCTTTGGGCAGCAACCACATCTATGGTTCGGAACTCGAAGAAGAAGAACGCGGGCAGATCGTCTTCACGCAACTGGCGTTAAGCTGCATCATCGCGATAGCTCTTGTGTGGACCACACGGGCGCTGATGGTAGGAGAAACCCCGTTCGAGCGACATCGAGTTCTGCTTTGGTTGGGTGTGCTAGCCCTTTTGGTTTCTTGCTTCTGCATGTTCCGACTGGTGCTTACAAAAACCTCTGACGAGGTTAGCAATCAAGAGGAGTCCGACAAGAAGGAGTCCTTCTATAACCAAGTTTCACGCGGTTGGTCTCTGGCGCTGCGATATGCGTGGTTCCGACGTTTCCTGGTCGCGCGACTGTTCTTTTTGTCAGTCGAACTGGCCACGCCGTTCTACACTATTCATGCGGCGACATTTCATCTTTCTACTCCGCACATACTGACCATTTTTGTAACGGCAACAAGCGCTGGACGCGCGGTTGGTGCAGTCTTGTGGCGGCGGGTCGTGCGCAAGTCGATCCGATACACAATCGCCGGTGCGTCAATGATCGCGTGCATTTCGGCGCTTATGGCGATTGGCTTCGATCTGTTCGGCTTGGCCAGTAATCCCTGGGTTTATGCCTCAACGATCTTTTTTCTGTCCTTTGGGATCGGCGGAGAAACTGAAGGCCGGTACTTGTACCTGCTTTCGATGTCGTCTGACAGCAATCGCCCCTATATGGTTGCGCTCTCGGACGCGGCGGCTGGTATCGGCGGGATCATTTTCGCCGCAATGCTTGGCCTAGTGGCGCAAATCCAAAGCGTTCTTATCCCATTAACCGTGTTAGCCGTGCTTAACGCTATTTCTGTCTATTTGGCCCTGTCGCTGACCGAGAATACAGAAAAAACACCTTCACGTTAGTGCGTCCGAGACAAGAGCCGAATTCTGTCATTGCCCTGATTGCGGGCTATTGCGACTGCTGCATTTTGTTCGCTGCGATGATGATGACGTCGGCCAGGGGGCCATAGAGCGTTCCGTGCAATCCACCCGGAACAACGACGAGTTCCGATCTGGGCAGGACGTTATGCAGACGCCAAGGTGTCAAAAACGGGGCCGAGAGGTCGAGCCGACTGTGTATAAGATGTATCTTCAGTTCGGCAAGTTTGTGGGCCTGTTCCAACAGCGGCATGTCAAGCCAGGCAAGATTTTGAAAGTAATGTGTGACGATCCTTGCAAAACCGAGCCGAAAGCGTTCGTCTTCATAAGATGGATTGCGTTCTACCCGCGGGTCCAAGCTTACTACGGCGGCTTCCCATTTGCACCACGCAAACGCAGCAGCGGATCGCAAACCTGCATCTTCACCCACGAGAAGATCGTTATAGCCTGCCGCAATTTCAATCCCGTCGCATGCCTCTGGTACCAACGCGTGGAACTCTTCATGTGCTTCCGGCAAAAACCGACGGGCGCCAAAATAAAGAAAGTTGAGATCTTCGCGTGATATCATTGCCACCGCAGCGAGGATCAGACCTTTCACCCGCTCCAGATGCTCCAGCGCATAGGCCACTGCAAGAGTAGTTCCCCATGAAGAACCATAGATATACCAACTCGCCAGCCCCAGACTGGAGCGCAGGCGTTCCAGATCGTGGATCAAGTGTTCTGTCGTATTCGCCTTGAGAGCATCCACACTGTCGCCCGCGTGCGGCGTGGATCGTCCTGCGCCCCTTTGGTCGATCGTGACTATGTGCCAACGTTCCGGGTCGAACAACTGAACCATTTGGGGACGCGTGCCGCCTCCGGGCCCTCCGTGCAGCAACACGATAGCTGGCGCGTTTTCGTTACCGAACGTCTGCCAAAACACGGAGTGGCCATCTTCTTCGGGCAAAAAGCCGGAAAGCAGAGGCGGCGAAGGGCGATAGAGAGCCATAGCGTTGTCATATCCCGCTTTGTAAAGCGTAGATAGATCAATGCGCGCAACCGCCCGGTTTCGACTCTGTGCGACAGAACCCGCCCAGCACCTATGCCTTCTGGTGTTTCTATGCGCATTCGTTTTGATTGCGAAAGTTGAGCGGGTTGCGATTGGCCATTGATTTTACACGGCTCAACTTGACACTTAAAGTAAGCAAATAGTGATGCCAGAACATGTATGCAGGAGAGGATTGTTATGAGATCTCTATCGGCACTTATTTTATTCGCTTACATGGTGTTTCTTCCTGTGGCTGCGCTTTCGCAGGTAAGCATGAAACTGTATTCGGACACACCATCCACGCATCCGAAATCTCAACTGCTGGCGTCATTGGCAACCCAGATCCGGGACCGAACCGAGGGGCGGATCGTAGCCGATTTCTTCAGTGCAGATTCGGACTTGTTTCCGAATGAAGACATCGCGTTGGACGCATTGGTCAACAATCAAGTTCAGATGGTTTGGCCTCCGGTTGCACGGCTTGAACGCTTTGCCCCCGAATTCATGCTACTTACGCTTCCCTATAGCATCGATTTGTTTGCTATTCGCGATGCAAACGGTCACGCGGTGTTAATTGATGACCTTTCAAACCGGCTCCACGATGTAGGCCTCGATATTTTGGGCCTCGCTCCGGCCGGATACACCCTGTTTGTGAGTAAGGACCCGTTGACCAGTATTGACCAACTGCCCGGAAAGACTGTCCGTGTACCAGGGTCGCCAATGCTGACGGATTACCTGGAAACGATTGGAGCGAAGGGCGTCAACTTTCCTGCGCCCGAATTGCCAAAGATCTTAGGGGATAAAAGTGTAGATGTCGTTCTGACTTCATTCGCTGGATGGGACCTGATTGGCCCAACAGATGGGGAATATGTGTTGGTCGATCTCGATATGCGCGTTGGATTTTATGGTGCCGTCTTAAACGGTGAGTGGCTCGCTTCGCTGGATGGACAAGACCGCCTGATCGTGATTGAGGAAGTTTCAAACATTATAGCCGAGCGCTGGCTACAACTTGAAGATGAAAGATTTGCATTTGAGGAGCAAATGCGTGCGGTCGGCACCACATATACAGAAATCTCGGGGGATGACGCAGCAGCCCTCAAGACTGCGGCGGACGCTATCAGGCGCGCGTACATTGAGCGATCGCCGGAGTTCATTCAAAACTACTTGAAGTGAGCGCTCCAAGGCGTGTGTCTTTGATCGGCCCTGAAGGCAATTCTGGTCGAAGAACTCGGGCAACGAACAAAGACAGGCTTTGACCGGCCGCAGCGTGTTTGAACATTGCTGACGGGCACAGAATGCCACTGCGCGAAGGCGAAGACTGGAATGAACTGTATGACTTGGAGAATTGCCCCACGAATTGAAAAACTTTTTCAACGATCCATAAGGAGAATGTGTTCGCAGAAGTGTCAAAGAAATGACGCTTCGAAGAATGATCAGTTTGCAGGACCGAGCACTTCTTCCTGCCTATCGCCCCTTGAGTATTTTGTTTGAATCGGCCCAAAGCCAACCTCCACCACCCGGTCGAGATGTCGCGGTGCGGCCCGTTGAACCGGCCATTCACTGCAAATACAAAATCTCGAATTCTCCGAAATCACAG
>NZ_JBQFPE010000018.1:0-60420 GCF_056534225.1 Ruegeria sp. E1 | reverse complement strand
CGTGATCCAATGGGCCCCAGGCCTGCCCAAAACCCGCTCGGGCAAAATCATGCGCCGCATCCTGCGCAAAATCGCCGAGAACGACTTTGGCAGCCTGGGTGATACCTCAACACTCGCAGACCCGTCGGTTGTTGATGATCTGATCCAGAACCGCAAAAATACATGATGGGAGTACCTGGCGGTTGCACCAATGGGTGCAAGTTCGGTTTTCTAGTGATCTGAATTGATGGTCCGGTCACGCTCTTGAAGCGCCCGGATCCGCATGCGCTGCGCTGCGCGGATATGTGTGCGCATTTCCGCTTCGGCGGCTGAGCCGTCTCGCGATTTCAGGGCAGCCATGACACGCCGATGTTCGATCACCGCAGCTTCGGCCCGGTCACTGTCCAGCAATTGTGAGGGCCCCAGGATCAGAAGCGCCTTTTGCAGGGATAACATGGATTTTGCCAGAAACCGGTTCTTGGCGGCGTCCAGCAAGGTGGCGTGGAATATCCGGTTGATTCGCGCCGCTTTGGGGCCTGTGCCTGCCTCGGACAGTCGGTCGTTTAGAACTTCGAGTTCATCCAGTTCCACATCCGAAGCAGCCCTTGCCGCAAGCCGGGCCGCCGTGCCTTCCAGCACGGCGCGCATCTCATATAGCTCCATAACTTCGGCATAGTCGAGACTGCGGACCGTTGCGCCAAGCCTTGGGACGTGGCTGACCAGCCCATCGGTCTCAAGCTGTCGAATTGCTTCACGCACTGGTGTGCGGCTGACACCCAGCCGTTGGGAGAGTTCGATCTCGCGCAGGCGGTCGCCGGGCAAAAGCGTGCCTTCGCGGATCTCGTCCAGCAGGCGCTGATAGGCGGAACTGCCCTGCGGGCCGGGTTGTATCAGGTCGTCTTGCACTGTCGTTATGCTCTTGCCTCAATTATGCGTCCAGATGTATACGCATGGATACATAGGGAGTCAACGACACCGGAACCCGAGCTTTGCGCTTTCAATCAAACCAGATTTCAGTCCTGACCAGGCGGGGGATTACGCTTGTCCTTGCGCTGCTGGGCACAGCGGGTTTTTGGGCTTTGAGCCTGCCACTGCCATTTCTGTTCGGACCGATGACAGCTTGCCTGATCGCTGCATTGGCGCATGTGCCAATGTCTGGTTTTGGGCAGGTGTCCATTGCGGCCAGAACCATTCTGGGTGTTGCTGTTGGCGCTTCGATCACACCCGCCCTGTTTGGCGAGCTGCCAAAGATGGCCGCGTCGATCATGCTGATTCCGCTGTTTATCCTTGTGATCGCGCTGGTCGGAGTGCCATTTTTCCGTAAGATTTGGGGCTTTGACGACAAGACAGCGTTCTATGCGGCGATGCCGGGGGGCTTGCAGGACATGGTTATTTTCGGGTCCGAGGCCGGGGCGGACCCTCGTGCCCTGTCGCTGATCCATGGCACGCGTGTTCTGATCATCGTGACCCTGGCCCCTTTGTTTCTGACGGTCTTTCACAATGTCGAACTGAGCAATCCCATCGGCCAACCCGCCAGAGAGTTACCGCTGCACGAGCTTTTTCTCATGGTTGTGGTGGCCTTTGCGGGATGGAAGGGTGGTGAAAGGGTTGGTTTGTTCGGGGCCCCGATCCTTGGGCCGATGATCCTGACGGCCGCGCTTTCGCTAGGCGACGTCATCCATACGCGCCCACCGCGCGAAGCCATTCTGGCTGCTCAGTTTTTGATTGGCTGCGGTATCGGAGTTCAGTTCGTCGGTGTCACCTGGACCGAGCTTCGCCGCGTTGTTGTGGCGGGAGTGGCCTATGTCATTGTGCTTGCCGTGTTGGCTGCAGGCTTTGTAATCTTTGCCACCAGGCTGGGACTGGGCAGACCAGTCGAGGTGTTTTTGGCCTTTGCTCCCGGCGGACAGGCGGAAATGACGGTGCTTGCGATTGTCTCGGGTGCGGATCTGGGATTTGTGATCACCCATCATCTGACGCGGATCGTGCTTGTGATTATCGGCGCGCCGCTTGCCGCCAGCGTGATGTTGCGCTGGTCCCGTTCGCGGGATTGATCTTACAGTCGCCGCAAGTTTCGGGTTTCCGTCGGGTGAGGGGCGGCTATCATGGACTTTGTTGCCGCAGACGCAAAGGATCCAAGCCATGACAGATTCCACTAGCCAGACGCTTACCTTGAATGAAGTCAGGGATCTGGCTCGGTCCGTACTGGCTGCGGCAGGGGTCGATGATGAAGGTTGTGAAATCCTGTCTGAAATCGTGACGATGTCTGAACAAGACGGGCCGCGCAGCCATGGCCTGCGGGTGTTGCCGTTTTATGTACAGAGTTTCCAGTCGGGATATGCCAACCCGGTTGCCCAGCCAACGATTGAACGGATTGCGCCGGGTGTGCTGCGCGGGGATGGCGATAACGGGTGTTATCAGATTGCGGGGGCCAAAGCGCGCGAGGATCTGATCGAGCTGGCCCGTGAACATGGGATCGCGGCCTTTACCTGCGCCAATTGTCACCATCTGGCGGCTCTGCGCTTTGATACGGAACCGCTGGCCGAGGCCGGACTGGTTGCCCTGGCGGTGGTAAATTCGTTGTCCATGGTGGTTCCGCAAGGCGGCTTGCGCCCTGTTTTTGGCACCAATCCGATGTCGTTTGCCTGCCCCCGGCAGGACGGCGCGCCGATCGTCTGGGATCAGGCATCCTCGACGGTGGCTTTTATGGATATCAAGATGGCCGCGGCGGAAGGGCATGAGCTGCCACGCCCGGCCGGGTTGAATGCCGACGGTGAACCCAGCGCCGATCCAAACGCCATTCTGGAAACCCGAACCCTGCTGCCTTTTGGGGAACACAAAGGCGCAGCGATTGCGTTTCTTGTCGAGATTCTGGGGGCCGCGCTGGCTGGTGGCACCTTATCCGTCGACAATGCCGATCGACAGGAGCATGGGGCATTGAACATCAAAGGCGGTGCAACACTGATCGCGATAGATCCCAAACGCTTTGGCAATTCCGCGTTCGATGACTATGTCACGCGGATATGTGCCGAAATCGAAGGCAACGGCACGGCGCGGGTGCCCGGGGACGGGCGACTGAGGAACCGCATGGCTTCGCAAGCGGATGGGGTCATGGTCAGTTCGGAACTACTGCAGCAACTGCGTGAAATGGTGTAATTAGCGTTGGATACGGCCTAGAGAAGGCCGAGTATTGCGAGGTGCCCCGTTGCAGCCCAAATCCGCAGTGGTTTCTCAGGCTGGCGCTGTGTTGGGAGAGAAGGAAATGAACCCGAAAAACTTCATACCCAAGGGCGCAGCCAGTTTCCGCATCGACTATGACGGGCCAGCGAAAGAGATCTACTTTCTACTGCTCCCGAAACTGACCATGCTGGCATTCAGCGCAGCGGTAGAGCCGTTGCGGATCGCCAATCAGGTTACGAATAAGGAACTTTACAGGTGGTTCCTGATCTCGGAAGACGGAAATCCGGTATTATGTTCGAACGGGGTTGAAATTACGCCGGATTATGCGTTGCAGAACCTGCCCCGGTCCTCACGTTTGTTTGTCTGTTCGGGCATCGAGCCGGCGGAAAGCACGAATCCGAAAGTCCTGTCCTGGATAAATCGCCAGAAGGTTTTTGGCTGCAAGCTTGGCGGTTTATGCACAGGTGCCTTTGCCCTTGCCAAGGTGGGTGCGCTCAGCGGCAAGCGGTTTACATTGCATTGGGAAAATCACCCTGCGTTTGCGGAGCATTTCGGCGGGTTGGAGCCTTCGGGGAACCTGTACGAAATCGACAATGATCTGATGACCTGCGGCGGTGGAAACGCCGCGACCGACATGATGCTGGACATGATCGAAACCGACTTTGGGAAAGATCTGGCGATCATCGTGTCCGACATGTGCATACACTTTCGGTCAAACAACAGGAAAACCCTTCAGAAATCTGCCTTTTCAGTCGCGCTCGGAAGCCGGAATCAATATCTGATCAACGCGATGCAGATCATGCACGAAAATCTCGAAGACCCTCTGGACATCCCCGAAATCGCCGCTGCGGTCAACATATCGCGTCGACAGCTGGAACGGTTGTTCCAAAAATATGTCGAAACTTCACCGGTGCAGTTCTACATCGAACTGCGCGTCGAACGGGCTTATGCCCTGCTCAGCGAAACAGAAATGACGGTTGCCGAGATCGCGGCGGCCACCGGATTTGGCAGCGCCACCCAGCTTACCGTCCGATTCAGGAAACGATACGGAGAGGCCCCGAGCTCGTTCAGACGGGGTTGGACTGAAAACCCGGAATAGAAGCCGGGCTTACGGCGGTTGTAATTCCTTTGCATTCCTCATAATCACGGTCTCACCTCGGGGTGCGTGGGTTGCCACGCTGAGATGCCATACAGGCGGACCCGTTGAACCTGAACCGGCTAGAACCGGCGGAGGGAAAGGTGACGGATTCATCCATCCTTGCCCTCTCGCCGCAATGGAGGATGATATGAAACATCTACTGATTGCTGCGGGAATACTGAGTGCAACATCGGCGATTGCCGCCGACAAACCTCAGTTGACCGTTTATACCTACGACAGCTTTGTATCCGACTGGGGCCCCGGCCCGCAGGTGAAGGAAGCATTTGAAGCTGTTTGCGACTGCGAATTGAATCTGGTTGGCGTGGAAGATGGCGCCGCCCTTTTGTCGCGTATCCGACTAGAAGGTGAGGCTTCAGATGCGGATGTCGTACTGGGGCTTGATAACAACCTGATCACCGCTGCAAAGGAAACGGGTCTTTTTGCCCCTCATTCGGTCAGCGCCGAATATACTCTGCCGATCGAATGGACGGACGACGTGTTTGTGCCTTACGACTGGGGTTACTTTGCCTTTGTTCACAATGCCGATGCCGAAGCGCCTGCCAATTTCCGCGCTCTGGCTGAAGGTGACAGCAAGATCATCATTCAAGACCCCCGATCCTCAACCCCCGGCCTGGGCTTGTTGTTGTGGGTCAAAGCGGCCTATGGGGATGAGGCATCTGACATCTGGGCAGGGCTTGCCGACAATATCGTAACCGTCACCAAAGGCTGGTCCGAAGCTTATGGCCTGTTTCTTGATGGCGAAGCAGACATGGTTCTCAGCTATACAACCTCGCCTGCGTATCACCTGATTGCGGAAGAAGATGCCAGCAAGGCCGCCGCCGCATTCGATGAGGGTCACTATATGCAGGTTGAAGTGGCCGCGAAACTGGCCGGAACCGATCAATCTGAACTGGCAGATCAATTTCTTCGATTCATGGTTTCAGACACCTTTCAGCAGATCATTCCGACAACAAACTGGATGTATCCGGCTGTGACTCCGGAAAGTGGTTTGCCGGAGGGATTTGAAACCTTGACCGTCCCTCAGAAGTCCCTGCTTTTCGGACCTGTAGACGCCGCTGCCGAGCGGGATCAGGCGTTGGCCGAATGGTTGAGCGCGCTCAGCCAGTAAGCCCATTTCCGGGCGTTGGCGCGGCAGCTTTGGTTGCCGCGCTGATATTGGGAACTTTGGCCGCGGTTGCTATGCGCGCGGAAACGGGCGGTGGGTTTGTGCCCTCTGACTGGGCAGCGCTGCGGTTTACGCTGACACAGGCAGTCTTGTCCGCTGTCTTCAGCGCCGGGCTTGCCATACCTGTCGCGCGGGCTTTGGCCCGTCGGCGTTTTCCGGGCAGGCGCGCGTTGATCGCGCTGCTTGGCGCGCCCTTTATTCTGCCAGTGATTGTCGCCATTTTGGGCCTTTTGCAGGTCTTTGGTCGGGCCGGATGGATGTCCGATCTGCTGGGCCTGTTTGGCCTGCCGCCTATCCGCATCTACGGATTGCACGGGGTGGTCTTGGCGCATGTCTTCTTCAACCTGCCTTTGGCAACCCGCCTGGTGTTGCAGGGCTGGCAGGAAATCCCGGCCGAGAGATTTCGTCTAGCCGCGCAATTGGATTGTTCTGGAATGGCACTGTTCCAATTGATCGAGCTGCCGATGCTACGGCGCATTCTGCCAAGCGTCTTGGCAGTGGTTTTTGCCATTTGCCTGACCAGCTTTGCGGTTGCGCTCACCCTTGGTGGAGGGCCACGGGCAACCACACTGGAGCTCGCTATCTATCAGGCCTTTACCTATGATTTTGACCTTGGGCGCGCGGCTCTGTTATCTGCAGTGCAACTGACGCTGACCGCTGCCGCCGCATTGGCGGCATTGCGGTTTGCGCGTAGTGACGGGCTGGGCGCTGGCCTGGATCGTGCCGTCCGCCGATGGGATGGTGGGAGGCTTGTTGTGGATACAATATGGATATTCGCTGCAACGGCTTTTTTGATTTTACCACTGGCCTCGGTCGTTATCAGTGGTTTCGCAGGATTGTGGGCTTTGCCATCACAGGTGTTTCAGGCCGCGTTAACCTCTGTTGCGGTTGCTGCGGCGAGCACTGTGGTGTTGCTGGCCTTGGCCTTGCCCATGGCGACGGCTGTTGCAACCGGACGGCATTCGGTGGTCGAGCTTAGTGGTATCCTTGGGCTGGCGGCTTCGCCACTGGTCATCGGCACGGGTCTTTTCATTCTGATCCGACCATGGGTCAGCCCAACTGTAGTTGCTTTGCCGGTAACAGCGCTGGTCAATGCGGTCATGGCATTGCCATTTGCGCTGCGCATTCTGATCCCTGCCGCGCGGGACGCTGTTGGACAATACCGACGACTGGCGCTTTCCCTTGATATGCGGGGCCATGTCTTTTTCCTGCGCGTCCTGCTGCCACGTATGCGCCCGCAAATCGGCTTTGCGGCAGGCTTGGCTACGGCGCTGTCCATGGGTGATCTGGGTGTGATCGCCCTGTTTGCCGACACGCAAACCGCGACGCTGCCGTTGCAAATCTATCGTCTGATG
Source organism: Ruegeria sp. E1 (assembly GCF_056534225.1). Classification (NCBI taxonomy): domain Bacteria; kingdom Pseudomonadati; phylum Pseudomonadota; class Alphaproteobacteria; order Rhodobacterales; family Roseobacteraceae; genus Ruegeria; species Ruegeria sp. E1. The sequence goes on along the minus strand of NZ_JBQFPE010000018.1, from coordinate 53,582 downwards.
GGTGCCTATCAGATGCAGGCAGCAGCCGGGGGTGCTTTGTTATTGCTGATATTGTCGATGGGATCCTTCTGGATTCTGGACCGGGGAGGGCGCTGGCATGTTGAGGCTTGACGACTGCATTCTGGCAAACGGCGATTTCGTTCTGAAGGCCGATTTCAGCATTGAAGCCGGGGCCAGTGCCGCAATCATCGGACCGTCGGGGGCTGGAAAATCCACGTTGTTAGAGGCCATTGCAGGCTTTCGTGATCTTAGTCGCGGGCATATTTTCTGGAACGATCTAGACCTGACGCGCCAGCCACCGGGGAAACGCCCGATGGCCGTGCTGTTTCAGGATAACAATCTGTTCCCGCACCTAAGCGCCCAGCAGAACGTAGCACTTGGTATTCGACCAAGCGGGCGCCTTTCGACACAGGAAATGGCGTCTGTGCAATCGGCTTTGGCGCGCGTTGGCTTGGCTGACATGGGCGCGCGAATGCCTTCGGAACTGTCGGGCGGGCAGCAAAGCCGCGTGGCACTGGCGCGGGTTCTCGTGCAACGCCGGGACATCCTGCTGCTGGATGAACCCTTCGCGGCATTGGGGCCGGCACTGAAGGCCGACATGCTGGACCTTGTTGCCGAGCTGATTGGAGGGACCAACATGACCCTATTGATGATCAGCCACGACCCGCAGGATGCCCGGCGCATCACCAAACAGGCAGTGTTGGTCGCTGATGGGGTGGCACATCCTCCTGAGGCAACGGGGGAACTGTTGGACAATCCTCCGCCCGGATTGCGTGACTATCTGGGTTGATGGCCGCTTATCGCCGGTGCGGCCACCAGATACGGATGCAACAGCGACTAATTCGTCTATACAAATTCGGTGCGACCAGATAGAGGGCGGTCTTTAACCTCGGACAATGCGTCCTGAACGCATCTGGCCGCCCTGCACAAAGAACCTCCGCCGTGAAAAAATCCATTGCTGATGCACTTGCCCGCAAGGGCTATGATGCTTTGACACCTGTACAGACGGCCGTCACCCAGCCGGACCTTGAAGGCCGGGATCTGTTGGTGTCGGCGCAAACGGGATCGGGCAAAACTATAGGGTTCGGACTGGCCATTGCGCCGACATTGCTTGGTGCGGACGAAAAATTTGATGCGGCTTCTGCGCCTCTGGCCTTGATCATCGCTCCAACACGTGAATTGGCGCTGCAGGTAAAGCGAGAAATTGGGTGGCTTTATGCCGATGCGGGTGCAGCGTTGGCGTCCTGTGTCGGCGGAATGGACATGCGAGATGAGCGCCGCGCGCTGGCGCGAGGGTCGCATGTGGTTGTCGCGACACCAGGGCGATTGCGCGATCATATCATGCGCGGATCCATCGATCTGAGCCATGTTCGGGCGGTGGTTCTGGACGAGGCCGACGAAATGCTGGACCTAGGCTTTCGTGAGGATCTGGAGTTCATTTTGGATGAGACACCAGCAGAGCGGCAGACATTGTTGTTTTCCGCCACGGTTCCGGCGGCGATAGTCAAATTGGCCAAAAGCTATCAGCGTGATGCCGAGCGCATTTCGACGATCAGCGAACGGACCCAGCACGCCGATATCGACTATCGCGCCATGATGGTGGCGGCGCGCGACGGCGAAAACGCGATCATCAACGTGCTGCGGTATTACGAGGCACCCAATGCCATCGTGTTTTGCAACACGCGCGCGATGGTCTCGCGGCTGACCGCGAGGTTGTCGAACCGGGGCTTCTCGGTCGTGGCTTTGTCGGGTGAGTTGACACAGAGCGAACGATCCAACGCGCTTCAGGCAATGCGCGACGGTCGGGCGCGGGTTTGTGTGGCAACGGATGTGGCCGCGCGTGGGATCGATCTGCCCAACCTTGATCTGGTGGTCCATGCCGAGTTGCCAAACAGCCATGAAACCCTGTTGCACCGATCCGGTCGTACAGGTCGCGCGGGTCGCAAAGGGGTCAGCGCTTTGGTTGTCGTGCCGTCTGCGCGAAAAAAGGCAGAGCGCATTTTGAAATTCGCCAAGCTGAACGCCGAGTGGGTTTCTGCGCCTTCGGCGGATGAGGTGAACGCGCGCGATCAGGAGCGTATGCTTTCCGGCGAGGATTGGCAGGTTGAGATCACTGAAAGTGAACTTGGCACGGTCGAGAGGTTGGTTGCAAAATTCACACCTGAACAAATCGCGGCCGCATATTTGCGCCAGTACCAGAAACGCCACTCGGCCCCGGAAGAACTAGGGTCAGTTGAGGTTGAAAAACCAAGGCAAAAAGCCGCGTTCGGCCCCAGCGTTTGGTTTTCCCTGTCCGAAGGTCGAAACCAGAACGCATCGCCTCGGCATTTGCTGCCAATGGTTTGTAAGGCGGGCGGTGTGGCCAAGGACGATATTGGCTCGATCCGCATTGCCGATGATGTGTCTTACGTGGAAATCCGCCTGTCCTCAGTCGACCGGTTTCTTGAGGCCATAGGTCCGGAGATGAAGATCGAAGGATCAAAGGATATTGAGCGTCTGGACGGGCCCCCCGATGTTCCCGCGTTCAAGCGGCAGAAATCTGACCGGGGGCACGCGGGCAAGCTGCGTCCTCACAAGACAAAGCGCGAGAAATCGGCAGAGCAAAAGTCCGAGGCGGCGGATACGGACAGGGTTGTGCAAACCCCTTTGAAAAAGCGAAAGCCTTCTTCAGATAGACCCAAAGGGAAACCGAAGGCTGGTAAGGATGCCAAATCCAAACCGCGCCGCGCCAAGGGGCCGCCACCGCCCAAAGGTAAACCCAGCAGCAAGAAGAACCGGGCGCGGGCTGCGGCGAAAGCAACCAAGGGTGGTGACGCGGTGCCCAAGAGGAAATAGTCGCTCGCCCATTTCGGCTCAATGAAAATCCCGACTTGGGAATAGCCGTTTTGCCTGCTCGCGCGGATGCATTGCCCTTGCGGGATAACGGGATCGTTTGGGCGTATCATCGGCGCGGGGGCCTTCGGTGGTCAGGGTTTCCGGTTGCGGATGCCCAAGTTCGGACAGTTTGTGCGACATATCCTGAATATCCTGCGCGATCAGATGCACAACGATCCCTTCGCGTTGCAGATAACCCGTCACCCTCAGCAGACGTCCGCCCATCACGATGCGGCGGAACCGCTCGTACACTTTGGGCCAGACCACGACGTTACTCACCCCGGTTTCATCCTCTAACGTCAGGAAAATCACGCCCGACGCTGTGCCCGGTCGCTGACGGGTGATGACCAGACCACAAACGCTGTGTCGCCCCAGCGGCACGTCCAGCAACGATCCATGGGTGGTCAGCCCCGGCAGCGAAGGCCGCAGCAGTTCCATCGGATGCGCGCGCAGGGTCAGGCGGGTCGAGACATAATCCTCGACCACCTCTTCGCCCAGTTGCATGGTGGGTAGAATAACCTGCGGTTCGTGGATCGTTTCCCCGTCAATGGGATCATTGAACAGGGGCAGAGGTCGGGGGCTTTGAATGGCTTTGACCTGCCAGAGCGCATCGCGTCGCGCCAGGCCCATGTCCGAGAATGCATCGGCCTCGGCCAATCGCGTCAATACATCCGGTCGCAGCCCGGCCCGCAGCCAAAGTGCGTTTGGGTCCGGATAGCCATTGCCACGGGCCGCGACGATCCAGCCTGCGTCCTCTTCCTTGAAGCCCTTGATCTGGCGAAACCCCAGACGCAGCGCCAGCGCGCCATCGGGGCGACGCTCCATCAGATTGTCCCAGTCCGAATGGTTGACGCAGACGGGGCGGATTTCGACCCCATGTTCGCGCGCATCACGGACGATCTGGGCGGGCGCATAAAACCCCATCGGTTGCGAGTTCAAAAGCGCACAGGCAAAGATTGCTGGGTGATGACATTTCAGCCAGGCCGAGACATAGGCCAGCATGGCAAAGGCTGCTGCGTGACTTTCCGGAAATCCGTAATCGGCAAAGCCTTCGATCTGGGAAAAGCATCGCTCGGCCACCTCGGTATTATAGCCATTATCTAACATCCCCTTGATGAATTTATCCCGAAATGTGCCGATTGTACCCATCCGCCGGAACGAGGCCAAAGAGCGGCGCAAATGGTCTGCTTCTTCCGCTGAAAAGCCTGCCCCGACCACGGCGATCTGCATCGCCTGTTCCTGAAACAGAGGCACGCCCAATGTTCGCTCCGTCACCTTTTCCAGCTCCGGGCCGAAAGGTTCGGGTTTTTCCAGGCCATTGCGACGCCGGATATAAGGCTGCACCATATCCCCCTGAATGGGGCCGGGGCGCACAATCGCGACCTCGATGACCAGATCATAAAACTCACGAGGGCGCATCCGGGGCAGAAAGTTCATCTGCGCCCGGCTTTCGACCTGAAACACGCCAACTGCATCCGCCCGGCACAGCATGTCATAGGTGAGGGTGTCGCCCTGCGGTACCTTTGCGATGCTCAGATCCTGCCCCTCATGCTGGTGCAGAAGGTCAAAGGATTTGCGCAGGCAACTGAGCATCCCCAGCCCCAGCACATCGACCTTCAGGATATTGAGCGCATCGATATCGTCCTTGTCCCAGCAAATGACAGTGCGGTCTTCCATGGCGGCATTTTCGATCGGGCAAAGTTCGTCCAGACGCCCTTTGGTGATTACAAAACCGCCGACATGCTGGGATAAATGCCGGGGGAAGCCGATGATCTCACCAATCAGGCGGAGTGTCTGCATGAGGCGGCGGTCGTCGGGGTCCAGCCCCAGTTCACGAACGCGGTCCAGATCAACGCCGCCATTGGTCATGCCCCAGATCTGGCCTGACAGCCCTGCAGTCACATCCTGCGACAGCCCCATGACCTTGCCCACTTCGCGGATCGCGGCTCGGGTGCGGAAATGAATGACAGTCGCGCAAAGACCGGCGCGATGGCGGCCATACTTTTCATAAATCCACTGGATCACCTCTTCGCGCCGCTCATGTTCGAAATCGACGTCTATATCCGGCGGCTCGCCCCGGTATTTGGAGATGAACCGCTCAAAGACCATGGCGATCATGTCCGGTCTGACATCCGTGATGCCCAGAAGGTAACACAGCACCGAATTGGCCGCCGACCCGCGCCCCTGACACAGGATGCCCTGCGACCGCGCATATTGCACAATGTCATGCACGGTCAGGAAATACGCAGGAAACCGAAGATCGGCGACCACGGCCAGTTCCTTGCGCAGCAACTGGACCACAGTATCAGGCGGCCCATCGGGGTAACGCCGCTGCAACCCTTCATGGGCCAGACGCTCCAGACGTGTCTGGGGTGGTTCTCCGCTGGTGATCTCATCGGGGTATTCATAGGACAGCTCCCCCAGATCAAAGCTGCACCGGTCTGCAATTTCCAGCGTGCGGCGCAAAGCGCCGGGGTGGTGGCGGAACAGGCGTATCAGATCATCGCCGGATTTGAGGCGGCGTTCGGCATTGGGCAACGCGCGGGTGCCGATCTGATCAATCGTGATATGTTCGCGCATACAGGTCAGCACATCGGCCAACTGCCTGCGGCTGGCGCGATGCATCAAAACATCCCCAACCGCCACCATGGGGGCACAGGTTCTTTGTGCCAGCCGGGCACATGCGGCCAGATAAGCCTGATCGCTGCCATCATAGCGCGGCACCGCGCCCAGAAAGACATGGTTGGGAAAGTGCCGCCGAACGGTCTGAATATCCGGCGCGGCCTTATGCAGACCTGCCTGCGGCAGGGCGATCAATATCATGCCTTTGCAGGCCGTCAGCATGTCCTGCGTGTAAAGCTCGCAATCCCCCTTGTCCGTACGTCGCTTGCCCAGGGTCAGCAGCCGGGTCAGCCGTTTGTAAGCGGCCAGATCGCAGGGCAGGGCAAGCCAGTTGACCTGGCTGTCGCGCAGCACCAGCCGACATCCGGTGATCAGTTTGGGCAGGGTTGAGCGTTCTGGTTTCGCAAGTGATTGCCTGTGTCCGACCTCTTGCCGGGACGAGCTGTCGATGCGTTGTTCGGACCTGATCTGAAGCGGCTGCGCGGTCTGGCGCTTCAACTCTTGCAGGGCGGACCATGCGCGGACAACCCCGGCCAGAGAGTTATGGTCGGTGATGGCAATGGCGGACAATCCCAGTTCGGCGGCGCGCAAGACCAGTTCTTCGGGATGCGAGGCCCCGGTGAGGAAGGTGAAGTTTGTGGTAATGCAAAGCTCGGCATAGCCCTGCTTGCGCAGCTGCGTTTCAGGCATGTCCCGGCGGGATGACTCAGTTGGAGGATGGGTATGGTTCACGTCGCTCATGCAAACTCTCCCTGCACGAACCAGCCCGGATTCTGGGGCGTGTAGAACAGCCACAGCCTGCGTCCTTGCGTGGTTTCCACGCGCCAATAGTCGCGCAAGCCCGAGCGCCAGCTGTCATCCTCTAGCCACCATTCGGGGGCAATGCGTTCGGGTCCGGTGGCGCGGCCTGTTGTCAGGGACATGCGCCGCCAGCGGAACCGCCCTGGCGGATAGGGGCCGTTGGCCACAATCGGTTCAGGCGGAAACAGGCAGAGCGGGCGTGGGTTCAGATTGACCCAGCCGCCAGATGCTTCGGAGTAGGCGGCAGGCGCGACGATGAAACCACGCTCGGGGATATGGCTGTCGGCGGGCAGGAAACGCCGGATATTCTCTAGCCCGATCCGGGTGCCCAGCCGGGTGATCAGATCGTCCAGCCGGTCCTTGCCGCGCCCGGTGACATGGCTGATCTGGCGCACGGGCAGGTCTTCGACCTGGGTGGCCTCAAGCCGCAACTGATCAATACCAAAGCCTGCATCGATTTCCCCCAGCCCGCGTTCAAACAGCGGCAGGATACGCCGGGGGTCGCGCAAGGGCCGCGCCAGACGCAGTTCAACCTGCTGATGATCCTGATCCACCCGGCGCAATGTCATGCAAAGCCTGCGCGCGCCCGTCTCTTGTGCTTTCAGCTTGGCGCAGAGTTGCACCAGCAGCCGTTCGGTGCCTGCCATCACATCCGGCAGCAATCCGATGGGGTCTGGCAGGGTCATGCGCACCGCGTAGCTAGGCGGTTCGGACAGCGGTGTGATCTCTTCGGGTTGCGCGCCCAGAGCCTGATCCAGCCTGAGCAACAGACCCGGACCAAAGCGGCGTGTCAGCGGCGCGCGTGCGGCTGCCGCCAAGGCGCCGATCGTGCGCAATCCCATGCGTTGCAGGGCAACCGATGTGGCCTCATCCAGCCGCAATGCCACCACGGGCAGGGCCTTCAGGGCCGTCAGCATGGCGCCGCAAGGTGCGATCCCCTCGCCCTGATGGGCTAGCGCCCAGGCACCGCCGCGTGTATCCCCCAGCCCGATTTGTACCCAGATTCCGGCCCGTGCCAGCCGTGCGCGCATATCGGCAAGCATCGCCTCCTCTCCGCCAAAAAGATGGGCCGAGCCGGTGATATCAAGCACCAGCCCATCGCGGCCTTCCAGCCCGACCCATGGGCAATAGCGCGTCGCCCAGCGGCGCAGGAGATACAGGAAATGCTGGTCCGCTTGAGGGTTCGCCGTGCCGCTTTGCAAAGCCGGACAAAAGGCGCGTGCATCCGCATAGGGCATCCCCGGGTGCAGACCCTGTTTCGCGGCCTCGTCATTCAGACAATAAATGCGGTTGGCATTCTGCTGTCTGAGGGTCAGGACAAAGGGCCCTTGCACCGGGCATCGGCGCAAAACCCGGTCAGTTGCCAGCCGGGGAAACCACAGTGAGACGACGCGACGCTGCATCCCATCGAACATGCCAGATACCTAATGTTCCTGATTTGTTCTTTATAAGTTCCCACCTTTGCAGAGTCGAGTCTTTGGGATCAAACACCGGCGCACAATGCCAGCGGGTCTCAGTCGCATTGCTGCCCATGCCTTCGGAAATAATGGCCAGCCCGGTGGACTTGCCATCGCGCGCCGCAAGTTGCAGCCGCCGTCCTTCGGTCAGACCCGAAGGTTTGCTAAGAACCATTACGACCAAAGCCACCGCGCCCGAGCGCAGGGCGTCTTCGGCAACCGCCAGGGTTTCAGCCTGATCTTTGGTGTCGCAGACGGTCAGGTGGGCGGGGTCAAAGAAATCCGAAAACCCGTTCGGGTTGATCTGGCTGGTCTCCCAGCCCTCGCGGATCCACATAACCTGACCGCCAAGCCGCGCGGCAAGCGCAAAGGCGAACATATAGGCCCCGGGCCCGCAGACCTCATGCATGCGGGCGTTGGAGGGAGGGAAGAAAGGCAGAACGGTACGGCGCATGGCTAAGCTGTATCACCCAACGGCCCGGTTGGAAAACATGTTGCCGAAATCAAAGGAAATTCCGCTAACGTCGTACATGCCCTACACAAAGCGCAAGCGTTATGAGAGAGCGGGCCGAATGCTTATGAACAAGCGCAGCTCAGCAGGGTGCGACGCCAGTGGAGCAGGTCGAAACACCGTGTGCTTCATCCGATCGCGCATCCTTGACGCTCAGCGACCAGATATCCCGCGCGACGCGCCAATATCCGTCGTTTTCGCGGCGGTAGATATTGATCCCGTAACCTGTCGCGACATTTGCCAGACCCGAGCCGTGGGAAATATCAGTCGCCGTAAAGGCATAACGTTCGAATGCCCAATCAGCCACAACGACAAATTCCAGAGTTTGCTTCTGCCATGACGTCTGAACGGTGCCGAAATATGCGGTGACCCACGGGGCAACGGCGGCCTTTCCTTCCAGCAAGGGCGCGTCAGGTGCGACAAGCACAAAGTCGTCGGTGACCGCATTCAGAAACTGGTTCAAATTGTTTGAATTGAGCGCCGCGACATAAGCAACTTGAGCGTCTTGCGCCGTCGATATCTTGGTTTCGGATATCAAGGGCGTTGTAAATGCAAAATATAGCGTGGTGGCGACGTATGTAATCTGATTGGTCATAAGAGACTCCTGCGATGACACATTCCAAATCATTTAGCAAAACCATTTGATGTATTGTGGCATTGCGTATGATTTGTTTAGGATAGCTTGGATATTGCACCCTTGATGAGTCAGGAATTTCTCGGAACTATTAAGTAAAATTAATGAATGATGTTGATTGGCATAAGCTACCGCCACTGACAACGTTACGTGCTTTTGAGGCAACCGGGCGTTTGGGTGGCTATTCCGCCGCAGCGCGCTCGCTTAACGTCACAACAGCGGCGATTGCGCAGCAGGTGCGAAAGCTGGAGGCTGAGCTTGAGATCGCGTTGGTGCGTCGAGATGGGCGTGGTCTGGCACTGACGGATGCAGGGCGCGCGTTGGCGGCATCGCTGAGCGATGCGTTTTCACAGATAGTGAAAGGCATAGATGACGTGACCGCACAGGAGGCAGCGCGCGGTGTACGTGTGTCAACTACAGTTCGGTTTGTCGATGCCGTCATCATGCCGCAGCTCGGTATGTTCTGGACCGCCCATCCGGGTGTTCGGGTATCCTTCACGCCCGAGAGGAATATCCAAGACATTGATCTCGACGCGTTTGACATCACGGTACGGGGCGGGCCGCCCGGGCAGATATGGGAAGGTGCCGATCAACGCACCCTTCTGCGGTCACATTTCGTTGTGTGCGGCACGCCTGGTCTTGTCGAGGCCTGTGCCTCGGACCTGGCGGCGGTGCCGTGGATCTGCGACAGCAGTATCGGAGGCCCTGTATTCGACGGAATCGTCAAAGACGCAGGGCTTGATCCTGATGACCTTGATCTTGTTGATCCCGGCGGCGCCAAGTTCGAACTCGATGCCGCCTTGCAAGGATACGGGCTGCATGTCAGCCCGGAGTTGACCGTCAAGGCGTACCTGAAGGATGGCAGCTTGGCAAAGCTGGATATCCCCCTGGACTGGGCCGCCCATTACTATGCGATCTACCGCAAGGGGCGTATTTCGGATCAGGTCAGGTCATTTCTGGACTGGTTGACGCAAACCTGTGAGGCGCTCTCGGACTAACCACCGACCGAATACCGTGCTGTGTTTCGCAGGGGCGGTCCCGCAGTTTCAGGTCTGGGCGCTCACGTCACCCCCGTCAACCGGCAGGCCCGACAGGCGGATCACGGACGCAAGTGTCCAGGCCTCATCATCTTGATTGTCCTCACCGGGCTTCAGCAACGGATCCTGATCCGGAGTCCAGCACGGATCTGTGTTGAAGAAGGAACAGGGATCGCCCCTCAGCAAACCGGCAAAGACCGCGCAGACGATGGTGGACCCGACGCGACCCAGCATCTGGCCGCTGTTACCATCGGGCAGCGCCTCAGCCTCTTTCAGGATATAGTACCAAAGCGATTCCGGTTCGCCGTCGCTCAGCGGCACGGAATCCAGACACAGCTTCTTTGCCACATCCAGACCGGACGGCAATCCCAGCATCACGCCGCGCTTGAGGTTTCGGAACGCCAGAACGTTTTCCGCCTCTCCGGCCTCGGCCTCGTGCAGATGCACCAGCGCGTTGGCCAGCTTGGTATCGATCTTGCGCGCCATCTGAGGGAACAGACCGGGAGCAGAACTGGTCATTTGCAGGAACCAATCCCATTGAATGACGTTTTCTTTGCTCATCGGACGGAACCCGCGCAAATCGTCGGGATTGCCGCCGCCTGTATTGTCAAAGATCGGCGCAAATTCCTTGAACCCGCGATGTGGCGCGTTTGTTTGGTACGAGTTGCGGACCATGGAATGCCCGAAGCGATAGGTCGCCCCGGCAAATTCAACCGGCATGAAAGGTTGATGTTTCCATCTATAGACATCTTCCAGACCCATGGTCCAAACCTTGCGACCGCCGCACAGAGCATCCAGTTGCAACGCGCACGAGAACACCTCGCCCATGGTGATGCGCTTGATGAAATCGTTCCAGACAACCCACTGATACAGGCGGATCAGCGTCTTGCGCGCATCTGAGAACGGATCACTGCTTGCTGCCGCGTTGGCGCGGTCAACCAGTTCGTTATGGGCCAAAATGAAGGCCAGTTGCAGTTGGCTGACGATTGCGTTTTCATCATTGCGCATGTCACCAATCAGCGCGCGGCCTTCCTGATTGCGGGGCAGGTCGCGCAGGTTTGTCTCATTGATCTTGCCGACCAGCAGTTTGCCGGTCTTACCGTTTTCGTAAAGATAGGGCTGGTCATCCGGACCCCGGCCATAGACGCAGTCCAGATCAAGGCGCGGAGTGCGGAAATTCAGGATTTTGTCGGGGTCGATCTGTCGCCCGGACAGGCTGGTGACATCCAGGGTGATGTCGTGATCGATAAACTGACCGAAATATGTGTATCCGGCAGGGGTCTGTGACCCGAACTGGTCCTCAAGAGTGTCGATAATCGTCTGATCATCGGCAATTTCGGCAGGTTTTTTGCCCGGCAACTCGACCATGTTGTCAGTGGCAAACTGAAGGAAAAACGCGTCTTGTTCCTCGGTCGATCCCGGAGGGGCCCAGGGATCCAGATTAGGAAATAATCTGCCAAACGGCCCTTGGTAGAATTTCGAACGGGGCGCGAGGACGGAGTGACCAAAACTCTTTTCATGTGACATCGCTATACCTTTCCAATTTAAAATTGTTGGCTACAAAACTCCTGGCTTTGCGGTTTCAAATCATGGCGTTACCTCTCTGAAAGCCCTTCCCTGGTTCAGGCAACCGGACCTCCAAATCCGAATGAGACGGCCTGTGCGCGGTCCAGCAGTGGTGATGTGCCCATCCGGCCTGAAACGGCGGGGCGGCGTAGATTTCGGCCAGTTTCAAGCCGTCGGTGAACGCCCAATCCCGAATCCATTGGCGATACCGCCGCCAGCTATCGGGAGGTTTCGCAAGATTGGGGGCTTTGATCCCCATCATCATTGCCCGCAGCACCCCGGCCCCGGATGCCGGGTCCAGTCGAAGGGCGGCGTCGCCTATGACTGCATATCCCGGGCCCGCGCATTCAGGCAGATACTGCCAGCTCACATCACGGCAAATCTTGTCAGAGGGGGTGATCCTGTGGGTTGTGATATTCAAATCGATTGCCGCAATGCGTCCTGCGCCGATCCCGAAGCTAAACCGCCAGCCATCGGACCTTTGGTCGAAGGACGGATTCTGCAGCGTCTTGCCAGTCGCATCAGCGGTATATGTGGCGATCAGCGGCGGCGATCCGAACAGGGGTTTCAATCCCAGTTTTCGATGCAAAAGCTGCCGCCCGCCGCTTGCATCTATTGTCAAGTTGGCGGGATGATCCTTACCTAAACACCGAAGTCCGCTTACTGCGCCATTGGCAAACAGCGGCTCAAAATCGCAGGGTTGATCCGCGAATTTGACACCCAGATCGCAGGCGCGCGTTCTGAGGCTGGTTTCCAGATCCGAAAGGTTCAGGACATAGCCGCGCCAAGGGCCCGAGGTATCTTTTCCATAAGGCACAAAGCTATGATTCCCGCAGCCTTGCAGCCAGTATCCTTCAGGTCTGGACAGCGCGAGCGCATCGACTTGCGGCCCGAGCCCAAGCGTATCAAATAGGCATTCAGCACCGGGATGAAGTAAAACGTGAAAGGTGTTTTTCAGTCTGGATGTTCCTGACAGGACCGTCACGCGCAGCCCCGTCTGGCGCGCTGCAATGGCGCAGGACAGACCGGCCACGCCATCCCCGAGTATGAGGATATCCGACCGCATCAGACAAAGAGAATTGGGTCGAATGTAGCCCAATGGCCCGCTTCACGGTGGGCAATTCCGTTTTCTGCGGCAACGATTTCAAGCAGGCTGTCGACCTCGGCAACCTGGCGGCGGTGATCGCCTGCTTTGGGCGCGGATTGCGATAGCGTGATGATCTTGAACCGATAGGTCCGACCCTCAAGCAGCTTGGTCGTGTCGGCTTCGATGTCCGACAAATCCGAATGTCCGCCCGGAACCTGAGTGAACGAGGCCAGCAGAAAATTGGTGGATCCCAGCGACGGATTCTGTGCCAGATAACGCCGGACCTGCGCTGTTCTGAGCGCGCGGGTGACGTATTCGTCGAATGTCACCTCGGCGGTCTGGCGAATGTTGAAGGTGTTGTTGCGGGAACTTTCGGTGTAATCCGCATAGTCCGGGTCTGGGAATTCAACCGTCTGCGCGTCGCCCGAGAGGGTCAGTCCGGCGATGCCGTCCCAGGCATTCCCCAGCGCGATTTCGTCATCGATCATCGGCACGACCGAGTTGCCGCCCGGAGCGTAGGTCCGCGTCGTATCCGGGGCGGCAGCGGGCCAGAAGGCGCTAAGCGCGGCGCAGAGTTTGGCGTCTTCAGGGAACGGGCTGCCCAGCCCGTAGGCGGCCAGATGTTTGCGCCCTTGTGTGGAATCCGTCGAAATCGCCCAGCCCGGTGCAAAGATACCGGCCGCTGCGTCCGGCAAGGTCGAGCAGCGATCAATGTCCGCAAAATCAAAGCCCGTCGACGCTGGCCGGGTCGGATCGGGGGCTGCAAGCAACGCGCTGACCGTGCCTTCTGTTCCGTCATCCTCTGACCGGGCAAAGGGGCGGGTACCGGCGTCGTGCAATTCCGGGTTTGGCGGCAGGCGGATGGCCGATAAAGGGGCCAGTTGACCCTCCCACCGTACGAGATTTGCCAGAGCCGGATCCTGCTGGCGCAGAATGGTCTGCCATCTTAGTACCTGCCTTTGATCAACCCTTGGATAGAAATCGGGCGCTGCGATCACGCTGTGGCCCGCCTTTATGTCCAAGGGCTGGGACAAGCCCGTCCCGGTGAGGGTAATGAAACCGGCACCCGTAAAATCGACATAATGAACAGCGTCATAGCCACCTTCGGCTAGTGTTTCGATCAACCCTTCCTGATCGTTCAGTGAGACCACCTCGCCCTGATCGTTCAGGACATGCCGGATGTGCACATATTCGGGAACTGGCCTGTCGCTGCTTACGCCGAAGTTGCGCATCTCCAGACTGCTCCAGAACAGGCTGATCTTTCCGTTTGGTGTCTCGGTGGCTTGCGGAACTTTGAAAGTTACAGGTGATCCCGCGTCGTCCCGGGCGATCTCGACCAGACGCGGGTGTGTGGTTGGGACCAGAGTGCCCGGTGGCAGGTCCGCGTCATCTGTAAGATCAGCCAGACCTTCGGTAAAACGATAGGGGCTCGCGGACAGGTCACCCGTATCCGCGTTCGATGCTTCACCGATGGATTGCAGAAACCGGTGGATGCGGGCGATCTTGGTATTCTCGTGATGCGTCGACCAACTCAGTGCAACGGTTTCGCCTCTGATACATTCGTCGCCGTCAAAAAGCTTATGAATGGGTATCCAGAACGGGTGGTCGATATCGTCGACAACCGGTTCTGCCGGACCGATACCCGCCGCCGCCACCAGTTGCGCCCTGTTGGGCTGAACCTTTGCGCACAGATATGCGCCCCAAGTCGATGGCACCACATGGATGCCGTTTGCGTCAGAGGCAGGCCAGTGCCCGCGGGCCGGGCTGCGATAGGTTCGGGGCAGGGTACCCGTCCGCGCGATAGCGGTTCGTGAATAGACCATGTCGGCTTGACCACCGTGAACTGTTCCGGGAGCGGAACGGTATTCGGATGACAACAGGACAATCGCCAATACTCCGTCCACCGGCCCGCTAAACTGCGCCTGCGTTTGCCGCGCGCGGGCTTCGATATCCGCAAGACTCGAGGAGGTGACGGCATAGACGTAGCTCTCTAGTAAATCCAGATCCGAGAGGGTCGGGAAAGCGGTCAGCGGACCAGTGGGGCTTGTCTGAACCTCGGGGCTGGCAAGCGCGTGTAACAGCAGGCTGCGAGCCGGGAATCCGGGTTCGATTGCGCGGGTACATGATGGAGACAGATCCGCGAAACCGGGCAGGCTCCGGTCGATCCCGGGCAAGGGACGCAGCAGCTCGTCTGCGAGATTGCCCGAGGTTATGTCGAGACCGTGTGCTGACATAAGATCGGCCCATCCGTCGGGCGCAAGCCGGTTCAGAATATTTGCAATTGAATCGATCAACACCAGATTTCTCCTTCAAAGACTCAGGGACCCGCATCCCGCCCGATGGAATAGTCAGTTGCCTTTGACGGGCAGCAGCGGACCTTCGACGAGACCACAGAAAACGCTGTCGGCTGCGATCATTGCAGCTCGGCGATCCAGCAGGTTGGCGAATTGCTTTTGAACCTCGTCATCAAACTCTGCCGAGGTCGGGACAGAGAAAGCGCTTGTGACTTCGGCAAGATAAGCCTCGACATCCTGTTCCAGCAAAGCAGTTGCATTGCCGCTGCGCAGCCGGTCTCGGAACAGCTGCGCCGAGGGCGGCAGCGCCGTGCCAGCGGCGTCAAGCGCGGCAAGGGTTTGTTCGTGCAAGTCCAGCGGCCCCGAGGCATCGATCTGATAATCTTCGGGAACGAACTGCAACAATTCGGCCCTGACGTCGGAAATGGGATTGCGCAAATCGACCGCCATGACGGCAGCGACGAAATTCCTGTCGACGATTTTTTCGGTCAAAAGATGCTCGACCCGGGTGACATCGAACAATCCGGGCTCGGGGTGCAGCCATGCAAAATGGGCATCACCCTGCAGACCCGGCACTGGCCCGCGGCAGGAAGCGAGGACAAGCGCATTGGATGTGACAAGGTCCTGATAGACCGTGGCCGGAACCCTGGCTGCGTTGCGGAACTGACCGGCGGCGGCGATGTTCAGAGTCCCGTCGGCGCTACTACCGGGAAAGTTCGATTGGGCAAGGACACGGGCATTCAGAAAATGCGTGTTGGGGATCTGCACCGGATCGAGGATGCCCAGATTTGACGATGTAAACGGATGCAGATTGCCGGTGGGAACGGATGACGACGCGATGTTAATCTCGGTGGTCTCAAAAACCGGGCGCAGCAAGGCGCGCGCGTTGTCAATCCGTGTGATGCCTCCGCCCAGCGGGGTTTGCGCACGGGCGGCTTCGTGGCGGTGAAAACGACGCAAGGCCGAGATGATCTGAACCTCAAGCCTTTCCGCCCCCTGAAGCTGCCCGGGTGCAAATATGGGTTGCGCGACGGGATTCCAGGGCGGCTGCGACAGATACGCGATGCCGTCGCTGACCGAATGCCAGTTGGCCCAGGGCACCAGAAGTTCTTTCATGATAGGCGAACCGTTCAAATGGCATGACATGCACCCCGTGCGGTTCTGAACCTCGGGACCCGACGAGGTGCCGCGGAACATCCAGGTATTGCCGTTCAGCTTGTAATAGTTATAGCGCCCGCGCGCGTCGTCCCAGCCCCAGGCCTCGGTACCATTTTCGCTTGAGGGGAATTGACCCGGAGCGAAAAAGACCGACAGCATGACTGTTGCATCAAGATCAATAACCTCACCAGACGGCGCGGTTGTCTGGCCGACAAACGAGATGACCGATCGCCTTTGGCCTGGCGCGCTGCTTTTGATCCCCTCATCCACCACAAATTTCCGACGCCGATCTGGGACCGGTTGCAGGGCGGCTTCGATATCGGACAGGCGCGTGGGTTGCGGGTTGGCCAGAATGACCAGTTCAAAGAATGGATCGCCCAGTTCAAGTGCCTGAACGGCGGCCGAACCCGGTGTGCTAAGCGGTACGGGCGTCTGCGCTTGCGTGGGTCGCCCAATTATCAAGGTGGCTGTGATTGCAGCTAAAAAGAAAAACGTTGTCTGCCTCATCATCCCATTCTCCTGTCATCGTTGCGATTAGCCGACTGGCACCTGGGGTTCGTTGCCTGCCCGGGCCCATATGGGAACCAGCGCCGAGCTTGCTGCGGTCACGCGAGAGGCCACAATCAGTACGCGCGAAAGCTGTGCGCCGCTGACAACCGGAGCGTTGTCCAACCGCAGATCGACCCCGGCGGGCAATCTGAATTCGGCGCGCCGGCCGTTCCGGCTGATCGTCCAGTGCTGCAGACCAATTGTGGATGTCGTGGCAATATCGACTTCTGCGCCATCCAACGTCCATCGCCCGCCAAGCCGCTCGATGGAAATGCCAACCGGGTCGGCGGCACTTAAGACCAGATCGGCCCTTGCAGCGTTTTGCACGTTGACACTGATCCGCGGATCAGAGTTTCGACGCTGACCGCAGAACCCGCCGACCAGCGTGCAGATCTGACTTGCGTCCACATCGGTTCGTGCGACGCTGCAATGCACCAATAGATTAATCAAAGCGCCCAATGTGTTGAACTGCTGCGTCAGACACAAAACGCCCTTTTCGCCATTGTTCCAGGGGTTGGATTGGCGAAACGCACGGAAACGGTCAGCACGGTCTTCGGGGGATAGCGCGTCTGGCGCAATACCGGGTCCAAAAAGCTCGTCCGGAGTCGGATCAGCGTCGGACACGACGTCCCGGATCGCCTCGCGCAGTGGCTCGAACCCGACCTTGGCGAAGGCCTCGAAATATTCAGGGAACTCGGTGGTGAATGTGACTGTAAGGTTTCCGGCAGCGTCTCGCGCGGTCTCCCACTCGACATACTCATCCTGATGCAGAAACCTGTTGGCGTCGATTGTGGCGTCGCTTTGGCCCGCTGTGACCGGAAATCCAGGCCATTCGACGACGACGGGCGGTTCTTGCTGTGCCGGGTCGATACCGGAAAACGCTTCGGGCAACGTGAAAGCAGAGTTGGGAACCCGCGCCCCTTGCTGATGTACCCTTTCCAACTCGGCCCGATAAAAGTCGCGCGCGGCGGTGTTTCCCAGAAAATCTCGCCCCGAGGGATCACTATAGTCAAACACAGAACTCTCCTAAATCAACTTGAAGCGTTAGGCGCGGCATCGTTGGCCCCCGAGCCATTGCCTCGGGTCTTTGGCGGGGGATTGCCGCTGCCGCGAATGTCCAGCAGATGACCCAGCACGTTGAACCAGAACGGAGCACCCAAAGACGCCAGCATCGCGGTCAGAAGCCAGCCCGGAATCGACCACAGAGCAGCCGCATTCAAATTTTCTTTTGTCCATCCCAGCGGCAGCTTTGTCATCGAGGCAAATTGATTGATGGCACTTTCAACGGCTTCGTCGGTTTGTTCGACATCGCCGCCAGCGTTTTCGTGAAACTCCTGCGCAAGCGTAACAAAGTCTTCGCGCAATTCCGGATGCTGCCGCAGAGATTGGGCGACATTCAGAACGTCGACATTCAGAACAACTGCAACGGTCAGAGCGATGAGGAACATGCAGGTCTGTACTTTGCGTTTGTACCATCCCGATACACGGTCCATCCCATCGTCGAACCATTCAGCAACATTCCGTTCGAATACGTCCAGATTCCCTTTTGCGCGATCTGCCAAAACCAATAGTGAAGATCGCGCGCCACTGTCCGGCAGCGCGGCGACGACACTGCGGATATCGGTCAGCGTCTTGCCCACATTCGGGATCGCAATACCTGAATCGCCGGTGCGCGACGCCTCTCCGACCTCGGGATTGGATGTGCGGGTCAGGGCTTCCGTAGAACGCGCCCCGCCACGCTCAAGGATCAACCCGCTTCGGGTTGCGCCATGGGATGAGGCGGTGTCTGAGGCAGATTGTTTTATCGTCTCGATGAGCGCCTGGGCAAAGCGCTTTGAGGGGATGTAGGAGGGGTTGGCCGGTTTCCCGCCCTTGTTCTGTCGTCCCAGAGATTGGATCAAAGGATGTTGGTACACCAGCTTTGCAAGAGCTTGTGCATCCGGGTCGGACAACAGATTGTTGATGCCTTCCTTCAGGTTCTCGGATCGCCAGCTGAAGATCTTGGCGATGAACTCATTCGTGATCGACACCACCATCGACAGAACAAGCAGAAGGAAAACAACGCCGATTGCGACATCCAAAGCCGATGACAGCTCAATAGTCACGACAATACTCCAAGTGTTCGAATGCATCAGCCCGATTGACTATCGGAACTCACGGACCTTCTTTCAGTGTGCCGCCGGGCAGG
This sequence comes from Ruegeria sp. E1, assembly GCF_056534225.1. Taxonomy (NCBI): domain Bacteria; kingdom Pseudomonadati; phylum Pseudomonadota; class Alphaproteobacteria; order Rhodobacterales; family Roseobacteraceae; genus Ruegeria; species Ruegeria sp. E1. Next base: position 34,804 of record NZ_JBQFPE010000018.1, on the reverse strand, counting down.
GTGTTGACCCCAATTTCCGGCTGGGTGCTGTCTGGCATCAGAAATACAGACATAATAAAAATAAAGTTTGCTCAATAATACCGTAATGGTTGCAGTGCAGTCTGGGTCTGTCAATCAAATTTCGCAGATCGGTGCGTGCCAGTCAGGGCACATGCGCTGGAAATACATAAGCCTACTATGCATCCGAACGGTCTTGCGGGGCAAAATTGCCGCCTTGGAGGCTCGAACTGTCACAACAGAAAATTTTGTGTTATGCGTAGGCAATTGATTTGATTATTGATCTTTCTTTACCCCCGAGGACATTTTCGATGTTCGAAAGAATTCTGGACTATCTGCTTGGCAGATTTGCCTCTATTTCTCAGAGGCTTAAAGTTTGGCACGCTTGGCCGTTCCTGCCAGCGCTGGCGATCATTCTGGGCCACCGCGTGAATTTGCGGCATCACAACCTGATCGATACGGAAACTGCCCCTTTAGATGGTGAGGCCCCTGAAGATTTCGACATTGTTGGCTGGCGCGCGCCCGACGGTCGGTTCAATGATCTGGCCGAGCCACGTATGGGCGCCGCAGGAACCCGTTTTGGGCGAAATGTTGCACTGAAACAGACCTACCCGCCCAGTGAAACAGACCTGATGGAGCCTAGTCCCAGGCTGGTGAGCGAAAAGTTGCTCAAGCGGCATGAATTTGTCCCGGTGCCGCATCTCAACGTGCTGGCTGCGGCTTGGATTCAGTTCATGGTGCATGACTGGCTGAGCCATGGTGCTAATGATCCTGACGCCGAGCCGCTTGAGGTTCCGCTGCCGGATGGGGACGACTGGCCGGGTGGGAAAATGACCGTGAGGCGGACGATGCCGGATCGGGAGGTGACCGATGCCGATGCCAACCGTCCCCCCACATTTCGTAATGTTGAAACCAGTTGGTGGGACGGATCGCAGATTTATGGCTCGTCCGAAGAACGCCTGCGCTATGTCCGCACCGCCAAGCTGAAAGGGCAGCCGAAATCGGCCGAGATTACGCTGGAAGATGGCTTGCTGCCCGTCGATAAGAAAGCCAAGCGCAAGGGGCAGGAACTTGCAGGTATCAATGGAAACTGGTGGACGGGACTATCTGTGCTGCACACCCTGTTTGCGCGCGAACATAATGCGATTGTTGCGCGGCTTCGCATCGACCACCCGGATCAGAGCGAAGACTGGCTGTTCCACAAGGCGCGGCTGGTCAACGCGGCGCTTATGGCAAAAATCCACACCGTAGAATGGACACCGGCGCTGATGGATAGCCCCGAGGGCCGAATGGCCATGCGCGGCAATTATTGGGGCCTGATGGGGGAGACCGTTTTCAATGCCGTCGGGCGGGTGTCTGACAGCGAGGTTCTGTCGGGCATCCCCGGTTCGCCGCAGGATCATCATGGCAGCCCTTATGCGATGACCGAAGAGTTTGCATCGGTCTACCGGTTGCATTCCCTGATGCCAGATCGGTTTGGCTTCCGCAGCCACATTGATAACGCCCCTCTGCGCGAGCTTTCGTTGACAGATGTCGCGGGTCCGGGCGCGCGCAAACTTTACGACGATATGAGTTTTGACGATGTCCTGTATTCGCTGGCGACGGAAAACCCCGGTGCGTTGGTTCTGAACAACTTCCCAGAAACGCTGCGCCGTTTGGATAAAAAGGTCGAAGCGAACGTGTTTATCGATCTTGCGGCGGTTGATGTTCTCAGGGACCGCGAGCGCGGCGTCCCGCGCTATGCTGATTTTCGTGAGGCGATTGGCGCGACAAGACCGAACACCTTTGAAGAGATCACGGACGATCCCGATTGGCAATCCGCGCTGCAAGAGGTCTATGGAACGGTCGATAAGGTCGATCTGCTGATCGGGACATTGGCCGAGGCAAAGTCAGCTAATCAGCCACCTCGCTTTGGGTTCTCGGATACGGCGTTCCGGATCTTTATCCTGATGGCCTCGCGCAGGTTGAAAAGCGATCGTTTCTATACGGATGATTTTCGCCCTGAAATATATACCGAAGCCGGGTTCAGGTGGGTTGCGGAAAACGGGTTCAAAGACGTGGTGCAAAGGCATTGCCCGGAATTGGCAGATGCTCTGGTCGATGCGCGCAACCCGTTCTTCCCCTGGCGGATCGCGGGGGGCTGAACCATGGCCCGGCATATCCGTATCCCGCTGCTCGCCGATTTGATTCTGACCGACGAGCAGGAAGAAATAAGCCAACTTGCCAACCACACAGGGCTGGATCGCGGGTTTATACCACGCGGTCCATTGCTCAACCGGATACTCGCGCAGCGGGTTAAATCGACGCTTTCTTTGAATCGAGCGCCGTTGCCGAGTGCAATGATGCGCAACAATCCGCGACGGCAAGAAATATCAGAAAAGCTGAGCGATCTGTTCTCGCCCGGGAATTGGGATTCCCGCACGCTTGAGCAGATGGCTGCCTATGTCCGAGGGGACTTGAGCAGACCGGCAGGCGAGTTGGCGCAACAGATCGTCGGTCGTGTGTTTGATCCAGGCTATGCGGCCAACCAGGACACATGGGACGCCGCCAAAACGCTTGAGGCGTATCTGCAGTCTTTCAACCCATTGCGGCGGATCATCTGGTTTTTTTCCGGTGCATTGAGATCGGCCCAGGGTGTTTTGGCAGACGCATCAGGGGGCGATAGTGGTGCGGTTCACGGCACCGGGATTGCCGTGCACAATCTGGCGCATAGCCTTGATCGGTTGAGGGAGGCCTGGGCCGATAACACGTTGCGATCCCGGCTTTCGCCAGAGCAGGCCGCACTATCCGCTATCGTTGCTCCGCGCACCGTCATGCGCGCAGGTGCCGGGCATTGCGACTCGATCGGCGGTCGCGTGCGACCCGTTACCTTGGTTGCAATGAACACCCGCGCTGCTGCGGGCGCTGCGATGGACGTTGATCTGGCCTTCCTCGGATCAAGCTGGAGCCACTGCCCGGCTGAGCAATGGGTTATGGCCTTGCTGGCCGAGATCTGGAAACAGGCGGGAGAGACAGGATGAGCGATGACATCATCTTTACGCCGCTGAAATTTCGAAATCTGGAAGTCAAAAACCGGGTTTTCCGATCCAACATCTCGGGCCGGTTTGATGCTGAAAACGGTGCGCTGACACAAACGCGGATCAACTGGGAATGCAAGTTTGCACGCGGCGGAGTGGGCGCCGTGATCTCATCCTATGTGCCGGTGCGGATGGACGGCCGGATCATCGCTGGATATGCGACCATTCATACGGATGAGTTCATTCCGCTTTGGCAAAAACTGGGCGAGGCGGTTCGGGCCAATGGATCGAAATATATCCTGCAATTGTCCCATTCGGGTCGTCAAATGGACTTGCCCGGTATCCACAACCAGCACCGCCCGACGCCTAGCCCGACCAATGCCTATGAGAGCCTGCATGGGTTCCCCACCCGCGCAATGAGCACCCAAGAAGTGGGCGAGATGGTCGAGGATTTCGCCCGCGCCGCCTGGCGCGCGCGCGAGGCGGGGCTGGATGGTATCGAGCTACACGCTGCCAACGGTTATTTGTTCACGCAGTTCCTGAGCTCGGCCATCAATGACCGGACAGATATGTATGGCGGATCGCTGCGCAATCGCGCCCGGTTTCTGCTCGAAGTGATCGACGCGATCCGCGACAAGGTTGGGCGTGAGTTCCATCTTCAGGTCAAATTGTCAGCAGTGGATCACAACAACGTTTTGCCTTGGGAAGGCAAGGGGAACACTTTAGCGGATACCGTGCAGGTGGCGCAGTGGTGTGAGGCGGCGGGCGTTGATGCGCTGCACGTCTCGACCGGGTCAATGTTTCCGCATCCCATGAACCCTCCGGGTGATTTACCGCTTGAGGTGTTGGCAGTGACCTACGATGTGATGATCGCGTCCGGCGTCAACGGCTTTCGAAACTTCTTGTTCTTCCGCTTCCCGCTGCTGCGCCCGCTGTTCCTGAAGCTGTGGTTCCGCCTGAAGAAAGGTCGCGAGGATGAGGCGATCAGCCTTGAAGAATGCCGCGCGATCAAAAAGGCCGTGACGATCCCTGTGATCAATACAGGCGGTTATCAGAATGCGCAGGTCGTGCGACAGGCGATCAGCTCGGGCGGCTGCGACGGTGTTTCCATCGCCCGCGCTTTGGTGGCCAACAACGACCTGATAAAACACTGGGCTGCTGGTCGGGATGAACCACCCAAACCCTGCACCCGATGCAACAAATGCCTGTGCAATGCGCCGAAACACCCGATGGGGTGCTATGAAGAAGACCGGTTTGAAAGCCGCGATGCAATGATCGAAGAATTGATGTCGATCTATGAAACCAAGCCGGTTCTTCAGATCCCGACACCGGAGGCGGCGGAATGAGAAACCAGCCCGTCACCTTTGTCGAAGAGGCCTTGAAACAGAGACGGCGCAGGCGGCTGCCGTTGACGATCCTTGTAACCCTGATGGGGTTGGCAGGGTTGCTGGCTTTGATCATGGCCATTTGGCTGCTGTTTGCCTTGCTGCGCGGCGGACCGGAACATTTCACCGATGAAGAACAGCATTTTCTGCATGGGTCCATCGGATCGGAAACATCCAGCGGATTGCCTTATGAGGTCTGGCAGGCCCTCCCATATCTCTTCCCGGATGCGTTCGAGGGCAAACCCACTTACGAAGCGTTTGGATTTCTCTATCAGGAAGATGAAAAAGGACGTAGCGACCTGCCGATCGGCATCTCACGTCGTGACCAGTTGGGTCTGACGTTGGTCTGGTTCAATTGTGCCGTATGCCATGCAGGCACATATCGCAAAGAGGAAGGCGCCGAGCAGGTGATCGTCGCGGGTATGCCGTCGAACAATCTGCAATTTCACGCGTTCATAGAGTTTTTGCTTGATGCCGCAATCAGCCCGAAGCTTGCCGCCGACCCGCTGTTTGAAGCGATTGAACAAAGCGGTCATCGGCTTGGACCTCTAAAACGCCTGTTCTGGCGCATAGCTGTTGTCCCGCGCATCCGTGAAGAGCTGCTGGCGACGCGCTCGGCAATGTTGCCGCTGCTGGACCGCCAGCCCGAATGGGGCATCGGACGAGTTGATACGTTTAATCCATATAAGGTGCTGGAATTCCACATGGACGCGGACCAGCTTGCTGCGCAAGAGGTTATCGGTGCGTCGGACTTTCCGTCCATCTTCATGCAAGGCCCACGTGAAGGGATGCAGTTGCATTGGGACGGAAACAACCCTTCGCTGGCTGAACGTAACCTATCGGCGGCACTTGGCGCGGGTGTTACCCCTGAAACGGCGGATCATGCAGGGATCGAACGGGTGGCGGCGTGGTTAAGCGATCTGCCGGCCCCATCCAGTCCTATCGCGATTAACGCCGAGGCCGCTGAACGCGGCTCCGCGATCTATGGTGTATTTTGCAAAGATTGCCATGGGCGGCTGGGGGCCGAAGGATATGAGTTTTCCGGCGATCGCCTTGGCATGGTCGAGCCCATTTCATCAGTTGGAACTGATCGCGCAAGATTGGACAGCTACACAAGCGAATTCAGAGCCCGTCAATTGGACAAGCTTTTTGCCGATACGCCTTATGCCTTCCGGCAATTCCGGAAAACCGATGGATACGCCAACATGCCGCTTGATGCGCTTTGGTTGCGTGGCCCCTACCTGCACAACGGCTCGGTTCCGACGCTGGCCGATTTGTTGAAGGCGCCCGAAGACAGACCACAACGGTTTCTGCGCGATTCCGATGTGCTGGATACGATGAACGGGGGCTTCCTGTCGCCTCCCTGCGACGCAGGCAGTACAGACTGCTTTGATACAACCCAGCCCGGAAACTCAAACACGGGTCATATCTATGGCACGCATCTGAGCGAGTCCCAAAAGGCGGATTTGCTTGAATATCTCAAAATGTTCTGAATGAGGAGACGTCAAAATGTCTGATACGTTATCCGTAGGCTGGACCAGAGCAAAGGCCGACAGCCGGATCAGAACGCATCGTCGGCTGTTTGGATTTGTGCTGGCGCTTCAGATCGTAATTGGCGGGCTCTTTCTGTTTTGCCCGGCATTTTCGCTGGGTGTCGTGGGGCTGCCTGCGGCTGCTGAAAACCCGTGGCCTTCAATTTGGGGTGCGACACTTATCTTTGTCACTGTGATGCAGATACCCGGTGCGCTGGATCCGGTGCGTCAGCGCTATCCAAACGTCATTGCGGTTCTGGGCCGGGCCTTGATGGTTGCCACATTTGTCTCGCACGGTGGACCATTTCTTTGGTTCGCAGCCTTTGATGCGGTGTTCGGCGTACTGATCTATCTCTCATTCCACAGATTGGTGGTTGCAGAACTGATGTCCCGGCCTTGATTGCGCTTCGTTGCGTCGCAGCATAGGCCCTAGCAAGCATAGTTAATAAACGCTATTGGCATTGCCGAAACCTAAGCAAGTAAGGTGGGGCAGCGACAATGGCAGACAGTTCATCACGGTGGTCACGCGAAGAAGCTCGATCCATTTTTAACCTTCCCCTAATGGACCTTCTCTATCGCGCACAGACGGTTCACCGTGAGAATTTTGACCCAAACAAAGTGCAGTTGTCGCGGCTTTTGTCGATCAAGACCGGTGGCTGCGCCGAAGACTGCGCCTATTGCTCGCAATCGGCGCGCAACGGCTCAAAACTGAGCGCGTCCAAGCTGATCGAGGTTGAGCGGGTTCTGAATGAAGCGCGCAAGGCGCGCGATGCGGGTTCAACCCGGTTCTGCATGGGGGCGGCGTGGCGCGAACCGAAGGCACGCGACATGGATGCATTGGTTGCGATGGTCGAAGGCGTCAAGGCCCTGGGGATGGAGACCTGCATGACCCTTGGCATGCTGGATGACACGCAGGTGGTCCAACTTCGCGATGCCGGGCTGGACTATTACAACCACAATATCGACACGTCCGAGCGGTATTACCCCGAGGTCATCACCACACGTACATTCGCTGATCGGATTGACACACTGAACCGGGTGCGTGAGGCGGGGATGAAGGTGTGTTCGGGCGGCATTCTGGGCATGGGCGAAACCGGAGAGGACCGGATCGACATGCTGGTGACGCTGGCAAATCTGCCCGAGGCGCCGGATTCGGTTCCAATCAATATGCTGATGCCGCAAGCTGATACGCCGCTTGCCGACGCCAAGCTTATCGATCCGATCGATTTTGTCCGCGTTATCGCGCTAGCCCGGATTATGATGCCAACATCTCATGTCCGTCTGTCTGCCGGACGGACCGATATGAGCGACGAGATGCAGGCCATGTGTTTCTTTGCTGGTGCAAACTCGATCTTTGCTGGCGACACCTTGCTAACGGCGGACAATCCTGGTGACAGCAGCGACGCAATTCTGTTCGCCAAACTGGGCATCCAGCCGATGGAACCGGATCGCGAGGCTTGTCTGGACGCTGCCGAATGACAGCTACGGCGCGGCTGAGCCAAGCTTTGGACGTGATCAAGTCGCGTCACCGTCTGCGCAGCCTTGCGCCACGGCACGGGTTGGACTTTGCGTCTAATGACTATCTCGGGCTCGCGTCATCGGATCTGATGAAACAGGCAGCGCGGAATGTTCTGGATCGCGGCGTTCCTCTGGGTTCGGGCGGGTCACGCCTGTTGCGGGGAAACCACCCTGAACATGAGGCGCTAGAATCTGAGGCCGCCGCATTTTTCGGTGCCGACGCAGCGCTGTATATGGGAGGCGGTTTTCAGGCCAATCAGGCGATCTTTTCCACCCTGCCTGCTGCTGGCGATCTGATCCTGCATGATACATTGATCCATGCCAGCGCGCATGAAGGTATGCGGTTGGGGCGTGCCGATACGTTGCCTTTCCCTCACAACGATGTCGCGGGCGCCAGACAGGTTCTGAAGGACTGGCGCGCTGCAGGTAATGCGGGTCAGATTTGGATTGCCGTCGAAAGCGTCTATTCGATGGAGGGTGATCTCGCCCCCCTTACAGATTTTGCGCAGTTTGCGCGGGCAGAAAACGCGGTTCTGATCGTGGACGAGGCACACGCAACCGGCGTCTTTGGCCCGCAAGGGCGGGGATTGGCGCATGGGCTGGATGCAGAGGTGCTGAGCCTGCACACCTGCGGCAAAGGTCTTGGGGTCAGCGGAGGTCTGATCTGCGGACCAAAACCGATGATTGGCACTTTGATCAATCGGGCGCGCCCGTTTATCTTCGCCACCGCGCCTTCGCCATTTAATGCCGCGCTGGTACGGGCTTCGCTGGGGTTATTGCAGACGGATCCGTTGTTGTCGCATCAGGCACATGATCGGATCGCACACGCGCATGAGGAAGCCCGCCGGCTGTGTGGTCTGAATCGATTTCAGAGTCAGATTTTACCAGTCGTCATTGGAGCAGATAAAGAGACCATATCCTGTGCCGAAACTCTGCACGCGCTTGGCTATGACGTGCGTGGGATTCGCCCGCCAACGGTACCAAAAGGAACATCGCGCCTGCGCGTGTCGATTACCGGGAATGTTGCTGATGCGGACATAACAGCCTTGTTTGAGGCAATTGCCGAACAAGGGCTGGATTTGTCATGACTACGGTGATCGTGACGGGAACTGATACCGGGGTCGGCAAGACTGTGTTTGCCGCCGGTCTGACCGCTGCGCTGGGTGCAACCTATTGGAAGCCCGTGCAATCCGGGCTTGAGGACGCGACCGATAGCCAGATCGTAGCAAACCTGTCAGGCAGGCCAGTTCTACCCGAAACATATCTTTTGAACCTTCCAGCCTCACCTCATCTTTCGGCCGAGGATATGGGCTTAGAGATCGATCTGGATCAACTTTCGCTGCCAAAAATCGCAGGCTCGTTGGTGGTCGAAGGGGCCGGGGGCGTCATGGTCCCATTGAACCGAGAGGCCTATTATCTTGACCTCATGGCGCGGTGGCAGGCCCCGGTGATCCTTGTCGCGCGGACGGCGTTGGGGACAATCAACCACACAACGCTGTCTTTGATGGCACTACGCGATGCGGGTTGTTCGGTTGTTGGCGTCGCATTTGTTGGTGCTGCTGAGCCGGAAGTTGAAGAGACTATCGTGCAAATGACCCGCGTCGCGCATCTGGGGCGACTGGATATGATTGACGGGCTGAACCGCGAAAGTCTGTCGGAGGCTTTTGTCTCGATCGATATGGATACGATCAGGGGGGCGCTGTGACCCCTCTGGAGTTTGACGCCCGTCATCTGTGGCATCCCTACACAAACGTGGCCGATCCCGGACCGATGCATCTGATTGATCGGGCCGAGGGCGTGTATCTGTACCGCGACGATGGGGTGCAGATGATTGACGCAATGTCTTCGTGGTGGTGCGCGATCCACGGCCACCGTCACCCTGCGATTACATCGGCGATGCAGGCGCAACTGGATCAGATGCCACATGTTATGTTCGGAGGTTTGACGCATAAACCCGCGATCGAACTGGGGCAGAAAATGATCGCGATGCTGCCTGACGGTCTGGATCGGATCTTTTATTGCGACAGTGGTTCGGTTTCGGTCGAAGTCGCCATGAAAATGGCCGTGCAGTTCCAGATGGCCCATGGTCGAACCGGCAAGGTTGAATTTGCCACCATTCGCGGCGGGTATCACGGCGACACCTGGAAGGCGATGAGCGTGTGTGACCCGGTTAACGGAATGCATGGGTTGTTCCGGGGTGCGCTGTCGATCCAGCATTTCCTGCCCCGCCCGGACGTGCGTCTGGGTGAAGATTGGTCCGAGGATGGCGCGCGCAACGGATTGGATGCGCTGGAGCAACTGTTGCGGGACAAGGGTAATCAGATTGCCGCGCTTGTGCTTGAGCCGATCGTTCAGGGCGCTGGCGGGATGTATTTTTACCACCCGGAATGGTTGCGGGCGGCGCGCACCATGTGCGACGCGCATGATGTTCTGATTATCTTTGATGAGATCGCTACAGGATTCGGGCGCACGGGCCATCTGTTTGCTGCCGAGCTTGCAGGCGTCATCCCGGACATCATTTGTCTGGGCAAGGCATTGACCGGCGGGCATATCTCTTTCGCGGCGACCGTCACCCGTGAACAGGTTGCCTCTGGCATCGGCGACAGCGACGCCGGGGTTTTCATGCATGGCCCCACCTATATGGCCAACCCACTTGCCTGTGCCGCCGGATGCGCAAGCCTTGGATCGCTGGAGGATGGGACATGGCGCGCCAATGTCCAGGCAATCGAAACTCAGATGCTGGCCGAATTGGCCCCCGCGCGATCTTTGCCCGGGGTCGCTGATGTCCGGGTGCTGGGCGCGATTGGCGTGATCGAAATGAAAGACACCGTTGATTCTCGTATCGCTCATACCCGTGCACCGGAAACTGGCGTTTGGCTTCGACCCTTCGCACGAAACATCTATTGTATGCCTCCTTATGTCATATCGGCCGAGGATCTGAGCCGTGTCACGACCGCCATGGTCGACCTTGCGAAGGGAAACGCATGAGAACTCGTTGGCTGGCGCAAGAGGGTAGGGCAGAGCTGACACTGGTTTTTGGTGGTTGGGCCCTCGGTACGGCACCTTTCGCAACGCTGAAAGGTGCGACTGACGTTCTGTTTGTCGATGATTACCGTGATCTGGCGGACGATCTGATACAGACGCGGGACTATGATCAGGTGCGCTTGCTGGGTTTTTCTTTTGGTGTTGCCTCTGCCGCGCACTGGCTGGCCGATAGTTCACTGAGCCTTTCACACAGCGTAGCCGTGAATGGTACGCTTTACCCGGCCGACGATGAACGCGGGATTGCGCCGGATCTGGTCGAGGCGACGGCATCTGGTTTGAGCACGCCGAGTTTCGCCCGTTTCTGTAGACGCGCTGGATTGGAGGGACCACCACCCGATCTGGATATTGCCAGAGCGCAGGCAGAACTGCGTTGCATCGTGGATCGAGGCTCTGCGCCTGCGATTGCGTTCGACAGGGTGTGGATTTCCAGCAATGACCGCGTCATTTCATCCTCGGCGCAGGAGGCGGCCTGGGCTGCGCAACCTGAGACCGTGCGTAGGATTGAAGGACCACATGTTGCCTTTACCAAAGGACAAAGCTGGGGCGCTTGGTTCAGGTGAACATTCAGTCAGTCAACCGCGTCCAACGCAGCTTTAGCCGCAGCTTTGAGACCTATCACGATGCGGCCTGCCAGCAGGCCTGGGTCGCAGATCGTCTGACGACTGCCTTGCGCAGCTGTTCTGCGCCGCCTTTGTTTGAGAATGCGTTCGAATTCGGTTGTGGCACAGGCCATCTGACGCGCGCCCTGAATCGTGATACACGCTTTACCCGTCTCACTTTGAATGACCTGATGCCCGAAGCCGTGCAAACCGCTCGGGTGCATAATGCAGAATTTGTAGAAGGCGATGTTTGCTCTGTCGCTTGGCCGAGTGGGCTTGATCTGGTCGCGTCTGCCTCGATGATCCAATGGGTGGGTGATCCACAGCGTCTTGTTGATCGGGCGGCGGATCATCTGACCCCAGGCGGCTGGCTGGCGCTTTCGGGTTACGGCCCAAAACAATTTCAGGAACTTGCGGCGCTTGGTTCATCATCAAATGCGCCGGGACTTATTGAATTGGACGAACTGACGGCGGCTGTCTCGCAGAGCTTCGATGTTCTGGATGCAGGTGAGGCGGAAAACAAGCTATGGTTTACGACACCGCGCGCCGTTTTGCGCCACCTGCGTCAGACCGGAGTAAACGGACGAGCGCGCAAGCATTGGACGCGACAAACGCTAGACAGGTTTTCACAAGACTATTTTGAGCGGTTTGGCACTCGGTGCGGGGTACCTCTGAGTTACCATCCGATCTGGATCGTTGCGCGGAATCCATTGTGATTTCCACAAGAGAATCCGCGGACATAACCCAGCTAACCAGCCCGATTTTCGAAACTTCATCGGCATCGATCATACGGCCGGCGCGGATGCGGATGCACTGGTTCAAGAGGCGCCTGTTTTGGCAGAACTGATTTACTAGAGTTCGGATTGGCGTTAGCGCGAATCCCAGGATGAAGGCCAAATCACTTAGTTATCGGTGTTTGCCTCTTCCGCAGCCAGCAATCGGTCTGCTATTGCGGTTGTGTCGTCCAGATGATCCTCGACAGCGGCGCGGGCCGCGATCGGATCACCAGACACTACTGCCGCGCAAATCCGTTCCATGTGTTCGATGCCGGGGCGTTTGCGCTCAGTGGTGGACAGCGTCATCATCCGCAACCGGGATATCCGACCATTAAGGCGTTGGACGACATCCCATGCGATTTGATGTCCTGCGCCTTCGAATATCTCGGAATAGAAATCTGCGGTTGTTCGAAACAAGGTGCCTGGCGTTTTGTCATGAAATCCCTGCTTCAGACGCTTCAAAGCATTCTTTAGCGATCGGGCGCATTGGGGCGTGATCCTGAGCGCACAGTTTTCGGCCGCCGATGTTTCAAGCACTCGGCGTATGTCATAGATTTGCCGAGCGTCGTTGCGGCTCATGGTTGCGACTATGGGACCGCGTCCGGGAAGGATATCGACCAGACCTTCGGCTTCGAGATATCGGATCGTTTCGCGAATGACGGTTCTGCTAACGCCGAGCTGGTCGCAAAGCGGGCGTTCGACAAGCCTTTGACCGGGTTCAAAAACACCCTCGATGATTGCGTCTCGCATTCGATCCTGAACTAGATCGCGCAGAGTCGCAGGTGGCTGGTCAATTCTTGCAAGTTTGGGTGCGCTCATGGGGGCGATGCTATCTGTTCGGCGGAGCGTGTACAAGGTATGGTTGACATATAATCATATGGTATACCATCGTACGATATAGCGAATCGTAAGGAACACGAACATGCCCGCTGAAATTCGCAAAACGCTACTTCAGGTCGAAAACACTCTGATCGAAGGGGGAAAGGTAGCAGAGCGACCTCTGAAGATGATTGCTGCTGTTGCAGTGATCCAAAACCCTTGGGCCGGACGTGGGTTTGTAGAGGATCTGAAGCCTGAGATTCATGAATGTGCACCTGGTTTGGGCAGTCTGCTGACCGATATGATCCTTGACGCTGCGGGCGGTGGCGACAAGGTCGAGGGTTACGGCAAGGCGGCGGTTGTCGGCGTGAACGGAGAAGTCGAGCATGGCTCGGCCCTGATCCACACGTTGCGTTTCGGAAATTTCTATCGCGAAGCAGTTGGCGCCAAGTCGTATCTGGCTTTCACCAACATACGCGGACCTGCCAATGCCGCGATGCAAATTCCGTTGATGGACAAGAACGATGGCGGACGGCGCAGCCACTATCTGACGATCCAACTGCAGATTGCAGACGCGCCAGCACCCGATGAAATCATGATTGCGCTTGGTGCATCTATCGGGGGGCGTCCGCATCATAGGATCGGTGATCGGTATCAAGACCTCAGGGAATTGGGTCATGACGTCGACAATCCTGCAGCTGTCTGAGCCTTTTGGCAAAGCCGCTTTGCGCGAGGCAGGGCTTGCCAACAAGGGCAAAAGCCCTTCGGTTATTTTGATACACGGGGTCGGTATGCAATCGGCGGCCTGGGGCCCGCAGATCAAAGCTTTGTCAAAGTCGCATCACGTTATTGCATTGGATTTGCCGGGTCATGGCGATAGTGATCAGATCCCATCTGGCTCTGACTTGCCGGTATTTCTCGACTGGTTGCTGGCGGTGCTGGACGCCCAGAATCTGGAGCACATCAGCCTTGCAGGTCACTCCATGGGTGCTTTGATCGCCGGAGGTTTCACCGCATGTTATCCCGACCGGGTCGAGCGGGTGGCGCTTTTGAACGGTGTCTTCCGCCGGGATGAGGCCGCAAGGCAATCCGTTATAAAGCGGGCGAAGCAGATCTCGGGGGGCACATTCGATCTGGAAACCCCGCTGCAACGCTGGTTCGGAGACTCGCCTGCCGAACGCGCTGCGCGCGCGGATGTCGCTGCATGGCTTTCTGCGGTGAATATTGATGGGTATGCCACCGCTTATGGTGCCTTTGCGCGGGGTGACGCGATCTACGCGGACATGTTCCGCACCATTGCCTGCCCGCTATTGGCACTGACCGGAGGGGATGATCCGAACTCGACCCCGGCAATGGCGCGTGCAATGGCTGATGAAGCCTTGCAAGGTACTGCAATCATAATCGATCGGCATCGCCACATGGTCAATCTGACTGCCCCGGATGTGGTTAATGCAGCCTTGTTGAAATGGTTGAACACTCCAGCGGAAGCGGATGGTCGCACATGTTAGAATTCGATCCTAAAATGCTAAGTAATCCACGAGCTTTGCGAAACGCATTTGGCACCTACATGACCGGCGTCACGGTTGTGACGGTGCAGGATCAGGACAGCAATCCGCTTGGGTTTACGGCAAATTCCTTTGCCTCAGTCTCGCTTGAGCCGCCACTTGTTCTGGTGTGCCTAGCAAATTCTTCCAGTAACTACGCTACCTTTGCGAATACTGCGAAGTTTGCCATCAACGTTCTGTCCGAGACGCAGATAGAAGTGTCCAACACCTTTGCCCGACCCGTTGACGATCGGTTCGCTACGGTCGACTGGCAGCCCGGTCCGAATGGCTCACCCATTCTGGTCGGCGTGTCATCCTGGTTCGATTGCGATATGTTCAAAACCGTTGATGCCGGGGATCATCTGATCCTAATCGGCGAGGTCAAGGCTTTTGATCACAACATAAATCCCGGTCTGGGATATGTACGCGGGGCCTATGTTACACCGGCGGCTGAGGCCGAAGCGCTCAACAGGCGCACCGATATGGTTGTGTCGGCTTTGATCGAACGAGACGGCCAGGTGCTTTTGCTGGGCGATGATTCAGGACACCTGACAATCCCAACAACAGATGACCTGAGCGACGGGACCAATGCCGCACTGACCCGTCTGATCCACGCCAGCGGAGTGCAGGCTGAGCCTGGTTTTGTCTATTCGGTCTATCAGGACGAAGCGCGCAAGCATCAACACATTTCGTTTCTATGTCAGGCTAGTGGCGGAGATCCGGCGAAAGGTGTGTTCACCGAGATCAGTGAGACCACGCTGATGGATATCGCAGACCCGGCCATCTGCACGATGCTGGAGCGGTTCGCGGCGGAAAGCCGGATCGGAAACTTTGGGGTGTATTATGGCAATGAGGTGAGCGGTCAGGTCAAACCGCTTAACTCCGGGGGATAAGTCACGATGAAATTCTCACTTTTTGCGCATATGGAACGGATCTCACCGGAGCAGGACCAGAAACAGTTGTATGACGAATTCGTGCAGCTCTGCCAAATTGCGGACGATGGCGGAATGCACGCGGTATGGACGGGTGAGCATCATGGGATGAATTTCACCATTTCACCCAATCCGTTCCTGAACCTGATCGACATAGCGCGTCAGACAAAACATGTCCGGTTGGGGACCGGAACGATTATCGCTCCGTTCTGGCATCCGATCCGTCTTGCAGGTGAGGCGGCGATGACAGACATTATCACCGATGGGCGGCTGGATCTGGGTATTGCACGTGGGGCCTATAGCTTTGAGTACGAGCGGTTGATGCCCGGCATGGACGCATGGGAAGCCGGTCAGCGTATGCGCGAGCTTGTGCCTGCGGTACAAAACCTGTGGCGGGGCGACTACGCACATGAGGGAGAGTTCTACCAGTTCCCCAAGACCACGTCGTCGCCTTTACCAATACAAACTGAGGGACCGCCTATCTGGGTTGCAGCACGTGATCCTAACAGTCATGAGTTTGCTGTGCAAAATGGTTGCAACGTTCAGGTGACACCGCTTTGGAACGGGGACGATGAGGTCGAAAGCCTGATGTCCAAATTCAATGATGCCTGCGCGAAATTCCCTGAAATTGCCCGGCCCAGGATCATGCTGTTGCGCCATACATATGTCGCCGAGGACGAGGCCGACGTGAAGAAGGCCGCAATCGAGCTTAATCGGTTCTATTGCTATTTTGGCGCCTGGTTCATGAATAAGCGTGAGATCAGTCAGGGCTTGATCGATCCGCTCAGCGATGAAGATATCGCATCACATCCGTTCTATACTCCTGAAAATATGGAGCGTGATCTTGTGATCGGGACAGCAGCCACTGTCATTGATCGCATCCGGAAAAGCGAGGCGCTGGGATACGACGAATACTCGTTCTGGATTGATTCCAGTATGCCCTTCGAACGCAAGAAGGCATCGCTGGAGCGGTTCATCAAAGACGTCATGCCAGCGTTTCAGTAAGGGGTTGTTGGAAAGTGCAGCAGTTTCAGCAGTATATCGGCGGCGCGTTCTCGGACGGTTCCGCGCAGTTCGACAGCATTGATCCGGCGTTGGGCAAGGCTTGGGCCAAGATGCCGGCAGCAAGCGTGGCTGAGGTCGATCAGGCTGTTGAAGCCGCAGAGGCTGCGTTTTTTTCCTCTGGCTGGGCGGGGATGACAGCAACAGCGCGTGGCAAGCTTCTTCATCGGCTGGCTAATCTGGTTGCAGAAAACGCTGGGCGATTGGCCGAGCTGGAAACCCGCGACACTGGCAAGATCATCCGCGAGACATCTGCCCAGATTGCCTATGTCGCCGAATACTATCGCTATTATGCAGGGCTTGCCGACAAGATCGAAGGCGCGCATTTGCCGATCGACAAACCGGATATGGAGGTCTGGCTGCGTCGTGAACCCATTGGAGTAGTGGCCGCTGTCGTACCCTGGAACTCGCAACTTTTCCTTTCGGCAGTTAAAATCGGACCGGCCCTGGCTGCCGGGTGCACGGTTGTATTGAAAGCGTCCGAAGATGGCCCCGCTCCAATGTTGGAATTCGCACGGATATTCGATCAGGCAGGCTTTCCCCAAGGTGTTCTCAACGTCATCACTGGCGGTCCCGAGGTTGGTGCCGCGCTGACAAGTCACCCGAA
Organism: Ruegeria sp. E1; assembly: GCF_056534225.1. Classification (NCBI taxonomy): domain Bacteria; kingdom Pseudomonadati; phylum Pseudomonadota; class Alphaproteobacteria; order Rhodobacterales; family Roseobacteraceae; genus Ruegeria; species Ruegeria sp. E1. Next base: position 17,971 of record NZ_JBQFPE010000018.1, on the reverse strand, counting down.
AATCGCTCATGTGGCATTTACGGGCGGACCCGAAACCGCCCGATACGTCGTTCGGAACTCGGCCGAAAATCTGGCGTCTACTTCGCTTGAGTTGGGCGGAAAATCTCCGTTCATCGTTTTTGAAGACGCGGATATTGAAAGTGCTGTGAACGCTCAAGTCTCGGGTATTTTTGCTGCGACGGGTCAAAGCTGTGTCGCCGGATCGCGTTTGGTTGTTCAGGCATCGATAAAGGACGCGTTTCTGGACCGCTTGAAAGAAAAGGCCGAAGCGATTGTGATCGGTGCACCTGATGACATAAAAACCGAAATCGGTCCGCTTTGCACGCGACGCCAGCGGGATATCGCGGTTGATCTGGTTGATCGCTCGGTGGCGCAGGGCGCGCGTCTGATCACGGGTGGACAGCCCGTTGGCCGCGACGGGTTCTATTTTCCGCCTACCATTCTCGATTGTTCAGATGCGCCCACAGCTGACAGCCTGACCCACGAGTTTTTCGGACCTGTTCTTTCGGCAGTTTCGTTTGAGACCGAAGCCGAGGCCGTCGCGATTGCAAATGACACCAAGTTTGGGCTGGCCTCTGGCTTGTTTACTCGGGATCTGACACGCGCGCATCGCATGATCAGGGCTATTCGGGCGGGTATCGTCTGGGTCAATACCTACCGCGCGGTCAGCCCTATCGCTCCGTTCGGCGGACATGGCCTGTCAGGCCACGGGCGTGAAGGCGGGATACAGGCAGCGCTGGACTATACGAAGGTCAAATCAGTCTGGCTGCGCACCAGCGACGAACCCATACCTGACCCGTTCGTCATGCGGTAGCTGCTGCACAAGGTTTCAACCTGATAGAGACAATGTGATTTTGTTTCCGCAACAGGCCGACTATTCTCGTGGCTCGGGCACATGCCATTAGGGAGCTACAATGCGTGTCAGCGTAGGGATCGCAGTGACCATGCTCGTCGCATTGTCGATCGGGGTATCGACATTCATCGTGCATTCATTGTGGTGGACGACTGCCCGGGAAAACAGCCGGATGCTTGCGGCTGAGATCAACAGCCAAATCGCCAATACCGTTCGGATCGAAGTAGGGCTGACGCTGCGGTCCGCCGAAGCGGCCTGGGCCGCCGTGCGCACGATTTTCGTTCAGAACGTCATCGAGACGCGGCAGGCGGACAAGCGGGAATTTGTGTTTCTATCCCAGCTGCAGGCGCAGCCCAATATCTCATGGATAATGTTCGGATGGCCCGACGGGAACTTTTTTGCAGCCCATCGACTGGGGGACGGCGGGCTTGAGATGATTGAGATCGACAAGAATATCCGCGACCGGATGCTGCGCACTGATCGCTATATCTTTATCCCCGGGGATATTCAGTTCGAAGAGCGAAACTTTGTCGAGACAACCTACGATCCGCGCGATCACGCTTGGTTTGGAAATTCAATTGGCCGCAACACGCCGGACTGGATCGAAGCCCGGGACCTGCCGGGCAGCGATAAAACCGTATATGCATTTGCCGGGCCGGTCGATGTCAGCCGCCGCAGGCAAGGCGTATTGGCCGTGGTCATCGAAACCGAACGGCTGTCGCGTTTTCTTGGAACATTGCGCCCCGGTGAGTTTGGCGCGGCGTTTATCCTTGATGCCGATGGTAAGGTGATCGCCGCCCCCGATCCAAATGCGGATGAGGTGACACCGGCACGGATGGGCGAAGGCGACCTTTATGAGGTCGCCAAAATGTCTGGTGAGCAGCTCTTGTCGCGGACCGACGCCCGTGCGGCGATGAATTCGACAACCCGGGTTGTCAATGATGGTGTGCCATATGCCGTCGCGCTGACGCCCCTGGGATTTTATGGTTGGCGGGTTGCGACAGTCATTCCGGAATCCGCCTTTTTGTCGGGGATCGACAAAGCGTTGTTGAGGTTGATCTACATACTGCTCGGGGTGGTGATCGCGGCAATCGGACTGGCGATTTGGCTGGTAAGACGGGTCGTCTCGACGCCGTTGGCCGAGATCGTCGATGATTTGAACAAGGTTGAACGCTTTGACATCGAACAGATCTCAAGCCGCCCGTCCAGATTGTCAGAACTTGCCAACCTGTCTGCGGCAACGGCGAACATGGCTGCTGGTCTGTCCGCATTCCGCAAATATGTGCCCACCGATCTTGTCCGGGTCCTTGTATCCGAGGGCATTAATACGCGCCCTGGTGGTGACATTAAGCAGATTTCGGTTTTGTTTTGCGACGTTGCTGGTTTCACCGGGTTGTCCGAACGGCTGGGTCCGCAGATCGTGGAACTTATGGAGCCGTTTTTTGACGCAGCGTCTACCGCGATCACGCGTCACGACGGCACCATCGACAAGTTCATGGGCGACGCGGTGATGGCCTTTTGGGGTGCCCCTCGCCAGGATGCAAACCATGCAGAAAACGCATGTTGCGCAGCGCTGGATCTTGTTGCGGCGGTCAAACGGGCCGGGATCAAGGACGATATGGGCGCGCCTTTGCGTGTTCGGATTGGTTTGAACAGCGGTGAGGCGTTGGTTGGTAATATCGGCTCAGAGCAACGGCTGAACTATACCGCGATAGGCGACGTCGTGAACGTGGCAAGCCGTCTGGAAGGCGCGAACAAATCCTATGATACTGCGATTTTGATCGGACCGGAAACGCGCCGCGCTGCAGGCGACACGATTGTCGTGCGCGAGTTGGATACGCTTGCTGTGTTTGGTCGCGCAGGAGGGCTTGAGATCTTTGAGCTGATTGCCATGACCGACGACATCGACGGTCGCCCCAAGTGGATCGACCTGTATGAACAAGGTCTTGCCCTCTATCGTAACAGGCAGTTCAGCGAAGCGTCTTTGACCTTTGCGGCGGCCGATGTGGAAAAGGGCGGCGATCCGGCCTCGCAACTCATGAAAGACCGGGCAATTGCTTATCAAAAAACTCCACCACCGGATGATTGGATGGGCGTTGCGGTTGCGGATACCAAATAGCCGGTTTGCTGAAGCCTGCCATCAAACTTTAGAAAACCATCAGCTTCCGGCGTCAACTTCGGGTTTCACGGTCGGTGGTAAGGCAAGTTTCTGTTCGTTCATGTTTGAGCGGACAACATCGCGAAGGGCATCACTGCGATCCAGCAGTTTGCGGAACGCTTTTTCGCGAAGCTCCAGCAAAATGGACGGCGCAATTGCGCGCGCCTGAGCCGGGCGAACTTCGGGGTTCAGCAAGGTTACATGGCCGAACATATCGCCACGGCCCAGTCGTGACCTGCGTCCGGCGCGGGTCAATTCAATCGCTCCGGATGCGATGAATATGACGCTTTTTCCTGTTGCGGAAACGGTATGAACTTTGTCGCCTGCATTCACATATGCGGTCTTGAGGCTGCGCTGCAGCCTTCTGTGATCACGCCGACCAAGCGCTTTGAAGAAAGGCAGACGACGGATCAACTCAGCCCGCTGCACTGCGACGTCCAGCCCCGGTCGGCTATCCAGTGCGGCGCGCCGCTCGAGCAGATCCTGAAGCAATGCGGTTAGAACTTCGGTGCCGATCAAGCCGTCTTCGTGCAGGGTTCGATACTCTCTTTCTTCGAAACGCAAAGCGGCACGCCGGATGAACAGGCGTTCGAGTTTTTCCGCATAGCCGGGATATTGCAGACGTAACCCTTCCAGTGACGCATCCAACGCGCTTGCCCGCCGCGCGACTGTTGCGTGCAACAACTGGGCAACCCTGCGACCGTGAATTCGGCGAATCCGACCGTCGACAAAGGCTTCGAGGTCTTCCAAAATGACACGTTGCGACAGCATATATTCGAACCGATCTGCCGTCAGCCTGCCCAGTGGTCGTGACACGCGAAGACGGTTGTGAAGCGCAAGCGCCATACGGAACCCCAGCCCATAAGAAAGCATCTTACGTGCCGCGTTTCGGTATCCCGAGCGGCCTCTGGCGCGTACCGCTTCGATCAAAGTATCCGCATTGGCGATAAGACGTTCCGCTACGCGGATGGAAACAAGGCGTTCGCGCATCTGGCCTAGGGCCAGTTCCCGTTCCGCTGCCGCCAGAGAGACAAGGCCCAGTTTAACCCGGTCCTTATCCAGCATGTTAGTGGTTTCCTCGGCGGCTCGCACCGCCTCATCCAGCCTGCTGCCAAACTGTTTGGCTTCGGATCGGACCGTTTCGTGGTTGAGCCGGTAGTTCTGTGTGACCTCGGCAACCTCTTCACGCACGGTCTGCAGCGCAACTGCAACGGCCTGCTGTGACAGGGCATTGTCGAAAGGAGACAGCTTGTCCAATCCAAGCTTGCTGATCACCCAGCGAAGTGTCGTACCCTGTACGATCAGGGTGAACAAAGTGAATCCCGTGGCCAGAATGCCGACCAGACGCTTGATCTCGTGCGGGATCATCGGGTTTTCCGTCACCGCCAGAGCCAGAGCCAATGTCAGTGCCCCGCGTAGGCCACCCCAGAGTATCGCCAGACGAAAGTTGCGATCGATAGAAGGAGACAATCGCAGCCCCGTCAGCGCTGGCATCAGCAAAAACAGGATCAGGGCACGTGCGACAATGGCGGCGAGTATGACCACCAGGATCAGGCCAAAGTCGCTGAGTCTAATTTCCTGCAACAGCCGAGGGATGAACAGAGCGGCAAGCACAAAGATCATCGCCCCGGCCCAATGCGCCAGCAAGTCCCAGGATTCGCGCAGCTTTTCCCAGGCCTGTGGGGACAGACGCCCGGGGGCCGTCAGGTGCAGTGAAAGACCCGCCGAGACCACCGCGATGACCCCGGACGCGCTCAGAAACTGTTCGGACACAATAAAGGCCAGATAGGGCAGGGCGACCGATATCGACAATTGGGCAAGGATGAATTCCGGGAACAAGCTCATGACCCCGACGGCAATACGGCTTGCAGCCCATCCGCAGGCCGCGCCTCCCAGAATCAACAGGGGAAAACTGGAAAGCGCCTCGCCCATGGATGGGTTCGGAATGCCGATCATGACGAAGCCCAGGAAAAGTCCGAACAGAGCGATTGCGGCGGCGTCGTTCAGTAGGCTTTCACCTTCAATGATCCGCGTCAGACGCTGCGGGGCGGCAATCGAGCGGAAGATGCTGACAACCGCCGAAGGATCGGTGGTGGACACAATCGCGCCGATTAGCAGGCAAGCCGTCAATGGCAAGCCGCTTGTTCCGTGCAACGCATAGCCCACAATCCCGGTTGCAACGACAACCGCAATCACCGCCAGAACGACGATCGGCACGGCGTCACCGATCATCTGTCTAAGGTCCATTCCAATCGTAGCCTGAAACAACAGGGTCGGCAGGAAAACGTAAATAAATATATCCGAACGGATCGGCAGCGCGAGGATCATCTCGGCCACCGGGTTCAGCGCATCGGTCAGATCGGTACGCAGAAAGAAACTGGCAGCCAGCCCGATAAGGATGCCGAACATGGCGATGATTGCGGTATAGGGCAGGCGCAGCTTGGCGGCCAAAGGCTCGGCCATGCCGATCAGAAAAAACAATACGGCAATAAAAGTGATAATGACCCAAATTTCCATGTCGTCTTGGTAGCCCTATTTTGACCTCAGCCGCAAACATTTGATCTATGTTCGGCACTGTGAAGGCCGGGTGATGTCATGGTGAATGTTTGACCATCCGGGGGAAATTCTGGATAGCTTCGAATATGACACAGCACCCGATCCTCTGGTCCTTTCGCCGTTGCCCTTACGCCATGCGCGCCCGCCTGGCTGTGCTGAGCGCCGGAATAAAGGTCGAGCTGCGCGAAATTCTGCTGCGGGACAAGCCGCCTGCATTCCTGCAAACCTCGGCCTCGGCGACCGTTCCGGCGCTGCGTCTCAAGGATCAGGTACTGGATGAAAGTCTGGACATCATGGTCTGGGCTCTTGAACAAAACGATCCGCAACGACTTTTGGACATGCCGAAAGAGGGATGGGATCTGATTGCCGTCAATGACGGTCCCTTCAAGCTGGCCCTGGATCACACCAAATATGCCTCGCGCTATCCTGAAATCGACAATCTGGCCGAGCGCGAGAAAGCAGCCCGGTATCTGGTCGAACTTGACCAGCGACTTGCCGGTCAGGGTTGGCTTTTTGATGATCGGCCAACGCTGGCGGATCTGGCATTGTTGCCATTTGTTCGTCAGTTCGCCCATATCGATCGCGCGTGGTTTGACAGGCAGGACTGGCCCAATCTGATCACCTGGCTGGATCGCTTTTTGGAAAGCAAACCGTTTACATCGATCATGAAGAAATATGCCCCATGGTCAGCGGGCGACGCGCCGGTCTGGTTTGGCGCGCAAGCGTCTTACTGATGGCTACTGGTGCGGCGCGCGCTATCTGGCGCCAAAACCCAGCAACAGCACCTGAATATCCGCTACATTGGTCCCGGTCGCGCCTGTCATCAGCAGGTCGCCTGACAGTTCCAATGCCCTGTAGCTGTCATTATTTGCCAACAGGGCGTCAGGGTCGTGACCCGCATTGCGGATACGGTCAATCGTCCCTGCGTCCACAATCGCGCCTGCTGCGGGTGTCGGTCCGTCGCGGCCATCCGTGCCGCCGCTGAGAAATACCCAGTTTCCGGGTATGTCGTTTTTCTGCGCAAGCTGAGCGACGCGCAACGCCAGTTCCTGATTGCGCCCGCCGCGGCCCGTGCCCTGCAGCCTGACCGTCGTCTCGCCGCCGAAAAGCAGGGCGGTTGCCTGGTCGGTTCGTACAGAACGGGCCGCTTGTAAAATCTGCTCTGCAGCGTCGGATACGTCGCCGATTAGAGCGTTGGACACGATTTGTGCCTCGCAAATATCGGCTGCGCGGCGATGTGCAGCCTTCAGGCTGATACCGTTCGACCCGATCAGATGGTTGGTCGCCTCGGTCACAATGGGCTGTTCAGGAAGGCTCTGCTCAAAATGTGCGCGGACAGAGAACGGCAGTTGATCCCAGATCCCGGCCTCGATGCAGAGCCTGTGGGCGTCTGCGCGGCTTCCGATGGGTGCGGCGGTTGGCCCGCTGGCAACCGCGCGCAGATCATCGCCGATGACGTCCGACAGGATATAGGCAGTGATCGGGGCAGGTGCGCCATGGCGCAAAAATCCCCCGCCCTTAAGCTGGCTCAGGTTCTGGCGGACAAGGTTCATTCGCACGATGTCCAGCCCGGATGACAGCAAAACCTCGTTAACCGCAATTTTGTCGGTCAGTGTCAGCCCGTCGACGGGGGCGGGAACCAAGGCCGAGCCTCCGCCGGAAATCAGGGCGATGATCTGATCATGCTTTTGCGCCGCACTAAGCAACGCGATCACCTGTTGACCCGCCATCAGCCCGCGTTCGTCCGGGACGGGATGGGCGCTGGTAAGGACTTTCGAACCGGGCACATCCGTTTCATTCCCGGAATGTGTCACGGCCAGAGCGACATGATCGCCCTGAACGTGTTGCAAGGCCTCTGCCATCATGGCGGGCGCGGCTTTCCCGATTGCGATCAGGATGCTGCGCCCGCCGGGTTTTGGCGAAGGCAAAGGGGTTGACTGCAACCGCTTGCGCAGAGAAACAGCTGGATCCGCCGCTGCAACGGCTTCGGCAAATATGGCGGCGGCGCTATCGCGTAGCGCAATGTGCGATTGTACAGTCATGATGCGGTCAAGCTGCCGCGATTTGACGTGCCTTTTCAACCATTACTTCTGCTTGACGAATCGAGGCATAGTCGATCAAGCGCCCATCCAGCGAAACCGCACCTTTTCCGGCGGCTTCGGCTTCGGCCATAGCTTCCAGAATGCGTTGCGCTTTGGTGACTTCAGCGTCGGCGGGCGACATGACCTCGTTCGCAAGCGCAATCTGACTCGGATGGATGGCCCATTTGCCCTCGCAGCCCAGCACTGCGGCGCGTTTGGCGGCGGCCTTATAGCCCTCGGGATCCTGGAAATCCCCAAACGGGCCGTCAATCGGGCGCAGGCCATTGGCGCGGGCAGCAACGACCATACGGGCCAGCGCATAGTGCCACATATCGCCCCAGTGGGTCGCGCGGGCCGCGTCGCCATCCGGGTCGGTCAGAACCGAGTAGTCCGGGTTCACGCCACCGATGATCGTGGTGCGCGCGCGAGTCGAGGCCGCATAGTCGGCAACGCCGAAATGCAGGCTTTCATTGCGTTTTGAGGCGGCCGCGATCTCGCTGACATTCTGCATACCCAGGGCGGTCTCGATGATGTGTTCAAATCCGATACGCTTCTTGTAGCCCATCGCGTCTTCGATCTGGGTCACCATCATGTCGACGGCATAGACATCCGCAGCCGTGCCGACCTTGGGGATCATGATCAGGTCCAGCCGTTCGCCTGCCTGTTCGACCACATCAACCACGTCGCGATACATGTAATGCGTGTCCAGCCCGTTGATGCGCACCGACATGGTCTTGGTACCCCAGTCGATATCGTTCAGGGCCTGAATGATGTTCTTGCGGGCCTGCTCTTTTTCGTCCGGCGCTACCGCGTCTTCGAGGTCGAGGAAGATCACGTCCACATCCGATTTGGCGGCTTTCTCGAACATGCCGGGCTGGCTGCCCGGTACGGCGAGTTCACTGCGGTTCAGGCGCGCTGGGGCCTGTTCAATGGCATAAAAGCTCATGAGTTTGGTCCTTTGAAGAAGGTGCGTCAGATCACGCGGTCACGGGGTGGGCGGCCTGCGAAAAAGTCGCCCAGATTGTCCAGCACGCGAAAGCCCATGGCCTCGCGCGATTCCTTTGTGGCGCTGCCCAGATGCGGCAGCATCACCAGATTGTCGCATTGCAGCAGGTCGGGGCTGATGCGCGGTTCACCATCAAAAACATCCAGTGCGGCCCCACCGATCGTGTCGAACATCAGCGACTGTACCAAAGCGTGTTCATCCACCACCTCACCGCGTGCGGTGTTGATCAGGAACGCGTCGGGTTTCATCAGGTCCAGCCTGCGCCCGTTGATCAGATGCCGGTTCGCGGCCCCGCCGGGGCAGTGCAGAGAGACGAAATCACATTGCGGCAGCAGATCGTCCACCGTCTCCACCTGGGTTGCGTTGAACTGCTTCAGTACGTCGGGCGAAACGGCGCTGCGGTTTTGGACTAAGATTTTCATGCCGAACCCGTGATGGGCACGGCGGGCCATTTCCTGACCGATGCGTCCAAAGCCGATGATACCCAACGTCTTGCCGCTGACCTTTGTGCCCACCAGATGGGTCGGGCGCCAGCCGGTCCAGCCGCCCGCGCGCAGCTCGCGCTCACCTTCGCCCGCCCGTCGGGCGGCTATCAGCAACAGCGTCATGGCAAGATCGGCGGTACATTCGGACAGAACATCCGGTGTATTGGTGACGGTCATGCCCAGATCTCGGGCAGACGGCTCACAGATATGGCTGTAGCCAACGCCGTAGTTGGCAAGGATTTTGGTTTGCGCGGCCGGCACGTCCAGGGCCTCGGCGCTGAGCGTATCGGTCACAGTGGGCAGGACCGCGTCGTATTTTTTCAACGCCTCGCGGATCTCGCCCGGGGACATCGGAATGTCCCCGGTATTCAGCACGCTGTTATAGTTCTCGGCCAGTTGCGCCTCGACGGCGGCAGGCCAGCGACGGGTGACTAGGACCGAAGGTTTGACCATCACGCAGCCTTTCCCATGACGCGGGCGATGGTTTCGCCAATCACCGCCGGGTTTTCGGCCACGGTCACGCCCGCTGCCGACAGGATTTCGACCTTCTCGCTGGCGCTTTCGCCAAAGGCCGAGATGATGGCTCCGGCATGACCCATGGTCCGACCCTTGGGCGCGGTCAGGCCCGCGACATAGGCCACGACGGGCTTGGTGATGTGATCGCGGATATATTCCGCAGCTTCGGCTTCCTGAGGGCCGCCGATCTCGCCGATCATGGCGATGACCTCGGTGTCTTCGTCCTGTTCGAACCGCTCAAGGATATCGCGGAAGGACGAGCCGTTGATCGGGTCGCCGCCGATGCCGACGCTGGTCGAAACACCGATGCCACGTTCTTTCAACTGTGCTGCAGCCTCATACCCCAGCGTGCCCGAGCGCCCAATGATGCCCACATTGCCCGGCAGGTAGATGTGACCTGGCATGATCCCTAACAGCGCCTTGCCGGGGCTGATGGTTCCTGCGCAGTTTGGGCCGGTCAGCACCATGCGCTTGTCCTTGGGATAGCGGTACATGTAGCGTTTCACGCGGATCATGTCCTGCGCCGGGATGCCGTCGGTGATGCAGACGCAATAGCGGATTCCGGCATCAGCAGCTTCCATGATCGAATCTGCCGCAAACGGGGGCGGCACAAAAACAAGGCTGGCATCGGCCCCGGTGGCCTCGACCGCCTGTTTCACGGTGTCAAAGACCGGTACGCCTTCGACGGTTTCACCACCCTTGCCGGGGACAACACCGCCTACGACATTGGTGCCGTACTGCACCATATCCTTGGTGTGCAGGCGCGCCATACGTCCGGTGATGCCCTGAACAATAACGCGGCTATCGCGGTCCAGAAGAATGCTCATTACACGGCCCTCATCTTGGTGTTTTGGTTCAGGTCATTGCGCCATGCGCCCACGGCGCGTTCGGCGGCTTCCATCAGGGTTGTGGCGCGGATGATCGGCAGGCCGGATTTGGCCAGGATTTTCTGACCTTCCTCGACATTTGTGCCTGCCAGTCGCACGATCACCGGGATATCCAGTTCCAACTCGCGCAGCGCCTGTACGACGCCCTCGGCGACCCAGTCACAGCGGTTGATGCCCGCGAAGATGTTGACCAGAACCGCCTGAACATTGTCGTCCGACAGAACCAGACGAAACGCCTTGGCCACCCGCTCGGGCGATGCGCCACCGCCAATATCCAGAAAGTTCGCAGGCTCCCCCCCGGCCAGCTTGATCGTGTCCATCGTGGCCATGGCCAGACCGGCCCCGTTCACGATACAGCCGATATTGCCGTCCAGACCGACATAGGACAGACCGCGATCCGCCGCCCGGCTTTCGCGCGGGTCTTCCTGGCTTTTGTCGCGCAGTTCCGAGATTTGCGGATGACGGAACAAAGCGTTGTCGTCAAAGCTCATCTTCGCATCCAGCGCCAGCACCCGGTCGTCGCCGGTGATGACCAGCGGATTGATCTCGACCATGGTGGCGTCCAACTCGCTGAACGCGGCATAGCAGCCCTGCAAGGTGCGGACCATATGCTGGGTCAGCTTCGGCTCAAGCCCCAGCTTGAATGCGATCTCGCGCGCCTGAAACTCTTGCAGGCCAACAGCGGGCTCGACAGTCGAGCGCACGATGCTGTCAGGGCGTTCTGCGGAAATCTCTTCGATCTCCATCCCGCCTTCCGACGAGGCCACGATCATCACCCGCTGGCTCGAGCGGTCCAGCACGAAACCCAGATAGATCTCACGATCAATCGGCACGGCGGATTCGACATAAACGCGGTAGATGCCCTTGCCCTCGGGCCCGGTCTGATGCGTCACCAACTTGCGGCCGAACATCTCATCACACGCTTCGTGAATCTCGTTTTCCGAGTTGCACAGCTTGACACCGCCCGCCTTGCCGCGCCCACCGGCATGAACCTGAGCCTTGACGATCCATTTGTCGCCGCCCAGTTCGCGTGCGCGATAGGCTGCCTGCTCGGGGCTGTAAGCCAAGGCCCCCGAAGGGACCTCGACGCCGAACTTCGAAAGAAGCTCTTTCGCCTGATATTCGTGGATATCCATCTGCATTCCCTCCCGTTTATGCAGCGATAGATGTGCCGTAGCGGCTTTCCAGCAGCGCTTCGATGGCTTCGAAATCGACCGCACCGCCCATTTCGCGGATCGCCTCGGCGAATAGTTTCACGATGCGGCTAATGGACTGGTGGTTTAGCTGGTTCAGGATGCCGATGCGAACCTGAACCGGCGCGCTGAGCGTCGGCCAGATGCCAAAGCCACGGGCGCGGCAGTTCTGCACCAGCTCCATCTCGCGGCCTGCCAATTCTGCGGGCAGGTTCAGGACCACAAGGCTGGGCATGTCCGAGGTCACTTCGCAGCCCATGGCGGTGACAGCGTCGCGCAGCACGGCCTCGTGTGTTTTGTAAGAATGCGCGCGCTTGGCCAGCCCTTCCTGCAGGGTCAGGCGCAGCGATTCATGGAAGGCCGCGACAGCATAGCCCGAATGGGTGCGGTGATAGGTGCCTTTCTCCACGTCCTGACCATCGACGATGCCCCAGTGGCGGGCCTCAAAGATCGGGTTGTGGACGTAGGTGTAGGCACCAGTGGTTTTCAGCGCGTCGATATAGGCGTCGGTGAAGCTGACTGGTGCATAGGTCAGGGGCAGGCAGCACAGACCCTTTTGCGGACACGAGGCCCAACCGGCGACGCCCGGATAGTCATCAATGCGGAAATCCGAGACACCCAGCGACGATACTGCGTCGATCAGACCCATCGCCCCGTTGCGCTCGCACGCATCCGAAAACCCTTGAATGTCGTTCACCCGGCCCGAGCCGGTTTCCCAATGCGCCATGAAGGCCCATTTGGGTTTGTGCTGGGCCAGAACCTCATCAACCATCTCGCCGGTGACGGGCTGACCATGGGGAACTTCGATCACGGTCACACTGGCGGCTTGCGGGTCCAGAGGGTTTGCTGCGTGTTCAGCGGGCGTCGCCGCCTTGATCCGCAGGGTCAACGCGTCGATGCCCGAGAAGGTGCCGTTGGTAAACGCCACCACCTTGTCACCAGGCATCACGGCCGAGAACATGGTGTCCAGACCGCTCCAACCGGTACCGGCGACCGCGAAAGTATAGGTGTTGGTTGTGCCCCAGATCTGACGCAGCATGTGCTTGCATTCGATCATGCCGCGTAGAACGTCGCCTTGCATGTGATCGGCAACGCCAGCGCTGGCAAAAGCCTGCAGAACGCGTGCATCAGTGTTGCCCGGTCCGGGGCCTGCGGCCAGTGTCTCGGGGATTTCGAGCGTGGGGTAAATCTGAAAAGTCATGTGTTCCTCCTAAGCGTCCGGGGCCTGACGCCCCGTCGGTCGCGTTGACGCAGAGGAAAACCGAAACTTGCGCCATCGCGCAACGTAACTTACTACTGCTTTGGGATATCTATATGGATGGGGAATTACCTACCCATATGGGTAAATATACAGATGTATACCGTAATTCCACCTACCCGATTGGGTGGGTTGCGGTAAAAATAGGCAGGAAAACAATGTCCGACAAATCTCAGCGCCCCATTGATGTCATGCTGGCGAACAACAATCCGTTGGTGCTGTCGGCCATGTCTGAGATTTTTGAACGCGACCCGCGATTCTCTTTGGTGGCGACCTCGGCCACTGCCGAGGGGTTTCTGGGCGCGGTGATGCGGGTGCCGGTAGCGGTCGGGATTGTGTCGTGGGAGCTGCCTGCTTTGGGCGCGGCCAAGCTGATCGAGGTTTTGCGCGAACAGGCCAACGCGCCGCGCTTTGTGGTTTACGGGGATGAGGCCGGAGATGTGCCGCGACAGGCCATGCAGGCCGGGGCTGCCGGGTTCGCGCCGCGCTCGGGCGAGGTCGAAGGTCTTCTGGAAACCTGCGTCGATGTGGCGAAAGGCAAGATGGTCTTTCCATTCATCGACGTGCGCAAAATGCAGCAGAACCCGTTGCAAACACTCTCGGGCAAGGAACTTGCGATCCTTGAGGCGTTGGCCAAAGGTCTGTCTAATCGTGAGTTGTCGAAAGAACTCCAAATCTCGGCCAATACCGTGAAGTTCCACCTGTCGAACATCTATGAAAAACTCTCGGTCAGGAACCGGGCGCAGGCAATTGCATATTTTTATTCGTCTAAAGCTCAGGGTTATTCAGATACATGACCGGAATTCCCAAACAGCACTGACTTGTTCGCAATGCGTATTCGGCGCCAGATACCAGTTTATTAAACGAGAATCTGGTCGGAGTGAGAGGATTCGAACCTCCGACCCCTGCCTCCCGAAGACAAGGGTTTACCTTAATAATATGGGGTTTTTTTGACCAACATGCACAGAACAGTCCGTAAACATATGTAGAACCTACGCAATTCAGTGCAATCTTGCACTGATTGCACGCTCTTGACTTGCACGAATTGAACGCAGTTTCAACGTACAATTTTTGCAGGAAGAGCACTGACCATCAAATCCGCTCATCCCTGATGTACTTTGCAATCACTGGATAGAATTCCTCTTGAATAAATTTGCGGCCGTCTTCCTTTAAGGAGTAAGTGAAGATCGTCTCTCCCGGCTCTTCAATACCAATCAAGCTGCGACCGACATTTAGTGCCAATACTAGAACAGCACCTAAAAGTAAGCTTGGGAAAAATGCCGCCGCCATAACCAACAGAATGACGAAAAACACTTCGATTGTTAGCGCGACGTCCTCCACATCATTCATCGTGAGAAAGAGAAACGCAGATGTAAGAAGAAAGGAAACAGGAAGAATGAATTTTTCCACGGGGTCCAGAGAATGGAAAGATTCTGCGCAATCTAGAATTCCGAGCCCTTGGAGATCTTTCAAGGGAGCAAAAATACTGTCATCGGATTTTACTGAAAAACTGCGCCCTTCAAGAAGTGTGGATATGAATTCCGGTGAGGTATGTGAAAGCAGTTCGAGAATTCGACGCTTGGTTTCGCCATCTTGTTGGCTCATTGCCAAGTTCAAGATCGCCCCCGTATGCTTGGCCCAGTCTATATTTCCGTAAGGTAATTTGAGGTCCGGATCGATTAAGAGAAAACTACCAACGCGAATTTTCCCGTCGTCCTCTGAGGCGCCTAATTGAACTGAGCCGTTAGGCCGCTCGGTAGAGTCACGAGATGAAACTTCCGCTTTTTCGCCAGACTGGGAAAGGTGAAAGTGCATTGTTCCCGATTGGAACCGGCCAGAAAAATCCGCTGCAGTAGAGGCCGTACCTGCAGGTTCTGCTACTTTCCCGGTGGCGAGGTAATGTTCTTGAATGTGATGTCATCTGTGGCGCCTATGAGTCGAGATTTTACTCCCTCAACAGTGTCGAAGACTATAGAGCCACCCGAGCGAATTGTCTTCACGTCGACGGCGTAGCTATCTTGATCGCTTTCTGGCAGGCTCAATATGGCTTCACGCAGTTCTTCAACCAGTTTCAGTAGTTCAATATCAGATGAAATTTCTGATGATTGTAGCTCGGAAAGGATGGCCGACTTAAACTCTGGTTTAGCCTCCGCCTCTTCAAGGAGAGGAAGGGATTTGATCCCGTGCACCTTTGCTAATCGGTCCTTCAAGGCACTGAATGCCATCTTACCAGCACTCTTCCCGAATTCGCTGACCGCGCCCGCTGACGCAAGACCTGCACCGGTGGCCAAAAGTGAGTAAAGTAATTGCGCTAATTCCACGAGTCACTCCTTCAAAACCTATCACGAGAACTCAATACGATCTGGCAAGTTACTATTTGTCCTGCCGCAATGTTGAATTCGAGGCGATCCCCGTGCAACGAAATCGCTCGCCTACGTTCGATTTGAGCTTAGACGAGGTCACTGGTCAAGACTTGCAAGTGACTGGGTAGTCTGACCACTCCGCAGTACAGTGATTTGTCAGTGACCCGTTTTGGCCGATTGCTAGGCGATTGGCCCGCGTTAGCGGGCCTTTTCTGTACCCCCAAAATCGTGACCCGTTTTTTCACCGATTTTTGACAAAACGGCAAAAATCGAGTACAAATTTACTACAAAGGCAGAAATGCCGGAAGAAAATAATCTATATTTGTGAGTAGGTTAACAAGTGCTGACTGTATGTCAATCCGACATGGTCAATGCACTCGGGCGGTCTCAAAACACTATCACTACCCGAGTGCGTGGACTCGAATATTCCCACGGACAAAATGGTGCGCGTCGGTATCGTCTGGTGGACGTTTTGCCGACAATCAAACCGAAGGAACGGCAGCACGTTCCAGCGCTCTTTGAGTTGGCTCAGGACGACGGCGCACAGCTTTGGACGGGCGATAATGCCGTACCACGTGCACGCCGTCTCGAAGGCTGGTTGAAGGGTGAACAGGTTGAACGTCTGTTTGCGGCGCGCGTGGCGTTCACCAATGCGCTGGCATCGTCTGTGCAGTCTTCAGTGCTCTTTGAGCACCTTGAGGGCTTGCGCCTGAAATTGATCCTGACGGACCCGGTATTGAGATGGACCGTGCTGGGCGATGCCGAAGCGTTGCCAGCGTTCGAACAATGGGCTGTTCCATACGCAATCACCAATGCCCGCTACGAAAATATGAACTTTGAAGAGAAGGATGCCGCATAAAGATGGATAACGGTGAACAGTTCAGGGCCATTGTGGCCGCAGACGACAAATTGAAAGCCAGATGGGACGTTGTGTCAGACAAGATCATGGGAGACGCCGCCAAACTGCTGGGCGTTGAACTGTCCCGCGAAGACGTCGTTGCAATACCTTCGGCGCGATTGGCAGTTCTCACAGATGGGGGGCTTTCCGCCAACTATTTGGATGAGATCAAGCAGCTTAAGGCTGTGCAGGAACAAGTCCGTAAGAACGAACTTCGCGCCAGTCTTGAAGCCGGTGAAGAAGATGCGCTTGCCGAGTTGAGCCGACTCTCCCCCTCGGAAAAGATGACCCGCGCACGCGAACTGGGAATGACTGGTGCAGCACCAGCGGCAGAACCTACCAGTGTGGCGGACGAGGCTACATTGCTGCGCAGGCTGCTTACGTTGTCACCCAGTGAGCGCATTGCAAAGGGGCGCGAGTGGGGGCTGATTAAATGACCGACCTCAATAAACTCTGTATCGAAATCGATCAATTCGGCGGCAACCCGTGGACACAGTTCACGGCAGTCGATCATGGGTGGGAAGCGATCATGCTTCGCGGCGTAGCAATATCTGATCGCCAATTTGTAGAAGTTCTGAGCCGGTTTCCAGAAGCCCCAATCGACCAAGGGGTTGTCGCTGAATTGACTAAACGGGGCATCTGGCAGGACGATCAGGAGCCGACGCCGAAAGAAACGACTATCGCAGAAACGCCGCGACCGGAAGTCACGCCCGAACAGCCAACCTGCACTATGTCCGAAGCAGAGCGGCGAACACGACGCCTGCATGCTGCTGCGGACCGCGAACAGGCACGCGCGTTGAAAACGAGGCGTGGTCGATGATTCCTGCTGAACATTCCCTTTTCGCCGGTGGACCGATTCCTCCAAAACTCACAGCCGAACAGGAAGAGCGAAAACTTCTTCGCGACGAAAAATGGCGGCAGGCTGAGGCGATAAGGTTGAACATGTCAAAGAAGGATAAGCTTGATGAAGAACGTAGGTTGCAAGCAGAAATCGAAACGATCCTTGCCGCCCGACAGCGCACTGCGTAGGGCCAGCGCTCGCTTCTATAGGCGGTTGAGTCTTTGGAATGCACATAGGCTTGCCCATGACTCCTACGGAGAATTCCGTGAAAACGTTGGCACTATCGAACGGGCCATTAGCGCCCAGCTAGAAGCCGAATTCCCCGAGGTGCGGTAGCTGCTCCTACTGCCGCACTACGCCGCCCCCGGCATTATCGGGATGCCGGGGGCACCTAATGCAACCCACGCAAATGAGAAACTGAAAATGAACTATGTCGAACGTACAAAGCTTCGGCGCGAATGTGCGCGCCTGATCCGGGCGAACACCCTTGCACAAGACGCCGACAAAGGACGTGGCGCGTACAAAGTACCGACAAGCGTTGCCACCCGGATTGAAGCCATCATTGGTGACGATATGTCCGAGATCATGCAGGACTCTGGCTACTATCGACCTCCGGGTAAACGTCAGTGGTGCACTGGCGGACGGACGGAGCATGGAGGTGAACCGGTTTCCAACTGGACGCCAAACAATCGCTTTTGGACCCTGCTGAGCGCCATCGTTTCGACCCATCGGGCAAACTGATTCGAGTCGAAATCGATGATCTTGGCCGTTGGCGCGAGCATCCACTGTCCGTCGTCAGGGATTTTGGGACAGATGTCGGCCTGAGCTAAGAGAGGATCTGGCGCATCTGGTTGGATTGATTATGCGGCGGATTTG
>NZ_JBQFPE010000017.1:0-70967 GCF_056534225.1 Ruegeria sp. E1 | reverse complement strand
CGCCATTCCCAGCGTCCCAATCACAACCGCAGCTGCGCCGGTGAAGGGCGTTCTAAGTAATACAAACAATTCCCGCAAGCAGAAAATGAAGGGAAAGGCGAAAAAAGACCTAAAGAAGTTTATTATTATTTATTAACAACGCATTAGATCGGGTTAACGCCTCAAAAAACCCGATCCCGGCGCGAGATTTCCAGAAAAGATCCCCGTTTGCCGACTTCCTCACCGACTCATCTGCGGTTCACACAGAGTCGACCCGCTGAAATCGGCCAATCAGACCCGGAATCGGAAGGCGCAGAGCCAGCAGCGTCAGAATGGTGATCAGATAGGCCAATGGTTCAATCTGGAACCCCTTCGCCAACATGACATAGTGCAATCCACCGAGCACCGCTGCCAGATAGACAAGCCGGTGTAACTTGCGCCAGCGCGAACCCAGCCTGCGCACGGACCAATTATTTGAAGTTGCGGCCAGTGGCACAAGCAACAAAAAGCCCGCCATCCCGACCGTGATATAGGGACGTTTCAGGATGTCCGCCCAGATCTGGGTGGGAGACTGAACGTCGAGAACCAACCAAACCAACAGATGCAGGCTGACGTATACAAAAACCAGAACGCCAAATGCGCGGCGGAACTTCATCAGATTCAACCGGGCATACCTGCGCAACGGGGTGATCGCGAGGCTCACGATCAATAGTTGAAGGGCAAGCTCTCCATATCTGTGTTCAAGCGCCTCGATAGGTTCAACACCCAGCCCTCCGGTCAGGCCAAGGTAAAACAACCAAGGGGCCGGAAGGACCCCCAGCAGATAAACCGCCCAGACCGGTACTTGATGCAATATCCGGTTCACGACCTGCATGACGTTAGTAGTTTTGTGCCAGATCCATGCCTTCGTAAAGGCCTGCGACCTCGTCTTCGTACCCATTGAACATCAGGGTCGGTACACGCTTGGCAAACAGGCCACCGCCGATCACCCGCTCGGACGCCTGCGACCAGCGAGGGTGATCCACGGTTGGATTCACATTGCTGTAGAACCCGTATTCCCGCGGGTTGGACATGTTCCAGCTGGTCGGCGGTTCGTCCTCGGTCAGGGTGATGCGGACGATGGACTTGATCGATTTGAAACCATATTTCCACGGCACCACAAGCCGCAGGGGCGCGCCGTTCTGGTTTGGTATCGGACGATCATAGATGCCTGTCGCCATGATAGTCAGAGGATGCATCGCCTCATCCAGGCGCAGGCCTTCGCGATAGGGCCATTCCAGAATCGGGAATTGTACACCTGGCATCTCATCCGGGATCAGCGCAGTTTCGAAGGCGACGTATTTGGCCCCCTCTTGTACACCGGCCATATTCAGCAGATCGGCCAGTTCGAACCCGTTCCAGGGGATCACCATCGACCATGCCTCGACACAACGAAAACGATAGATGCGCTCTTCGACCGTCATTTCGGACATCACGTCCTTGAAATCATACTCTCCGGGGCGATCGACCAGACCGTCTATCTTGATGCTCCAAGGTTCGGTTGTCAGAGCGCCGGCGTATTTTGCGGGATCATCCTTGCGAGTACCAAACTCGTAATAGTTGTTGTACGAGGTAATCTCTTCCCAGGTATTCGGCTCTGGCAGTTCCTGCGCCCTGCCCGGTTTTGCCAACCCGATCAGCCCGACACCCGCCATCCCGGCCATCAACTGGCGCCGGTTCAGGAACGCCGCCCTTGGGGTGACGTCGGCATGTGTCAAAGTGTTGGTCCAGCGATGCGCCATTTGGGTCTCCGTTATCAGTCCACCCCAGACATGAGGTAATCCGCTCTTAGCACAGGGCAAAGGCAACATGCGTAACGATTGAGAGACGAGATTGTAACGAAAGCCGTGGGAAAGCCCTTGTTGCGGCGATTGCTGCATTTCGATCCCAAATTGACACATTACCGCTCTGCTTTTGCCAACATCTTTGGAAACAACGGGACGAAATAGAGCACTTTGTCACCCTTAGTCACGTCGAACGATCAAGCAGAGACAGTCCATTGCTATTTGCGCAAGCCTTTCCTTTGTCTTTCTCCATATTCTGGCGTCTCGCCATGGTCACGCCAGTCATGTTGATCGGCCTGACGATCTATGCCCTTGTCGGAACTCTGCTGGGGTTTCTGGTCGGGCTTCTGATCCCGGCGCTATCCTTCATCGCGATATTTCTGATCATGGCGTCCTCGACTGTCATTCCGACCCTGATCGGGACGCGGTTGGGGCTTCAGGCCAAAGAGATCCGGCCCAGCATTAAAATCTGGGGACTGGTTGTCCCTGCGATGGTCTATGGCGCGGTCGAGGGGGTCAGCATGACCCTGATCATGGGCCTTATGATCGCCCTTTCTCTGCTGGTCACGTCGCCGGATATTTCGATTTTGAATGAAGCCACCGATCTGATGGGCCAATATCTGGATCCATCGCTGGCGCTGCCGGGGTTTGCAGCCCTTGTGGCCGTGTTCCTGTCCATATGCTCGATCAGGGCCAGCCTGCTTGTGCCCATCACATCCGCGTCGATCGGGCACGACCCCGATGGCCTGACCTATACGCCATTCCGGCATTTCAGGGCTTCTTTTGGTCCGCTCTTCGCGCTGACCGTCCTCAGTTATGTGGGAATGGTCATACTGCATGGCATATTGATCGCGCTGATCCTTATGTCGGGCTATGCCATGGCCCTGCAGGCGGATATGCAAGCGCTCAGCAACATGGTATACGGTCGCGCGCCCATCCGGTTCCTCTGGTCGCCGCTTGTCCTGTTTGCCATCTATACGTTGATCGGGATCTGGGCATATAGTCTGCAATGCGCCGGAGGCGTTTTGGGCTATCTCAAATTGATGGATGGACCGGACCAAACGCCCATGCCCAACCGGCCCCGGCCGCAGCCGACCGCGCCACCCATTGCCAAGTCGGGCCCCAAACTGTCTTCAGACGACTTGCGGGCTTTGCGCAAAAGCAGGCAAGCCACCGGCGTTTGACCACAACTGACAGGAACCAAGCGGTGATACTCAGAGGGCTGACATTTACATGCGCGCTGATAGCTTCGCCTGCCATGGCTGATCTGATGTCGTGCCAACACCTGCACAAAACCGCGCCACAGGTGCTGAGCGGTTTGAACCAGGTCGCGTCCTCGGAGTTCGAAGAAGAACACCCCGGATACGGCTATTCAAGAAGCTTTGCGGATTCTTCATCCAAGCTGACGCTCTTCTTCTATGACAATCAACATGAGATCATTTCACCTGATCTCGCGCTGGAGAGTTTCAAGCAATCCGCGCGGGACATTGCAATCCTTGCCGACCGCAGAGACGCGGAACTGGATGAGTTCAACGCCTACCGAATATCCGATGCATCGCAATTACTGCCGCTACGGGCCGAGGCCATATCCTCGGACGGGTTTTCCGAATTGCTTGCGTTGGGGGTTGTCGACAACTGCATCGTCAAGCTGCGGTTCACCGCACGGTTTTCGCTGGATGAGGCCAAAAAGCAGGTACAGCTAATTGCCGATGTTCTAAACAAAGGCTTGCCGCGGTCAAATTGAAAGGCCCGCCGTCGGGGCGAGCCTTTCCCATTCTCTCACATTGCGATCAGTGCACAACCGCATCATCAGGCCGTGGGCGGTCTGATGTGCCCAACCTGTCGCCGATGATCAAGCCATCAGCCCCGGCGGTCACAGGAACAGTTTCGCCGTCCTTGATTTCTCCGGCCAGCAAGGCCTCGGCCAGCGGGTTCTGCAAGGCACGCTGGATCACGCGCTTCAGCGGACGGGCCCCAAAGACCGGGTCATAGCCTTCGTTGGCCAGCCACTCCTTGGCACCATCATCCAAAGCCAGCTCGATCTTGCGGGCGGCTAGACGCTTCTGCAGACGCGCCATCTGGATATCGACGATACCATCCATATCGGCCCGCTTGAGACGGTCAAAGATGATGGTCTCGTCCAGACGGTTCAGGAATTCGGGCCGGAAATGCGCCCGGACCGCATCCATCACATCGCGCCGCGCCTGCGCGCTGTCCGCGCCTTCGGGCAATTGGCTGAGCGCCTGCGACCCAAGGTTCGACGTCAGGATAATCAGCGTCTGCTTGAAGTCCACGGTACGGCCCTGACCATCGGTCAGAACGCCATCGTCGAGAACCTGCAACAGCACGTTGAACACATCCGGGTGCGCCTTTTCGACTTCATCGAACAGCACAACCTGATAGGGCCTGCGCCGCACGGCTTCGGTCAGCACACCGCCCTCGTCATAACCGACATAGCCCGGAGGGGCACCGATCAGACGGGCGACCGCGTGTTTCTCCATGAACTCGGACATGTCGATACGCACCATCGCGTTGTCGTCGTCGAACAGAAAATTCGCCACGGCCTTGGTCAGTTCGGTCTTACCCACGCCGGTCGGGCCGAGGAACAGGAACGAGCCCAGAGGCCGGTTCTCATCGTTCAGGCCCGCACGCGCACGGCGCACGGCGTTGGCAACAGCGGTCACCGCTGCATCCTGACCGATCACGCGGGAATGCAGGTCGTCTTCCATCCGCAGCAACTTCTCGCGCTCGCCTTCCAGCATCTTCGAGGTCGGGATACCCGTCCAACGCTCAACAACGCTGGCGATCTGTTCCGGGCGCACCGTTTCCTCGGCCATCATGGCGTTGCTTTCGGCGTTTTCGGCCTCGGTCAGCTTTTTTTCAAGCTCGGGGATGACGCCGTAGGACAGCTCACCTGCCTTGGCCAGATTGCCTTCGCGTTTGGCGATCTCCAAATCGGCGCGGGCTTTGTCGAGCTGTTCTTTCAGATCTCGTGCACCCGCGAGTTTGTCGCGTTCGGCCTGCCATTGAGCGGTCATCTCAGCGGATTGCTCCTGCAGATCGGCCAGATCCTTTTGCAAGGTGTCCAGACGATCTTTCGATGCCGCGTCATCCTCAAGCTTCAGCGCCTCTTCCTCGATCTGCATCTGCAGGATCTGGCGATCCAGCTGATCGAGTTCTTCGGGCTTGGAATCCACCTCCATCCGCAAACGCGACGCCGCCTCATCGACTAGGTCGATGGCTTTGTCAGGCAGGAACCGGTCGGTGATATAGCGGTGCGACAGCGTCGCCGCCGACACCAACGCCGAGTCCGAAATCCGCACGCCGTGGTGCAACTCGTACTTTTCCTTG
The DNA here is from genome assembly GCF_056534225.1 of Ruegeria sp. E1. Lineage (NCBI taxonomy): Bacteria > Pseudomonadati > Pseudomonadota > Alphaproteobacteria > Rhodobacterales > Roseobacteraceae > Ruegeria > Ruegeria sp. E1. The sequence goes on along the minus strand of NZ_JBQFPE010000017.1, from coordinate 65,814 downwards.
ATGCCGCGCAGGATGCTGATCGTGTCCTCGACCGTTGGCTCGGCCACGACAACAGGCTGGAACCGGCGCGCAAGAGCTGCGTCTTTTTCGACGTATTTGCGATACTCATCCAGCGTGGTCGCGCCAATACAATGCAACTCACCCCGAGCAAGCGCAGGCTTGATCAGGTTGGCGGCATCCATCGCACCATCGGACTTACCGGCACCCACCAGCGTGTGCATCTCGTCGATAAACAGGATGATCTCACCGGCGGCCTCGGTAACCTCGGTCAGAACGGCCTTGAGGCGTTCTTCAAACTCACCGCGGTATTTCGCACCCGCGATCAAAGCACCCATATCCAGCGCCAGCAGCTTTTTGTCTTTCAGCGATTCTGGCACGTCACCGTTGATGATGCGCAGGGCCATGCCCTCGGCAATCGCGGTCTTACCAACGCCGGGTTCCCCGATCAAAACCGGGTTATTTTTAGTCCGGCGCGACAGAACCTGCATCGAGCGGCGGATTTCCTCATCCCGCCCGATGATCGGGTCGATCTTGCCCTCAGCCGCAGCCTCGGTCAGATCGCGCGCATACTTCTTGAGGGCGTCATACCCCTCTTCCGCCGAAGCCGTGTCAGCGGTGCGACCCTTGCGGATATCGTTGATCGCCTCGTTCAGTTTCTGGGCTGATACGGCACCGGCCTCCAAAGCGTCTTTGGCTTTGGATTTCACCATGCACAGCGCCATCAGCACCCGTTCAACCGGCACAAAGCTGTCACCTGCCTTGGTAGCAATTTTCTCGGCCTCGGCAAAAACCTTGGCTGTCTGGCCATCCATGTAGATCTGGCCCGCATCGCCGCTGACCTTGGGGATTTTCCCCATCGCGGCATCCAGCGCCTCGACCACACGGTTCGGCGCGCCACCTGCGCGTGTGATCAGATTGCTTGCCAGCCCCTGATCGTCATCCATCAATGCCTTAAGTATATGTGTAGGCTCCAGCCTCTGGTGCCCCTCGCGCAGCGCAATGGTCTGCGCTGCCTGCACGAAACCCCGTGCCCGCTCGGTGAACTTGTTCAAGTCCATAGCATTCTCCTTTTCTTAAGCGCCCTAGTGAGACATGCCCGCTTGGCAGCGCATGTCAGATTGGGCCTCACATTCAATTTGGGTAATATTGCCCCCTATTCAAGAGGGTCGGCAGCATAATCCACGACTATCTGCGGGGAACTGTGTAGACCGTGTAACCGCCTGTTTCTGCAAGTTCTCGCGCGCCGTACATATCCAGCAATGACTGCGCCGCACCGCCGCCCGTGGGGCAGGAAACCAGATCAGCGGCATCATCCAGAAAATCGATGGTAAACGCCGTTTCTCCGGTCAGTTGGCAATCGTCATCGGTAGATCGATAGCCGCCCACAAACCGCAGATCGTCATTTGGGGCGATAACCGGGGGAACCGCTGTCTCGGAGGGCGTTTCCTGACAGGCGGTCAGGGCGAGGCAACATGCAAATATCTTTCTCATTACTGTCCCTTTCAAAGAATGCCACGACATTAGCACAAGGCACACGCGTCATGCATAGACAGCGCGCCCCGAACCCGTTAGGACGCAGACGTTTGCCAAAAAAACAGGAGCCTTCCACATGTCCGATGATCGCCTGATCGTAGCCCTTGACGTTCCGAACGCCCTACAGGGGCTGGCCATGGCCGAGAGACTGGGAGAGGCCGTCTCGTTCTATAAGATCGGGTTGGGAATGCTGACGGGCGGAGGACTTGCGCTGGCCAATGAGCTGAAACAAGATCATGGCAAGCGTATCTTTCTGGACATGAAACTGTTTGACATCGGCAACACCGTGGAAAATGCGGTGCGCGGATTGGCGCAATTCGATCTGGATTTTCTGACCGTGCATGGTGACCCGCACGTGGTTCGGGCTGCAAAAGAAGGTGCGTCGGGCAAGGACTTGAAGATATTGGCCGTCACAATCCTGACCTCACTGAATCGCGACGATCTGGATGCGAGCCTGCTGAAAGAAGGTGAAGTGCAAGAGTTGGTGGTTGAACGCGCCGCGCGCGCGCTCGAGGCGGGTGCGGACGGCGTTATTGCCAGTCCGCAAGAGGCCGCATTGATCCGCGCCTTGCCGCAGGCGCAAGGCCGTCTGATCGTGACGCCCGGCGTCCGGCCCGCGGGGGCCGAGCTTGGTGACCAGAAACGCGTCGCGACGCCCGCCAACGCCATTGCCAATGGCGCGGATCACGTTGTGGTTGGCCGTCCGATCTATCAGGCCAAAGACCCCAGCGCCGCTGCACAGGCGATTCTGGAGGAGCTTTCTTCGCCTCAGGCGAAGACTCCCAATCGGGCCTGATCTCAGAATTCTTGTGGTGTTAATTTCTTTGGCACCGATGTCAGAAATCCCCGAAGCGATCCTAAAACGGCACAGCTTCGCGCAGCAAGCAGTTGACCTTGCGTCAATTTTTGTCCTTCCCGCGCCAATTTGTCCCTGTGCCTGAAATCACACATGCAAACAATGAGTTTTGCGAAGCGACGGTTGTTTCTATCGAAATTACTGATTTTACGCGATTCTGGGCCCGGAATACTCCCCAACGGGCCATGTCTTCCTGAGGCCCGTTACCTCCCCCCGCCCTCTTGCGGGGGGTCTTCTTTTCGGATCAAATCCATCTCAAGTCAGGTCTTTGAACACCTTGGAAGGCTGTTATAAGAAAAGACCAAATTGACCGCGTGACGCGGAGGATGTGGATGCCCGGTCTTTGTCGTGATTGCCTGACCAGTTTGACGGATGAAAGACGCTGCCCATCCTGTGGCAGCCCACGTGTGAAATCCCATCCTGAATTGTTCAGCTTGACCATCGCACATATGGATTGCGATGCCTTCTATGCCTCGGTTGAAAAGCGCGACAATCCAGATTTGGCCGACAAACCTGTGATCATCGGCGGCGGCAAGCGCGGAGTGGTTTCGACTGCATGTTATGTTGCGCGTATTCGCGGTGTGCGCTCGGCGATGCCGATGTTCAAAGCGCTGGCGCTATGCCCGGATGCAGTGGTGATCAAACCCCGCATGTCCGTTTACGCGGACGTATCACGATCAATTCGCGCGATGATGGACGAGTTGACGCCGGTTGTGGAACCGCTGTCTCTGGACGAGGCGTTCATGGACATGTCCGGTACCGAACGCCTGCATGGCGCACCGCCTGCGGTAATGCTCGCACGGCTGATCAAACGTATGAAGGATGAGTTGGGTCTGACCGGGTCGATCGGACTAAGTCACAACAAGTTTTTGGCCAAGGTGGCCTCAGACCTCGACAAACCGCGTGGATTTTCAGTGATCGGTCAGGCCGAAACGTCAGCGTTTTTGCACGACAAACCAGTGCGTCTGATCTGGGGGATTGGTCCCGCAGCACAGGATTCGCTGGATCGTGCGGGTATTCGCACGTTTTCCGACCTGTTGCGCTGGGATCAAGAGGCGCTGACGGCGCGTTTCGGGTCGATGGGTTATCGCCTCTGGCATCTGGCGCGCGGGCAGGACAAACGACGCGTCTCGGCGCACGAGCCAATGAAATCCATCAGCAACGAAACGACATTTTTCGAAGATACCGTCAGCACAGATATTCTGGACGGGCATATTTGGCGCATGTCTGAAAAAGTCGCTGATCGTGCCAAGGCCAAAGGGTTGGCCGGGCGGGTTGTGACGCTAAAGCTGAAACGGGCAAACCACAAAATCATTACGCGCCGGGTATCGCTGCGGGATCCAACGCAGATCGCTGACCGCATCTATCGCACGGCGCGTGGGTTGTTTGATCAGGTTGGCGATCAAGGCCCCTATCGATTGCTGGGATGTGGATTATCGGATTTGTGTTCCGAAGATCAGGCAGATATTTCGGGCGACCTACTGGACCCCGACGCCGCGCGCCGGTCGCAGGCCGAAAAAGCAACCGATGCAATCCGAAAGCGGTTCGGTCGTGACGCGATCTTAAAGGGCCGCGCGTTGCGGTAGGGTGTTACTCGGCTGCCAACCGAGTAGGTTGCGCGCCGATTTCGGCGATGTCCGCAACAACTCGATCCAGAAGCGCGCGGAAAGCTTCGAAATTCTCGTTCGGCTCGATCCGTTCTTCATTCATATACAGCGAGCGGTCGATTTCGATCTGGACCGCATGCTGATACCGGCCCGGACGACCGTAGGTCTGGGTGACATAAGCGCCCGCAAACGGGGTGTTTCGCGCCACGTTCAAACCGGCCGAGGCAAAGGCGGCCTCAATCTGATCCACGATCACCCCCGAGGCTGAGGCCCCGAACCGATCGCCCAGCACAACATCAGGGCGCCTGGATTTTGCAGTGCTGGCCATCGCAACTGCCTCATGCGGCATCGAATGACAATCGATCAGAATCGCCTGCCCGAATTTCTCGTGCGATTCGGCCAGCAGCGACTTCAGGCGCATGTGATAGGGACGCCAATATGTATCGATCCGCAGCCGCGCGTCATCCATGGTCAGTTTGCCGTGATAGATTGAGCGCCCGTTGGCCACCACGCGGGGGATCACGCCAAGGCCTGAGGCAACACGCGGATTGTGTCCCTGCCTGCGTGCACCCAGAATAAGCGCCGGGTCAAGTTCGTCAGCACTGCGGTTCAGGTCCAGATAGGCCCGCGGCATCGCGGCTTTCAGAAATGGCGCACCATTTGGGGCCGCACTGCGAAACAGTTGATCCACAAATGCGTCCTCAGAAGAGCGAATCACATTGCGGTTCAGAACCGTGCGCCTCAGAAACGCATCCGGATAGTCCCGACCGCTATGCGGCGACGCAAAAATCACGCACGAGGTGCGGTTTTCGGGCATTTCCAGATCATAGGCGGCGGTCGGCATGTTTGCTCCTTGTTCGGGTTCAACATAGACCGGAAAATAGTTCTTCCAAACCCCTTGATCCCCCTAACGACTCCTTTTATAGAGCCCGCTACCGGCGCGGGGTTCCGCGCCCCATTTCGTTATGGGGCTGGGCACGCAAAGGTAAGTGGGCGGTTAGCTCAGCGGTAGAGCACTTCGTTGACATCGAAGGGGTCACAAGTTCGATCCTTGTACCGCCCACCATGATTTCACTGTTCCGGGTTACCGGAACACCCGAGTAACCCAGGCGCTGGCCACGTCCTTGATGAAGGCGCCGCAAACAGGAGACAGACCCATGAAGGTCAAGAACTCGCTCCGCTCGCTCAAGAACCGGCACCGTGATTGCCGCGTTGTGCGTCGCAAAGGCCGCGTCTACGTGATCAACAAGACGCAGCGCAAGTTCAAAGCTCGCCAGGGCTGAGAACGACAAATAGCTGACTTAAAAAACCGCGCCTTCGGGCGCGGTTTTTTTATGGCACCGCCCAAGCGTCAGTACGTCATCCCCGCATGGATCAATATCCCGGCAACCATCAACAGATTGAGCACCATCGAAATCCCGTTGCCCACATAAATCGGTAGCTTTCCCACAACCAGCCCGTAGGTGAACCAAAGCAGCGAAAGCAGCGCATAAAGCGACCAAGACAGCAGCGACTGACCACTCGCGTGATGAGAATGCGTGAAATACAGCTTCACAAGTTGCGGCAGCGTGGCAAAGGGCCCCACTACGCCGACAAACACCATGAACCCTTCAAAACGGGCCATCCAATGCCCAAGGTTGGACTTTTCAAGTTTTTCGGCCAGCGTTTCTGCCATCGTGCATTCCCCAAAACCCAAAACGTTCACGACCAACACCCGGTGCCGCAGGGCGCGTCTTTAACTTATGCGTTTTGTCACGTCGAACCAATATCAGGCAAGAGCAACCTGCAAAACCGAGGCCGGTTTACCCGCGGAACGCAGAATATGATTTTTTCAGGCCGGTTTCTCTTGCATTGCGCTTCGATTTCGTTAATTGAGTAAAATTATCAGGAATAGCCTTTTGGGCTTAACACAACACTGGAAAAATTCATGCTGAAGTCCACGACCTGCATTGCCACCTTCCTTTCGGCGCTGATCGCCACATCGGCCGCCGCCGAAGGTGAACTGAACCTTTACTCTTCACGCCACTACGACACCGACGAAAATCTGTATGGGGATTTCGAAAAGGCAACAGGCATCACCATCAACCGCATCGAGGGCAAGGCGGACGAGTTGATCGCACGTATGGAGGCAGAAGGCGCGAACTCGCCAGCTGATATTCTGCTGACCGTCGATACATCGCGTCTGGCCCGCGCCAAGAACGCAGGTATCCTGCAACCGATCGAAAGCGACGTTCTGGAAGACCGCATTCCGTCCAACCTTCAGGACAATGACAACCAGTGGTTCGGCTTCTCACAGCGCGGGCGCATCATTTTCTTCGACAAGGAATCTGTTGCCAACCCGCCCGCCACCTATACCGATCTGGCCAACCCCGAATACAAGGGAATGGTCTGCATCCGGTCGTCTAGTAACACCTATAACCAGACTCTGCTGGCCGCGATCATCACACACGAGGGGCGCGATGCTGCCAAAGCCTGGGCTGAAGGCATCGTTGCAAACATGGCGCGCGAACCGCAGGGCGGCGACACCGACCAGCTGCGCGGCATCGTCTCGGGCGAGTGCGACATTGCCGTCTCGAACACGTACTACTTTGCCCGCGCGATCCGCAAAGACGTCAAGGGGCTGTCGGACGAGCGTGACAAGGTAGGTTTCGTGTTTCCAAACCAGGACAGCTATGGCGCACATATGAACCTGTCAGGCGCGGGCGTGGCCGCAAATGCGCCGAACAAGGAAAACGCCATCCTGTTTCTGGAATATCTCGCAAGCGACAGCGCGCAGGAATATTTTTCCGCAGGCAATGACGAATTCCCGGCAGTATCCGGTGTCGAACTTGCGGATTCGGTCAAACAGCTGGGTGAGTTCAAGGCCGACGATGTGAATCTGTCAGAGGTTGCCTCGAACCTTCCTGAAGCTCAGAAAATCTTTAACGAGGTTGGCTGGAAATAGTCCCGCTTGCATCGGACCATGTAAAAGGCGCAGAGTTTTCTGCGCCTTTTTTTGTTGTATGGCACTTATTTTATGCATAATTTCCCATTATCGGTAATGATTCTCATATATGATCTATGCTTGATGACTTCTCAACCCGCCTTGCTTCGCGGCTAAGTGAGCTGCGCAAATCCCGCGGTTGGTCTCTGGATCAGCTTGCAGGCAACAGTGGCATCAGCCGGGCCACGCTGTCGCGCATGGAGAAGGGCGAGGTCAGCCCGACTGCGGAAAACCTTGGGCGTTTATGTGCTGCATTTGGGCTTCCGACATCCCGGTTGCTGATGATGGTCGAAGACAGCTTTGCCCCGCGCGTACCTTTCGAGCGACAGCCCGAATGGCGCGATCCTGAAACCGGGTTCACGCGCAGGTCGGTTTCACCCCCCGCACCGGGTCTAAGCGGAGAGGTGCTGGAAGGACATCTGCCGCCCAGCGCGGTGATCTCATACGAAACGCCCCCCAAAGCGGGGCAGGAACATCACCTGATCATGCTGGACGGGTCGCTGACGCTGACAGTGGACGGCACCGCCCATACCCTGAGCGGTGGGGATTGCCTGCGCTATCACCTGTCCGGCCCGACGCGCTTCGAAACCTCAAAAACGCGTGGCGCAAGATATATGCTGGTGCTTATATGATCACACGCCTGACCGATCAGACTTTCGAACATGCGCTGGATGACCTGACCGACATCCTGCACGGATGCGTCCACACCGGGGCAAGCATCGGCTTTGTGCTGCCCTATTCATCCGATCACGCGCGCAGCTATTGGCAAGACAAGGTCCGCCCGGCACTGCGCACAGGGGCACTGGATCTGTTCGCGGCCTATGATGGCGGGCGCATTCTGGGAACTGTCCAATTGATCCCTGCGCAGATGCCCAACCAACCGCATCGGGCGGATGTTGCAAAACTGCTGGTACACCGCGATGCCCGACGCCGCGGCCTTGGCCGCGCACTGATGCACGCGCTGCTGAACCGCGCGTCTGAACGGGGAAAAACCCTTCTGGTGCTCGACACGCGCAGTTCGGACCCCTCGCGCCTGCTTTACCAGAGCCTGGGATTTGAAATCGCCGGAGAGATTCCGAATTACTGCCGGAATCCTTTTAACGGCCGGCTAGAGCCCACGACGTATATGTTCAAAGATACCGGCTGATACCGTTTCCCTAAACGTCAATGTCCAGCGCCAGCGCGTGAATGCGCGGAACCACATCGCCAAGTGCGGCATGAACCGCCCGATGACGCGCTATACGCGACTGGCCTTCAAACGCTGCCGATCTGATCCGCACGTTGAAATGGCTCTCTCCGCCTTCGCGAAACCCCGCATGTCCGCGATGGCTTTCGCTGTCGTCGATTACCTCCAACTCACGCGGGTCAAATTCCGCCTGCAGACGGGTCCGGATTTCATTGCTCATGGTCATTTTTTTTGCCCTGCGGCAAATTTTTTGCCGCTTCCCTCTTCTACTCTCAGGCCCTTACGTTAAACTGCTGCCTCCGAGTCGAAAAGACGCGTTCGCAGGAGCAGGCCGATGGTAAAATCAGACCCGTTTGGATTCGATATGTCCGTATCCAGCGCAAAGAAAAAGAAACCGCGCGGGCGCCGGGGCATGTCGGGCGCGTCCGAGACCTCGACCCGAATCTGTGACCATGAAGGGTGCGAAGAAGCGGGCAAATTCCGTGCCCCCAAAGCCCCTGACGTGCTGGATGATTTCTTCTGGTTCTGCCAGCAGCACGTGCGCGAATATAACCAGAAATGGAATTTCTTTGACGGCACCACCGAGGCCGAACTGAACGCGCAGCGATCCAAGGACAAGGTTTGGGAGCGTGAAACCAAACCTATGGGCGACCCCGAGGCACGTGCCTGGGCCCGCCTTGGCATCGAGGACCCGCATCAGGTGCTGGGCGAAAACGCCACCAAGAACCCCGGTCGCGCCAATTCCGGCGGCCGCCGCCTGCCCCCAACTGAACGCCGTGCGATCGAAATCCTCGAAGCGCAGGACAGCTGGTCCAAGGCCGAGATTCGCAAGGCCTACAAGAAGCTGATCAAGGTGCTGCACCCGGACATGAACGGCGGCGACCGGTCGCAGGAAGAGCAACTGCAAGAAGTCGTCTGGGCCTGGGATCAGATCAAGGACAGCCGGAGTTTTAAGTAGCGCTCGGCAAAAGGCGATGCATGCTGCGGACCATTGGCAGTTCCCGCACGAGCGCCGCATATTTGAATTTTGCTGCCAGTCTGGTTAGGCTGAACCGTTATGTTCAAGCTCAGATTTCTGACTCAGGATAGGTGCTCGTCTCTGCTGTACTCGTGCAGGACATTCCGCCGACGACTTGGCGTAGTTTTTCTATCTGCGCTTTTGGACCTTGTGCCCGTCGGCGCAGTCGCGAGTGAATGCCTGACACTGACGCTGGACAGCAATTTCGTGATTGGCGACATTCCCGGAGACGCACCAGCCGAAGGCTATGTCTGTTACGACGTTTTTGTCCCGCAAGGCCAGAATATGAGCATCGAAGTGGCCAGTGGCCGGAATGTAGCGGTCACAGTTCCAGGATATTACGACGCACGCAGTGACCGTATGTTCATTGGCGATTTGCCTGGCCATTTGGAAATCCGCGTCTTTCAGGTGCTGCGCGCCGTTCAGCCGCAACCGTTTAAGATCAGGTTAAGGTTTGAAGCGCCGGGCAATGGCTAATCGCGCAATATTGGGAATTCTCGCACCAGCTATTTAGATGAACCTCTTTCCCTTGCCCTTAGCCGCAATATGTTGCACCACACACGAGGTTCAAACCCGGTGAGCGGGCCAAAGGATAAGGACAAGGCGCATGGCTGACGGATCGATCGACATCAACGCGAAACCCACCGAAGAGATTTCTGTCCGCGAAGTTTTCGGCATTGACAGCGATATGGCGGTCAAGGGCTTTGCCGAGCGCAGCGACCGTGTGCCCGTGATCGACCCGACCTACAAGTTCGACCCTGAAACCACGCTCGCGATTCTAGCGGGCTTTACGCATAACCGACGTGTGATGATCCAGGGCTATCACGGTACGGGTAAGTCGACCCATATCGAACAGGTTGCCGCGCGTCTGAACTGGCCTGCGGTGCGGGTCAATCTGGACAGCCATATCAGCCGGATCGACCTGATCGGCAAGGACGCGATCAAGCTGCGCGACGGCAAGCAGGTGACCGAATTTCACGAAGGCATTCTGCCCTGGGCCCTGCGCAACCCTGTTGCCATCGTGTTCGACGAATATGACGCAGGCCGCGCGGACGTGATGTTCGTGATCCAGCGTGTTTTGGAACATGACGGCAAGCTGACCCTGCTGGACCAGAACGAGATCATCACGCCGAACCCGAATTTCCGCTTGTTCGCGACCGCAAACACTGTTGGCCTAGGCGACACGACCGGGCTCTACCATGGCACGCAACAGATCAACCAGGCTCAGATGGACCGCTGGTCGCTGGTATCGACGCTGAACTACCTCAGCCATGATGCGGAAACGATGATCGTTTTGTCCAAGGCTCCGCTCTACAACACTGCCGAGGGCCGCAAGACCGTCAGCCAGATGGTCACTGTTGCCGACCTGACCCGGACAGCTTTCATGAACGGTGATCTTTCGACCGTCATGAGCCCCCGGACCGTTATCAACTGGGCTCAGAATGCTGAGATCTTCCGTAATGTGGGCTATGCGTTCCGTCTATCCTTCCTGAATAAGTGCGACGAGCTGGAGCGTCAGACCGTCGCCGAGTTCTATCAGCGCTGTTTTGATGAGGAATTGCCCGAAAGCGCGGCGTCTGCGAGCTTGGGTTAAGGCGCTGAACTGCGCCTTTTCCGGGCGCAATGCCTCCGGCAGAGGTGTTTTGGGCCAGATGAAGGGGATCCGGTTTCGCTTTGACTGACCGGATTGCTGTACAACAAAGGGCGTTTGAACATGGTGCAGAAGAACGACAATCCTGCTGATCCGTTCAAGAAGGCCTTGGCCGAGGCCACCAAAGTGATGGCCGACGACCCTGAGTTGAACGTGACCTATACGGTTGATCCGTCGGGCATGACGGGTGAGTCGATGCGTCTGCCTCAGGTTTCGCGGCGGATGACGCGGGAAGAGGTGTTGCTGGCGCGCGGCACGGCAGATGCGTTGGCGCTGCAGCGCAAATACCATGACGACGCGACACATAATCGCTATGCTCCTCCGGGCGATATGGCCCGAGACCTTTATGAGGCCATGGAAGTTGCCCGGTGCGAGGCGATGGGCGCACGTGATATGCCCGGTACCGCATCGAATATCGACGTCAAGATCGGGCATGAGGCGATCCGGCGTGGCTATGATCAATGCAAGCAGCCTGCGGATGCGCCTTTGGCGGTGGCGGCCGGCTATCTGATCCGGCATCTGGCGACGGGTCGGGATATGCCCCCGGCGGCGGAAAACGTCATGAACCTGTGGCGTGGGTTTATCGAGGAACAGGCCGGTGGCGTTCTAGAGAACCTTGATGACGTACTCGCGGATCAGGCTGAGTTTGCCAAGTTCGCGCGGCAAATGATCAAGGATCTGGGCTATGGCGACCAGCTGGGGGACGACCCGGATGAGCTGGACGACGAGCAGGAAGATCAGGCCGAGGAAGACGCCGAGGAGCAGCCCGACCCCGACAGCACTGGACAGGATGATCAGGACGAACAAGACGCAGACGCCAATCCAGAACAGACTCAGGAAGAACAGCAAGATCAGTCTCAGGCCCAGGTCTCGATGGACGAGATGGCCGAGGACGAGATGGGCGATGAGGCAGAGATGCCCGAAGGGGAGGCTCCGCTGGAGCCACCTGCCCCACCGCCCGCGTCCGAGGCGGACCCAGATTATAAGGTCTATCTGAATACCTATGACGAAGAGATTGCCGCCGAGGATCTGGCGGAACCGGCTGAGTTGGAGCGGTTGCGGGCCTATCTGGATCAACAGCTAGAACCGCTGAAAGGCGCGGTGAGCCGACTGGCGAACAAGTTGCAACGCAGGTTGCAGGCACAGCAGAACCGGAGCTGGGAATTCGACCGCGAGGAAGGCATTCTGGATGCCGGTCGTCTGGCACGGGTTGTCGCCAACCCCACCACGCCGCTTAGCTTCAAGGTCGAGAAGGACACCGAGTTTCGCGACACGGTGGTGACGCTGTTGCTGGACAATTCAGGATCGATGCGCGGGCGTCCGATCAGCATTGCCGCGATTTGCGCCGACGTTCTGGCGCGCACGCTGGAGCGCTGCAATGTGAAGGTCGAGATTCTGGGCTTTACCACGCGGGCGTGGAAAGGCGGACAAGCGCGTGAGGCGTGGCTGAATGATGGCCGACCACAGCAACCCGGGCGTCTGAATGACCTGCGCCACATCATCTACAAAGGCGCCGATGCACCCTGGCGGAGGGCGCGTCCCAATCTGGGCCTGATGATGAAAGAAGGGCTGCTGAAGGAAAACATCGACGGTGAGGCGCTGGAATGGGCGCATCGCCGGATGCTCGCCCGGCGCGAGGCGCGCAAGATTCTGATGGTGATTTCCGATGGCGCTCCGGTCGATGATTCAACGCTCAGCGTGAACCCGGCGAATTATCTCGAAAAACACCTGCGCGACGTGATCGAGATGGTGGAAAAGCGCAAAGCAGTTGAACTGTTGGCAATTGGTATCGGCCACGATGTGACCAGATACTATGACCGTGCGGTAACGATTACGGATGTCGAACAGCTGGCCGGAGCAATGACGGAACAGCTTGCCGCCCTGTTCGACAGCGATCCTCGGGCCCGGGCACGGGTGATGGGGATGAAGCGGGCGAGTTAAACCCTCTGCATGGAACGCATAAGGACCTCCGTCAGAGCTTGGAGCATGTGCTTCAGGGGTTGGGGTCGATGTCGCCTATCTGGTTCAGTCGGCCTGTGCCGATCTGCCGGGTGGCGAAGCAAAGCAGTGTCAAAGGGCGGCATCATCGGGTTCTCCTGTCTGTTGCCATCAATGTGGCAACCGCACCGCCAGCGCGCTTGAAGATGATCCTGAGAATTGCCCGAGAAACCCTTGGGACAGCCATTGAACCTTGTGGCCTTGATCGAAACGGAGTGTATTCGGCCCATGCGCTATGAGTTTGCAGAATGTGTTCTGGACGTTGACCGCCACGTATTGTTGCGCGGCGGCGAGCATGTGCCGGTCGAGCCCCAAGTCTTTGACCTGTTGGAGCTGTTGGTAGAAAATCCCGGCAGACTGGTTGCGCGGGAAGAGATTATTGAGCGGGTCTGGAATGGCCGTTTCGTCTCGGACTCGACAATCAGCGCCCGGATTGCAGCCGCTCGTAAGGCGGTGGGGGACGACGGCAAGGCACAAAGGATCATCCGCACCATCGTTCGGCGCGGGTTGCAATTGGCGGCCGAGGTGAATCGCGACAACCCATCAACGATAGATGAAACTGGCCATACGCAGCAATTGCGGTATGCGCATGGCCCTGACGGACGGGCTGTACCCTATACGCTTACTGGCAAAGGCCAGCCGGTTCTCCGTATCGGCTCGGTCATCCACGATCTCGAGGCGGAATGGCGTCTGGCGTCGGAACATACCCGGCTTTCACATATGTCGGACCGTTTTCGACTGTTGCGGTATAACAAAGACCACAACATCAGTTCGAACCAAGATCATCAGGCCGCATTCGATCAGAGAATTACCGAAATTCTAACCGTCACTCAGGCCGCAGGTTTTGAACGTTTTTCCATCATAGGCGAGTTTGGCGGTGCCTTTCCCGCCATGCATTTTGCAGCCCGACACCCCGAAAAGGTCGACAAACTGGTGATAGCCGGTGGCTGGGCCGAAGGGCGCGACCACCGATCGGATGCCGAGCTGCCGGATTCGATCCGGACCCTGATTGCTGAAGGCTGGCAAACGCCGGGCGGCGGGTACGCGATCGGTTCAACCCTCAGCTATTTCCCGGACGGACCATTGGAGGATGTTCGCGACATGGTCGCCGAAATGCAAATGCTCTATTCGCGTGAGCAAAAACTGCAATACCGCGATATCGGTAACAGCATGACGGCTCTGCATCTTTTGCCCCGGATCAAATGCCCCACCCTGGTTCTGCATGGCCGAAACACGACGGTTCACCCGCTGTCCGAGGGTCGAAAACTGGCAGCTGGTATTCCCGATGCATCACTGGTGATACTCGAAACGGCAAACCAGATTCCCCTGCCCGGAAACGCCGCATATGCAACTTACATTCGGGCGATTGAGGACTTTCTGACGGCAAAAGAATAACATCCCGCGGCGCTGGACATTTTGCGCCACAGCCCCCAGATTTCGGCGCATCCTGATCAAAGTGAGGCCGCCATGTTCCAGTCATTCAAAGTTACCGCGCGCCCGGAACAAGGACCTCCGCGCCTTGCCGCGCTGCGACAGGAACTGGCGCGCGAGACGCTGGATGGATTTCTGATCCCACGCGCAGATGCCCATCAGGGTGAATACGTTGCCCCGCGCGACGAGCGTCTGGCATGGTTGACCGGCTTTACCGGTTCTGCGGGTTTTTGCGTCGCTCTGACGGATGTGGCGGGCGTTTTCATCGACGGGCGCTATCGCACGCAGGTCAAAGAGCAGGTGGCGGCGGACTTTACGCCGGTTCCGTGGCCCGACATCAGCCTGAGCGCCTGGTTGAAAGACCAGTTGCCGAATGGTGGTCGAGTGGGCTTTGATCCATGGCTCCATGCAGCTGATCAAATCTCAAGCACCCGGAAAGAGCTCAACGGCAGCGGTATCGAACTGGTTCAGTGTGACAATCTGATCGATCGTATCTGGCAGGATCAGCCTGCCGCGCCGATGAACCCGGTCAAGACGCACCCACTCGAATTTGCGGGCGAAAGCGCCGAATGCAAGATCGACAGGTTGGCCAAGACGCTGCAACAAGCCTCATGCTCAGCGGCCATCATCACGCTGCCAGACTCGATCATGTGGCTGTTGAACATCCGGGGGTCAGACATCGCATACAATCCGGTGGCGCACGGATTTGCTATTCTGCACGCAACCGGGCAGGTCGATCTATTCATGGCCTCAGAAAAGCTGAAAGACCTTGCAGAAGCCCTGCCCGGGAATGTGCGCCAGCACGAACCACAGGGGTTTCTGGACGCGGTCGATGCTCTGGACGGCGTTGTGCAGGTTGATCCATCGACCGTTCCACAAATCGTCGCCGACGCCTTGGGTGACCGGATGGTTGACGGGGGTGATCCCTGCGCCCTGCCCAAAGCCTGCAAGAACGCGGCCGAGATAGACGGAACCGTTCAGGCGCATCTGCGTGACGCCGCCGCCGTGGTCGAGTTGCTCTGCTGGCTGGATACGCAGGCGCCCGGCACCCTGACAGAAACGCAGGTTGTCACTCGGTTGGAAGAAAACCGCCGCCGCGACAATGCCCTGCAGGATATCTCGTTCGACACCATCGCCGGGACCGGTCCGAACGGTGCAATCATGCATTACCGCGTCACCGAGGAAACCGACAGTCGCCTGCTAGACGGTCATCTGCTGGTTCTGGACAGCGGCGGGCAATATCTGGACGGGACAACCGATATCACCCGGACAATCGCGATTGGCAATGTCGGGGACGAAGAACGCGCTTGTTTCACCCGCGTGCTGAAAGGCATGATCGCTATGTCGATGCTGCGTTGGCCTGTTGGTCTGGCCGGACGCGATATCGAATGTATCGCACGAATGCCACTGTGGCTGGCGGGGCAGGATTTCAACCATGGCGTCGGCCATGGGGTTGGCACCTATCTGAGTGTGCATGAGGGACCGCAACGCCTGTCACGGGTCAGTCATGTCCCGCTGAAGCCCGGCATGATCCTGTCCAACGAACCGGGATATTATCGCGAAGGTGCCTTTGGCATTCGGCTGGAAAATCTTGTGGTGGTCGAGGACGCCCCGGCTTTACCAGACGGCGACGATGAACGCGCAATGCTGTGCTGGCGCACCCTGACCTGGGTACCGATCGACCGCCGCTTGATTGTCGTGGATATGCTGTCGGCCGAGGAACGCGCTTGGCTGAACGCCTATCATCGCGATGTTGCGGAAAAAATCCGCCCAAGACTAGGCGAGGCCGCTCAACTGTGGTTGGATGCCGCAACCGCACCGCTCTGACACCAGAGCGTTACATATACCGGGCAAAGGAGAGGCCCTGAAACACCTTGGGGAAGGAGCAGCAATGACAGATCACATCACCATCCGCAAAGCACCCGGCAAATGGAGCGTCCGCTCGGGCGGTGCCATTCTGGGTGAAACCACAAGCGCATTGGAATTGGTGGAAGGTGATAAAGACCCTGTGATCTATTTCCCGCGTAGCGATGTCGCAATGGCGTTTCTGGACCAGACCGACAAAGTCACGCACTGCCCAGGCAAAGGTGACGCCACCCATTTCTCGATCGTTAACAAATCCTCAGTGACCGAGAACGCCGTCTGGAGCTACGAGGATCCGGTACCTGACGTCTCGGAGATCAAGAACTATCTTGCGTTTTATGCAAAAGATTCCGTCAAAGTCGAACAGCTTTGACAACCCCAGAGGCTTGGAAGCCCTTGTCATGGGCGTGCAAATATACCCTGACGCAATGCAAAACCACAAACCACAAATGAGGGGCGCATGAGGGTTGGGCTGTTCTCATCTGCCCAAACGAAGTTCCCTTTCTGTTGGAATGGGTCGTCTATCATTTACTGTCGGGCTTCACGGATATTGTCATCTACAGCAATGACTCGACTGATGGGACAACGGAATTGCTGGATGCGCTGGACGAAAGCGGTGTGATCTCGCATGCGTTGCAGGATCTGGTCTCTGGCCAGGTTCCACAGCACGAAGCGGCAGATTCAGGTTTTTACCATCCATCATTCGAACATGCTGACTGGCTGATGTGGCTGGATTCGGACGAATTCCTGTACTGCTCAAACGACGAAAACAATCTGATCGAACTCATCAGGAAAGTCGAGCCGCAGGCGGCTGGGGTTGCGATAAACTGGCTGAACTTCGGCGATGGTGGCCACAAAGAATGGGCCGAAGAATTCGTCACTCAGAAGTTCCTTTGTCGTGGCAATCCACAGAGCAGCAAGACTTTTCGCTTTTATAAAACGCTGTTCAAGAAATCAGACAAAATCCGAGGGTTCGGTCTTCATCGTCCTTTCTTCAAATGGGCTTATGAAGAAAAGGACGGCAAGTTCGTCAATGCATCGGGTGAAGGAATGCACGAACTGTACTATCGCGCTGGCGGGCGCAGAAGACACAGGTTAGGCGACGCACCGCCAGAACTGGTCGCGCATGAATGGGCATCGATTTTTCACTATGCCGTGAAAACTGAGGATAGCTTTGAACTCAAGAAACAACGCGGCCAAGGAACCAAATTCATCGGAGCCGAGAACCGCTCATCCAGATTTCGGAACAAGTATTGGGAAATCTTCAACCGAAATGAGGTTTATGATCCGCGCATGTTAAAATTCGCGGACCGCTTGCAAGAAAAAGTAGACGAGCTTTTGGCCGTTGAGGCCATTGCGAGAGCGCATCAAAACTGCATCGAACGCTACAAGGCTGCCTTGCAACAAGTGAAGGTAGAACGCGCTGAAACCGATACGCGCAGTGGTGATCAGCACACAGCCTGACAGATCAACCCGCTTCCTCGATCACTTTGCGCGCAACGCGAAAGCATTCCAGCGCCTGCGGTACACCGCAATAGATGCCGATGACATGAATGATGGCGCGGATTTCCTCGGTGGTGACACCGTTGTTGATCGCGCCACGGCAGTGGATCTCCCACTCGTGCATCTTGCCCAGCGCACCGATCATCGACAGGTTCATCATCGACCGCGTCTTGGCGTCGATCACGTCATCTCCCCAGCCGAAACCCCAACACCAGGCCGTCATCGCCTCTTGAAACGGGCGCGTGAAATCGTCGGCGGCGGCCAGGTTCTTTTCGACATATTCTGCGCCCAGCGTCGCCTTGCGCTGCTCCAGACCTTTCAGGAACAGGTCTTCGTCAAATGTGCTCATGATTTGGTTCCTTAAGGTTGTCCATCTACCGCTTCGCGCATCCATTTTTGCAGATGCATGACGGGGTGTTCCGAGTTTACGCCGCCCTTGGGATCAATCACCAGCGGTCCGGGACGATAGCCGCGCGAATGCAGGCCACGCTGTACGGATTCGACCAGCCGGATATCCTCTTCCACCGTCGTCGCCCGATCCTGCGCCGCCAGTTGCCGTATCTTGGGATCGTCCACGCCGCCCACCGAATACCAACCGCGCCAGACCACCACGTGATCAGCATCCACGGCGCGCCAATGGTAAGTGTTCAGCACATTCCCCGGATAGACCTGAAAGGAAAACATCGGCCAGAGGAACCAACTGGAGTATTCATCGAAATGCTTGAAACCCGACTGAATGTCGTAGGTCATATTCTCAAGGCTTTGGCATTCGGTCGTGTGCCGCAGGCACATGCCCTGAGGTTGAATATCATAGGTTTCCGGCTTCACCACTCCGTTCGCAAAGGTCGGGTGGTTGAGCGAGCAGTGGTAGCATTCCGAGTAGTTCTCGACCGAAACTTTCCAGTTGCACAGTTCCGGTATCTCGACCCATTCCAGCGGTTTCAGATCGGCCCAGTTGGGGACCCATTCCTCAAGCTCGGCGCGCGCGTTCGGGAACCAGTCGTCCATGGGTACGGCGTCGGGATCGAGGTTGACGAAGACAAAGCCCAGAAACTCTTCGCTGTGCACCTCGTTCAGGCAGACGGATGATTTGTCGAAGCCTTCAACCGCCTTGAGGTTCGGCCCCGCCCGCAGTTCTCCGGTCAGTTCGTAGGTCCAGGCGTGGTAGGGGCAGACGACGACGCGCGTCGTTCCTGTGCCCTCGACCAGTTGGTGCGCGCGGTGCTGACAGACATTGTAAAACACGCGGATCTTGTCATCGCGGCCCCGGATGGCGAACAAGTCCTGTCCCGCAACTTCAAACGCGACGTACGCGCCCGGTTCGGCCAGTTCCGAGGCGTGGCAGCCAAACTGCCATGTGCGCGCCAGCAGGCCATCTGTTTCCATGCGAAAGATGGCTGGGTCTGTGTAGTACCGGGCTGCAAGGGATTGGATGGGTGCTGTCACGTGTCCTCCGAATGGTAAAGGCCAAGCTGATGGCGGCGTTTGTGAAAGGTCTCGACCCGTTCGACGATCTCATCGCTGGCAACGGCGATCACGAAGGACAGCAATGTTTCCAATAGGGCAACCGTACTAACCGAGGATGGGAAGAACTGGGGCGTGTCTGCCGAGATGACAAAGCCATGGTCAGCCGCGCGCAGGATCGGGCTGGCTGGGCTGTCGGATAGACCCACGACCTTCAAACCCTGCTCGCGCGCAACCTGTACCGCCTCGACCACCTCATTGCGATAAGGCTTGCAGGTCATGGCAATCAGAACGTCGCGCTGGTCCGCCCATGCCAGATCATCGATCGGGTTTGATCCGGGGCGCGGGATGGCGTGGAACTGCACCATCCCGGTCGATGCCAGATAGACAAAGTTCCGCGCGTTCGAGTTGTTCACACCCACGCCCAGCACAAACACATTTCGCGAGCTCCAGATGTCTTCGGCGGCGGCTTTCAACTGCTCGGAGGAGATATTGGCAAAGGTTTCCTCGACATTGCGCAGGGCGTCCTGAACCATATCGGCGTAAAGCCCGCCCATATTGCCAGACTTGCGAATGTCCTGCAGCCAGCGGGCGCGGTCGGGAAAATCAGCCTGCCCGCGCCGGATCGCCTCACGGAATGGCACGCGGAAATCCTCGTAGCCTTCGAACCCCACCTGCCGCGCCATGCGGACGATGGTGTTGGGCTTCACGTTTGCCGCCTCGGCGATCTCGCGCACGGTTGAAACCCCCACGTCACGGGGGTTTTCCAGCACATAAGTCGCGGCTTTGCGCGCCTCGGGCGTCAGCTCGGACAGTTCATCCGCCAGCCGTTCGAGAATCGAACTTGATACATTTGTCCCATTCATGATTGACGATGGTACTTTTGTTTGCTTACGCTGTCGAGACAAAATCGACTCAGAGGAATGATCCGATGGCATCTGATTTCCCGACCCACGCACGCGTGGTTATTGTGGGTGGCGGAGTGATGGGCGTGGGCCTTGCCTACCACCTTGGGCACGAGGGCTGGGGCGCAGAGACCGTGCTGCTGGAAAAGGCCGAACTGACCAGCGGCAGCACCTGGCACGCGGCTGGGCAGATCACCCATTCAACCTCCAGCTTCGGCTTGGGCAAATGCGTCGATTACAATATTGGCCTATATTCCGGCGCCTTGGAGGCCGAAACCGGGCAGGCCGTGACATGGCATGGCTGCGGCTCCTTCCGGCTGGCCTATACCAAGGATGAGATGGACTGGCTGCGCCACACGCTGTCGGTGGGCCGCTCTCTGGGCTTCAACATAGACCTAGTTGGCCCGGATCGCGTCGCCGAGTTGCATCCGTTTTACAATCTGGATGGTGTGCTGGGCGCATTGCACACGCCTGACGACGGCCATGTGGACCCGACAAATGTGACCATGGCTATGGCTGCAGGCGCGCGTCAGAAAGGCGTTCGGATCATCCGGCAGTGTCAGGCGACGAACATTACGCAGGCCGAAAACGGCGAATGGGTGGTCGAGACGCCCAAAGGCACGATCACCTGCGAGCATGTGGTCAACGCGGGCGGCACCTATGCGCGACAGATGGGCGAGTGGTCGGGCCTTCAACTGCCGATGACCTCGATGACGCATCATTACTTCGTGACCGAACCCGTGCCGGAGTTCGAAGCGCTCGAACAGGAACTGCCGGTGATCCGGGACGACAAGAAGGTGTCGGGCTATATCCGGATGGAGCAAAAGCGCGGCCTGATCGGGATCTACGAGAAAGAGAACCCAAACTCGGTCTGGCACGATCATTGTCCATGGGACTACGAGAACTGGCTGTTCGATGCCGATTACGACCGGGTAATGCCGTGGCTCGAGGAAAGCCTGAACCGGATGCCGATCTTTGCCAAGCTTGGCATTCAGCGCGAGGTACACGGCGCGATCAGCCATCCGCCGGATGGCAACCCGCTGATCGGGCCTGCGCCGGGCGTGCGGAACTACTGGTGCTGCTGCGGTACGCAGATCGGGATCGGCTGGGGGCCCGGTCTGACGCGCGAGCTGGCGCGCTGGATGGTACATGGCGCGGCCGATATCTCGATGCGCGAGTATGATCCGCGCCGGTTTGGCAGCTACGCCACGAAAGACTGGCAGGTGATCAAGGCCGAGGAAGATTATTGCCTGCGCCACGAAATCCCCTTCCCGCATTTCAACCGGCTTGCCGGGCGTCCGATCAAACCATCGCCGCTGCATGAGGTACTGAAATCGAAAGGCGCGGTGCATGAAGAGGTTTATGGGTTCGAACGCCCCCGCTGGTTCGCCCGCGATGGCGTGGCGCAGCAGGATCATTATTCGTTCCGCCGAACGCCAGCCGACGACATGGTCGCGCAAGAGGTCAAGGCGGTGCGCGATCAGGTCGGCATCATGGACGTCACCGCCTTCACCAAGGTCGAGGTTTCGGGCCCCGACGCCTATGCCTTGCTGGACCGCCTGACCGCGAACCGGATGCCGCAGAAGGACGGCTCGATCACCCTGACCCATATGTTGAACCGCCGGGGTCGGATTGAGTTGGAAACCACCATCGTGCGCATGGCACAGGATCGCTATTATCTCGTTTGCGCCGCATTCTTCGAGCAACGCCTGCTGGATCATCTGGCGCAACAGCGTAGCAAAGAAGAAGTCACGATCACCGCGCTTTCCGCCGATTGGTCGGCCTTGTCCCTGAACGGGCCAAGGTCGCGCGACGTGTTGGGCGCTTGCACAGATGCTGACCTTAGCAATGCCGGTTTTCGCTGGCTATCGGCCCAGCAGATCAGGATAGCGGGTCACGACGTCTGGGCCTTCCGCATGTCCTATGCCGGAGAACTGGGCTGGGAACTGCACATGCCTAACGACGCCTGTCTGGACGTCTACAATGCGCTCTGGTCCGCAGGTGAGGCGCATGGGATCGCCGACTATGGCAGCTTCGCGATGAATGTGATGCGGATGGAGAAGGGCTTCAAAGGGGCCGGTGAACTGACCAACGAGGTGACACTCGCCGAGGCAGACGTGCTGCGTTTTGCCCGAACCGACAAGGGCTATCTGGGCAAGGACAAGACCCTGAACACCGACCTGCCGTGGATCTGCGCTTATCTCGAAATCGAACCGGACGGAGAGATCGACGGGCACGGAGGTGAGGCGGTCCTGCTGGACGGCCGCGTTGTGGGCTCGGCCGCGTCCGTGGCTTATGGGCATACGGTTGGCAGAATCCTTGCCTTTGCTTACGTCAAACCCGAAGCTGCTGCGGTAGGCACCGAACTGCAGGTCATCATCCACGGCACTCCCCGCGCCGCGCGCGTCTTGTCCGAACCAGCGTATGACCCGCAAAGCCTGCTTCCCCGCACCGATGCCGCACTGGAGGCCGCGCAATGACTCAACCCAAAACAATGCAGGCCATGGTCACGATGGGTCACGGCGATCTGGATCAGATGGTCTGGCACGAGGACTGGCCTTGCCCCACCCCCGCCCCAGACGAAGTGCTGATCAAAGTCGGGGCCTGTGGCCTGAACAATACCGACGTGAACACGCGGTCCGGCTGGTATTCAAAAACTGTCAGCGATGCCACAACGGGCGGCGCATTCAAGGAGGTCGGAGAAGAGGATCCGACATGGGGCGGTGCACCCTTGGTCTTTCCGCGCATTCAGGGTGCGGATGTGTGCGGCCAGATCGTCGCCGTGGGCGCGGGCGTGGACCCGCGCCGCATCGGCGAGCGGGTGATCACCGATGGCTGGCTGCGCGACGCTGCTGATCCGCTGAACAAGGACAAGACGGGCTATTTCGGTTCAGAACGCGATGGCGGGTTTGCAGAATTCACCACGACCCCCGCGCGCAACGCAATTGCCGTCAACTCGCCACTGTCGGATGCCGAGCTTGCGACCTTTTCCTGTTCGTACTCCACGGCCGAAGGGATGCTGACCCGCGCAAATGTCTCCGAACGTGACACGGTTCTGGTGCCAGGCGCATCAGGTGGCGTAGGCGGTGCATTGGTGCAACTGGCCAAACGTCGCGGCGCGCGGGTTGTTGCCCTTGCGTCCGAGGCTAAACACGCCGAGGTCGCAGAGCTTGGCCCGAACCGCATCATGTCCCGCGCGCCCGAGAACCTGCGCGCGGCGCTGGGTGACGAAAAGATTACAGTTGTGGCGGATGTGGTGGGTGGACCGTATTGGCCCACGCTCATAGACGTCCTTGAGCGCGGCGGGCGCTATACCTGCTCGGGCGCGATTGCCGGTCCGATGGTCGAGTTCGACCTGCGCACATTTTATCTGCGTGATCTGACGTTCACAGGATCCACCGTTATCGATCCGCAAGTGATGCAAAACCTCGTGCGCTATATCGAGGCTGGTGAGATCAAGCCCGCCCTTGCCGCGACTTATCCGCTAAGCGAATTGCACGCGGCACAGACCGCCTTCATCGCGAAGAAGCACACCGGCAATATCGTGGTGATCCCGTGAAAATAACCCGCATCCGCATATTCCAGACTGGGCTGCCCTATGTCGGCGGCGCCTATCGCTGGGGTGCGGGAAACGCGATTGAAACGGCCATCGCATCAGTTGTCGTCGTTGATACGGACGCAGGTCTTCAGGGGTGTGGGGAATTCACGCCTTGTGGCGAGAACTATATGGTTGCCCATTCCGAAGGCGTCGCCGCACTGGCCCGACTGGTTGCACCCACGTTACTGGGCGAAGATCCCCGACAGGTTGGCCGCATTGAACAGATAATGGACCAAATTGTTCAGGGTCATGGCTATGCAAAGGCACCGTTCGACGTTGCGTGCTGGGACATTCTCGGTCAAGCCTGTAATCAGCCAATCTGGATGTTGTTGGGCGGTAAGTTGATCGACGGCGCTCCGATGTACCGAGTTGCTCCGCAAAAGGATACGGAACAGACCATCGCCGAGATGAACCGCTATCGCGCGCAAGGGTACCGCCAGTTTCAGATCAAGGTCGGTGGTGATTGGTCCGGTGACATTGATCGCATCCGCGACACGGTTCCCCTGCTTAACGCAGGCGAAAAGGCCATGGCCGATGCCAATCAGGGCTGGCGCGTGGACAACGCGATCCGGGTGGCGCGGGCCACCCGCGATCTGGATTTCATCCTTGAACAACCCTGCCGCACTTATGAGGAATGCCAACAGGTCCGTCGCGTTGCGGAACAACCGATGAAGCTGGACGAATGTCTGACCGGAATGCACATGGCGCAAAGGATCGTCGCGGATCGCGGAGCCGAAATTTGCTGCCTGAAAGTCTCGAACCTCGGGGGGCTTAGCAAAGCCCGGCGCGTGCGGGATTATCTGATCGAAAACCGCATTCCCGTCGTCAGCGAGGATACCTGGGGCGGTGAGATTGCAACAGCGGCCGTGGCGCATTTTGCAGCCTCAACTCCCGAAGAGTATCTACAAAACACGACGGATCTGATGAACTACAACACGCGCTCGACCGGAATAGGCGGGCCTGTGTCGCACAATGGCAAGCTCTACGCGACAGATACGCCAGGGTTAGGGGTAACGCCCGATTTCGACAGCCTGGGCGCGCCGATCGAGGAGTTTGCGCTATGAGACCACAAGCAATCGCAACGCAGATGATTGATGACGCGCGCGTTCGGGTGACCCGTTTTGATTTTACCCCTGGTGCGGAAACCGGGTGGCATCGCCACGCGATGGATTACGTCATTACCGCCGTCACCGACTGTAACATGCGACTGGAATTGCCCGATGGTGAAGTCAACGAAGCGACGGTGCCTGCGGGAACTGCATACCGCAGGGATGCGGGCGTCGAACACAACGTGATCAATGCCGGGGACACGCCCATGTCCTTTGTAGAGGTGGAGCTGAAATGAAAATCACCCGGATCTCAGTCTATCAGGTCGATCTACCGCTCGAACACCCCTATTGGCTGTCCGGTGGGCGGCTGAAGTTTGAAATCCTGGATGCAACGCTGGTCAAGCTGGAAACAGATACGGGATTGGTCGGCTGGGGCGAAGGTACACCTTGGGGTCACACATACGTACCAGCGCATGGACCGGGCATTCGCGCCGGGATCGAGACGATGGCCCCCTTTGTTCTTGGGCTTGATCCGCGCCGTCTGCTGGATGTTGAACGCGCTATGGATCTTGCCTTTCCCGGCCATCTTTATGCCAAAAGCCCGATTGACATGGCATGTTGGGACATCGCCGGACAAGCAGCTGGTCTGCCGATCGCAGATCTGATGGGTGGCGGATCCCGCACACCTCGCCCCATCGCCTCCTCGGTGGGGGCGAAAACGGTCGAAGAGACCCGCGAAGTTATGGATCGCTATCGCCAACGCGGCTACATCGCACATTCCGTGAAAATCGGCGGCGATGTCGAACGTGACATTGCCCGCGTGCGCGATGTTGAAAGCATACGAAAACCCGGCGAGATCGTCCTTTACGACGTGAACCGCGGTTGGACACGACAACAAGCCCTGCAAGTCATGAGCGCCTGCGCCGAACTGAACGTGATGTTCGAACAACCTTGTGAGTCGCTTGATGACATTGCCGCGATCTCAGGTCGTCATTGCTCACCCGTGTCGGTGGATGAAAGCCTTGTGACCCTTCAGGATGCCGCCCGCATCGCTCGCGACGGGCTGGCCGAGGTATTCGGGATCAAGCTGAACCGCGTTGGCGGGCTGACCAAGGCTGCACGGTTGCGGGATATCGCGCTGGTGCATGGTATCGATATGTTTGTGATGGCCACCGGCGGGTCGGTTCTGGCAGATACCGAGGCCCTGCACCTTGCGGCGACCGTACCGGACGACAACTGCCACGCCGTCTGGGCCTGTCAGGACATGATCACAGTCGATATTGCGGGCGGCCGAGGGCCACGCAACATCAATGGGCATCTGCATTTGCCTGAAACACCGGGTCTTGGCGTTCACCCGGATGAGGACGCGCTTGGCAATCCGGTCGGAGTTTACGAATGAAAATCACCAAAATATCGCTCTGGCCCGTCGATCTGACCAGTCACGAAACCTATCACATGGCCGACGGCAAGACCTGTGCGACCGTCAAGTCTCATGTCCTGTGCCTTGAAACGGATACAGGTCTCAGGGGCTGGGGTGAGGTGTGCCCGATCCCGCACTACCTGCCTGCCTTTGCCGATGGTGTGCCGGGCGCAGTCGCCGAGATGACCCCCGAGATACTGGGAATGTCACCATTTGGTGTCGATGCACCGATGCGCAAGCTTGATGGGTTCCTGCAGGGCCATCTATACGCAAAATCTCTTGTTGATATCGCGCTTTGGGACTTGTTCGGACAAGCCACGGGACAACCTGTTTATGCTTTGCTGGGTGGGCGGACGCGGGCGGTTATGCCGCTTTATCATTCGATCACCTGTATCGCACCGGATGACATGGCGCGGATCGCCAAAACCGCTTTTCAGACCGGCATTCGGCAGTTTCAGGTCAAGTTGGGTGTCGAAGGTGATTGGCAGGCGGATGCCGAACGTCTGGCCAAGGTGAGGGAAGCCGTTGGCCCCGGGCCACTGGTCTATGGGGATTGGAATTGCGGCGCATCCCGCTTGCAGGCCACCAGAACGGGCCGTGCCGTCGCGCATCTCGACGTGATGCTGGAACAACCTTGCAAAACGCTCGAAGATTGCGCCGCCGTACGGCAGGCGACGGGATTGCCGATGAAGATCGACGAAAACGCCTATGATCTGACCTCTCTCATGCACGCACACGCGCTTGGTTGCATGGATGCGGTGGCGCTAAAGCTGTCGAAATTCGGCGGGTTGTCCGCGATGCGCCGAGCGCGGGATCTGACCGTGCATCTGGGGGCAGAGATCTGCGCCGAATGCACCTGGGGCTCGGACATAGTGACCGCTGCGTCGCTGCATTTTGCAGCATCGACGCCGCATGGATCGCTACTGAACACCTGTGATCTGTCGTCTTATGTGTCGCCGCGTATCTGCCCGACTGCACCAAACCGTGAAAACGGCAGGATTGCCCCACCCGAAGGGCCGGGACTAGGTGTTGTGCCTAACATGGACGTTCTTGGTTCCCCGATATTGGAGATCGCCTGAGATGCTGAAAATTCGTACTCAATCCGAATGGGTGGACCGAGCGAACGACGTTTTACCCGCCGGAGGTTTTGGGAACTTTGATCCCGGTATCATCATCGCGCGTGGCGAAGGCAGCCGCGTCTGGGACGAAGACGGCAACGAATATATCGACTACCTGATTGGCTCGGGCCCGATGCTACTGGGCCACGGCCACGCTGAAGTGATGGAAGCCGTTCTGGAACAATTGCCCAAGGGCATGACCTTTTTTGCCAATAACAGCAAAGGCATCGAATTGGCCGAAGCCATCGTTCAGGCCGTTCCATGTTGCGAACAGGTGCGTTTTGTCGCTTCGGGCGGTGAGGCTGATATGTACGCAATCCGGTTGGCCCGCGCTTTTACTGGACGTGACAAGATCCTGAAATTCGAAGGCGGCTATCACGGGATGAGCGCCGAGGCGCAGATGAGCCTTGCACCCGCCAAACGGGTCAACTTTCCGCAGGCCGTGCCTGACAGCGCAGGCATTCCGCAAGGCGTGGCTGATCAGATGTTGATCGCCCCATTCAACGATCTTGAAGCCGTTGCGGCGCTTTTGTCGGAACACGCAGATATTGCCGCAATCATTGTCGAGCCGTTGCAGCGGATCATCCCGCCCGAGCCCGGTTATCTGCAGGGGCTGCGCGACTTGTGCGATCAACACGATGTTCTGCTGATCTTCGACGAAATCGTAACGGGTTTCCGGCTTGCCTATGGTGGCGCGCAAGAACGGTATGGCGTGACCCCCGACATCTGCACATTGGGAAAGATTATCGGAGGGGGGTTCCCTCTGGCCGCGTTGGGTGCAAGCGCCGAGATCATGCAACATTTCGACAAGGCCAAGGTCGGCGGAGAAAACTGGCTGATGCAATTGGGCACCCTGTCCGGCAATCCGATCGCAGCAACAGCTGGATTGAAAACGATGGAAATTCTTTCCCGTGAAGGGGCCTATGACCAGCTGCGCGCCACAGGCCGCGCGTTGCAGGATATGCAATCAGAGGCCCTGAACGAGGCCGGAATAGCGCATCGAATCTGCGGTGACGAGACGCTGTTTGATATCTATTTCACCGACAAGCCGTGCCGCGATTATCGCACTGCTGCGCACGATGACCCTGCCAGGAACACTCGCTATAACGAGGTGCTACGCGCTAACGGAATCTTCAAATCGCCGGGCAAGCTGTATCCCTCTCTGGCGATTTCGGATCAGGATTTGGAACAGACCCGAAGGGCCGTCAAAGCAGCGGTCACCGCATTGGCGTCAGACTAAGCCAGCGCTTATCGCCGCATCGACACTCCGTTGTGGTAAAGGTGCACCTTGTCAGGTGCGGCGCCGACGGCGACGGTTTGCCCGCGCATATTGCGCTGCACGCCGGGCAGCTTGGCGATCACCTGATCCTTGCCCTCTTCGGCTGCGAAATACAGCAAAGTGACCTCGCCCAGCGCCTCGGTAAAATCCACAACGCCCGAGAAGATAGGTGTGCCGTCGGCAACAACCAAATCTTCGGGACGAACCCCGACATTGACCTGTTTGCCCGCATCTGCAGCCTCGGTTGGAATCGTAGAAACTGCAACACCCCCGCCATCTAGCGACACGGTGGTTTTTTGGCCGGTTTCCGCAATCGTCCCCGAAAGCAGGTTCATCGAAGGCGAGCCGATAAACTGCGCGACAAATTCATTGTCCGGTGTTTCGTACAGCTCAAGCGGTGTACCCACCTGCGCGATCCCTTTATTGGCCAGAACCACGATCCGGCTGGCCAGCGTCATCGCCTCGACCTGATCATGGGTCACGTAGATCATCGTGCTGTCGGGCATAGCCTCTTTCAGGCGCGCGATCTCGATCCGGGTGGCGACGCGCAGGGCGGCATCCAGATTTGAGAGAGGTTCATCGAACAGATAGACCTTGGGATCCCGCACAATTGCCCGCCCGATCGCAACCCTCTGACGCTGTCCACCGGAGAGAGCCTTGGGTAAACGATCCAAAAGCGGTTCGAGTTGCAGGATCTTTGCGGCGCGCTCAACAGCCTGATCTACTTCGGCCTTGGGCAGTTTGGCAATTTTCAAGGCAAAGGACATGTTCTCGCGTACGGTTAAATGCGGATACAGCGCATAACTTTGAAAGACCATCGCAATGCCCCGTTGCGCAGGCGGAACATCGTTCATGACCTGCCCTTCGATCTCAAGCGTTCCGCCGGTGATCTTTTCCAACCCTGCAATCATCCGCAGCAAGGTGGATTTGCCGCACCCCGAAGGGCCAACAAAAACAACCAATTCACCCTGTTCGATATCCAGATCAATGTGTTTCAGAACATCGACCGGCCCATAGGATTTGGCGACATCCGTGAGTTTGAGTTCCGACATGGTTTACCTCTTTTCCCGGGCCAGCAAACAGAATTGAGCGGCGTTCAGCGTTACCGTGCCTGCCCCATGAACGCCGCCCAATTCCTCCCCGATTACGTGCCAGTCGCCACCGGGCAGGCCGACTTCGGCGGGTTCCGAACCAAGATTAAATGCGCAGAACACCTGTTCGGCATTGTCCTCACGGGTGAAGCTCAGGACCGATCCGTCCTGTGCCATGCCGGTTTGCAAGCCCGACATCAGCGCCGAATGCGCATGGCGCAACGCAATCGCGCGGCGATAGTGATGCAGCATGGATTGCGGGTCGTGTTCCAGACGATCCACAGCCTGCTCTGCCTGCGCCGAACTCACCGGTAGCCAGGGATTGCCCGAACTGAAACCCGACTGTTCATCCTGCGCCGTCCAGACCATCGGTGTCCGGCACCCGTCGCGGCCCTTGAACTCGGGCCAGAATTCGATGCCATAGGGATCTTGCAGATCTTCAAACGCAACATCCGCTTCGGGCAGGCCCAGCTCTTCGCCCTGATAGAGGCAGGCCGAGCCACGCAGGCACATCATCAGAACCGCGTGCTGACGGATCGCCGCATAGTCGAGCCCCCAG
Source organism: Ruegeria sp. E1 (assembly GCF_056534225.1). NCBI lineage: Bacteria > Pseudomonadati > Pseudomonadota > Alphaproteobacteria > Rhodobacterales > Roseobacteraceae > Ruegeria > Ruegeria sp. E1. The sequence continues at coordinate 35,702 of NZ_JBQFPE010000017.1, read as the reverse complement.
CGCGAGGCATGGCGCTGCACGTCATGATTCGAGAAGGCCCAGCAAGGCCACGCGTCACCGGCCTTGTCCTCAAGTTGGTCGAACACCTGCTTGGCATAGGCTGCAGTAAGCGCTCGTTTTTCAAGAAACTCGAATGCATAACACATGTGCATCCGCTTATCGCCGGTGGTGTATTCGCCCATGATTTCCAGCCCGCGCTGAGCGTCACCAACCTCCCCCAGACAGGCCCGGCCTTCATATTCGTCGGTCAGGGCGCGCAGGCGTTCGAGGAAGGCAATATTCTCAGGCTGGCTTTTGGAATACAGATGATCCTGATGGTTGTACGGGTTCACCATCGGCGCGATCGAGGCGTTGCGCTGGTCCATCGGCAGGCCGGGGTTGTCGCGCAACTGAGCGTCGTGGAAATAGAAGTTGATCGTGTCCAGTCGGAACCCGTCCACCCCCAGATCCAGCCAGAACCGTGCAACGTCAAGCAGAGCATCCTGAACTTCGGTGCAATGGAAATTCAGATCAGGCTGCGAGGTCAGGAAGTTGTGCAGGTAATACTGCAATCTGCGGGGATCCCATTGCCAGGCTGAGCCGCCAAAGATCGACAGCCAGTTATTGGGTGGCGTGCCATCCGGCTTTGGGTCGGCCCAGACATACCAGTCGGATTTGGCGTTTTCGCGATCTGCGCGGCTTTCGATGAACCACGGATGCTGATCCGACGTATGGGACAGCACAAGGTCGATCATCACCTTCAGACCAAGGCCATGCGCCTGATCCAGAAGATCTTTGAAATCCGCCATCGTGCCGAACATCGGATCGACATCACGATAGTCGCTGACATCGTAGCCAAAATCCTTCATCGGAGATTTGAAGAAAGGCGAAATCCAGATCGCGTCGACACCAAGCGAGGCGATATAGCCAAGGCGCTGCGTGATGCCCTTCAGGTCGCCGATCCCGTCTCCATTGCTGTCCTGAAAGCTGCGCGGATAGATCTGATAGATCACCCCGCCGCGCCACCAGTCACCGGGCGCTTTGGTTGCTTTGCTTTGGTTCAGATTGTTTTGCACGTTCATGACACGCCTTTACTTGACTGATCCGGCCAGCAGGCCGCGCACCAGATATTTCTGCATTGCGAAGAAAACGACCAATGGCACAGCGATCGACACAAATGCCGCTGTCGCCAGAATTTCCCAGTTGCCGCCACGGGTGCCCAAAAGCTCGACAATTCGGTTGGTCATCACCGTAGTCTCGCCCGAGGCGTCGATCAGGAACACCTTAGCGACCAGCAGGTCATTCCATGTCCACAGGAACTGGAAGATCGCAAAGGACGCCAACGCCGGAAAGCTGAGCGGCAGGATCAGTTTGGTGAATATCTGAAACTCGGTCGCCCCATCGACGCGCGCGTTTTCGATCAGATCACGCGGCAGCCCGGCCATGTAGTTGCGCAACAGGTAGATCGCCAGTGGCATCCCGAACCCGGTATGCGCCATCCAGACGCCCAGATATCCTTTGCCAATCCCGATATTGAGGTGGAATTTCAGCAGCGGGATCAGGGCCAGTTGCAGGGGCACAACCAACAGCCCAACCACCGCTGCGATCAGCAGGGCGCGGCCCGGAAAGTCCATCCATGCCAATGCATAGGCTGCAAAGGCTGCGACAAGGATCGGGATGATCGTTGCCGGGATCGTAACCGTGAGCGTATTGAAAAAGGCCTTGCCCATGCTGTCGGTACTGTCTTCGGCCAACAGCACCTTATGGTAGTTGTCCAACGTAAATTCCGGTGGCAGTTCCGCCGTCACAAAGACGCGCGCGCCCCGGCTGCCGGTGAATTCTTCGGTGTTTTCCATCCGATAGTTGCCTTGGGCGTCCACCGTGATCGTGCCACCACGACGTAACTCGGCGGTCTCGCCCGGATCGAACGCATCCACCGCACGAGAGCTAACACCCCATTTCGAGATCGTAACCGTGGTTCCTGCCTCGAACAGGTTCCCCTCGATGACGTAGACGCCGTTTTCGTCCACCTGCGTGTCCGGCGCTGCACTCCGCAGAGTCAGGTTTTGCTCGGACGGGAACAGAGATTTCCACCATCCATTTGTCGCAATCTGATCTGCGGTCCGGAAAGACGAAATCAGCAAACCAAGCGTCGGCATTACCCAGAGAACCACCAGAAAGATCACCGATGCATGGACAACCCATCTGAGGGCCGGTCGGGTTCCTGCTATGTCATTCATCGCCTGTCCCCCTACTGCATTTCTTTGCGCGCATTGCGCACGTTCCAGATCAGAATTGGTGCAACCAGCAACATGATGACCATGGCCGAAGCCGAACCCACGCCCCAGTCATTGGCGCGGAACAGTTTGTCGTACATGTAGTTGGCAAGAACCTGTGTCTCCCACTGTCCGTTTGTCATCGCAAATACGATGTCAAAGACCTTGAGAACGGTGATCGTGATCGTGGTCCAGACAACAAGGATTGTTGTCATGATTTGCGGAACCTTGATCTTGAAGAAGATCTGAAACGGATTGGCACCATCCAGAATGGCAGCTTCGATGGTTTCTTCGGGAATACCGCGCAAGGCGGCCGATAGGATCACCATGGCAAAGCCCGTTTGAATCCAGATCAGAACCACCATCAGGAAGAAACTGTTCCAGAACGGTATGGTCAGCCAGGTTTGCGGCTCGGTTCCGCCGAAAAAGATATAAAGCGCATTCAGGATGCCAATCTGATCCTGTTCGGCCGGTCGAGTGTCATAAACCAGTTTCCAAATCACCGAAGCGCCAACGAACGAGATCGCCATGGGCATGAAGATCAACGCTTTGGCCAGATTTCCCCAACGAATTCGGTCGGTCAGCTGCGCAACCAACAGCCCAAAAGCCGTTGACATGGCCGGCACAACAATCAGCCAGAACATATTGTTGCGCATCGCCTCCCAGAACTTGGGCTCGGCCACCATCTGTGCATAATTGTCCAGCCCAACCCACCGATAGCCGCCGCCGGGCACCCGTTCGGTCAAAGACAGGCGCAAGGTCTCAACAACCGGATAGGCCAGATAGAGGCCCAGCGCGACGAGTGCCGGGAACAAAAACAGCCATGGTCGGATCATGTTCGCGCGGTTGATGTTTCGGCCCGCATTGGGACCGCGCGGCGGGAACAGGACTTTGTCCAGAAACTGATTGGACAGGAAGAAGTAGCCTACGCACCCCGACACGCCGATGGCGATGGTCAGCAGGCCCTGAAATGCCGGATGCATGACGCTCTCCGTAGCAAAAGGGGATTGGGGCGATCCGACAGCTCAGATCGCCCGCTTTCAGACGCGTTTAGTCAAGCGCGTCCCAGGAGGATTGGATTTCATCAGCAACCTCTTGCGCCGATGTTCCACCGGTATAGTCAACCATACCTGTCCAGAAGGTTCCGGCACCCACGCCGCCGGGCATCAGGTCGGATCCGTCAAACCGGAAGGTGGTCGCGCCCAGAAGAATGTCGTTCATCTTCTTCAACGTCGGGTCCGAGAACAGTGAGGTATCGACACCCTTGTGCGGTGTCAGAAAGCCAGTCAGTTGCATCCAGGTCTCATGCGCCTCGGGGGTCTGCAGATACTCGATCAGCGCATGTGCGCCGGGGCTGTCGTTGGTGATCGCCCACAAGGTACCCGCGCCCAGAACCGGGCTGCCGAGATCCTTGCTTTCATACGCGGGGAAGTAGAAGAAATCCGCATCTTCACCCACAACCGTTCCTTCCGGGAAGAAGGCGGGAATGAACGACGCCTGACGGTGCAGATAACACTGCGGAGGTGAGCTGAACATGCCTTTCGGGCTATCGCGGAAATCGGTTGTTGCAACTGCCCCTGCGCCACCAGCGACATAGTCATCATTCCGGGCGAATGCTCCGAATTCTTCGATCGCCGCAATCACCTTGGGGTCATTGAATTTCATCTCGTTTGCGACCCAAGCGTCGTAATCTTCAGGCGACTGGGTGCGCAGCATCATGTCCTCGACCCAATCCGTCGCGGGCCAGCCCGTCGCGCCACCGGACCCCAGACCGATGCACCACGGCGTTTCGCCGTCTGCCACGATCTGATCGGTCAGCGCCTTCAGCTCTTCCATCGTGGTGGGAACTTCATAGCCTGCATCTTCAAAGTTCTCTGGAACATACCAGACCAGCGATTTCACATCGACCTTGTAGAAGAACCCGTAGAGATGATCCTGCCCATCCGGACCCGGATAGGTGCCCAGATCAACCCAGGACTGACCCGCAGCATAGTTGTCGCGGATCCAGTCCGCGGTGCCATCGCCCAATGGCGTCAGGAAACCGGATTTGGCCATGTCTGCAGCCAATCCCGGCTGCGGGAACACGGCCACGTTGGGGGCGGATCCCGCCTCGGCGTCGATCCGGATTTGCTGCTCGAAACTGTCCGAGCCGACATAGGCGTACTCATGCCCGGTTGCGGCGGCAAAACCGTCCAGAACCTTTTCAACATTTTCCTGATCCGGGCCAAGCCATGGCCCAAATACGGTGACCTTGTCGGCATACGCCGCGCCCGCCATCAGGGCGAACGTTGCCGCGCCTGCGTAAAGCGAGTGTTTCATGAGCTTTCCTCCCAACTCTATCTCTTCTCGCGCTATCGAGACTCACTTTCAAAGCGCTTTGAATGCTGAATGTTATCCGCTAACATTCATGACCTGTCAATAACCAGTTTCGAATACCCTTATTTTAATGCTTCAAGGATATTCCGGTAAAATATATTGACGGAACTCAAATTTCCCCACAAAACAGAGGGAGCCACAATTTGAAGGCGCTTTGAAAGCTATGAACCTCAAACAACTCTCGGAAATCCTCGGGCTTTCACAAACGACGGTCAGTCGTGCCCTGAACGGATACCCTGAGGTGAACGAGAAAACGCGCCAGCGGATTCAAGCCGCTGCAGACGAACACGGATACCGCCCAAACAGCCGTGCCAAAGGGCTGGCCACCGGTCGTTCGATGGTCATCGGGCACGTGATCCCCCGATCGTCGCGGCACGAAATGGTAAACCCGATCTTTGGCGATTTCGTCGCCGGGGCCGCAAAGAAATACGCCGAAAACAGTTACGACATGATGTTCACCTACGCGCCGGACACCACAATCGAAGAAGCGTATCGCGGCCTTTTCTCGCGCGGTGCCGTGGATGGGATTGTTCTGCAAGGCCCAAAGGTGGACGAGCCCCGAATATCGGTCCTGTCGCGCATGGGCGTGCCATTCATTGTCCATGGGCGATCAACCGGGGCAAGCGAACCTTACGACTGGATCGACGTGAACAATCAGCGTTCATTCGAACGAGCGACCCAGTTCCTGATCGATCTCGGACATCGCCGCATTGCCTTGATCAATGGGTTGGAAGACATGGATTTTGCGCAGCGTCGGCGGCAGGGATATCTGGCCGCGCACAAGCAATCCGGCCTGACCCCCGACCCGATCCTGTCCCGCAGCGCCGAAATGACCGAGATTTACGGCCATCAAACCACAAGCGAGATGCTGGATCTGGATGACCCGCCCACGGCCATTCTGGCCTCGTCGATCATTTCCGCCGTTGGCGTCCGGCGCGCCATCGAAGAACGCGGATTGGTGATGGGCCGAGATGTCTCAGTCATCGCCCATGACGACGAGCTTTCGTATATGCAAAACGGCCTTGATGTGCCGATCTTCACCGCCACACGCTCGTCCGTCAGACATGCCGGTGAGCTTGCTGCCGAGATGCTGATCGAACGCATCAACGCCCCCAACGACCCGCCGAAATCGCTGCTGCTTGAGGCCGAACTGGTTGTCGGCAGCTCGACCGGCCCTGCCCCTCAAAGGTCTTGATATGAAACACAAACGCAGCGACTTCCCCGAAGGTTTTCAGTTCGGTGTTGCAACCTCGGCCTATCAGATCGAAGGGCACGCCCAAGGGGGTGCAGGCAAGACCCACTGGGACAGCTTCGCCGCGACGCCGGGAAACGTGGTTCGTGCTGAGAATGGCGATCTGGCTTGCGATCACTATCGTCGCTTTGAACAGGATCTGGATCTGATCAAGAATGCCGGTTTCGATTGCTATCGCTTTTCGACCAGCTGGGCCCGCGTCTTGCCCGAAGGTCGGGGTCAGGTCAATCAAGAGGGACTGGACTTTTATGATCGCCTGACCGACGGCTTGCTGGAACGCGGCATCAAACCCTGTGCCACTTTGTATCACTGGGAACTGCCCTCACCCCTTGCCGATCTGGGCGGGTGGAGGAACCCTGAGATCGCAAACTGGTTTGCTGAGTTCACCGAAACCATCATGGCCCGCATCGGGGACCGGATGTTCAGTGTGGCCCCGATCAACGAACCCTGGTGTGTCAGTTGGCTCAGCCATTTCGACGGCCACCACGCCCCCGGCTTGCGTGACATCCGTGCCACTGCGCGGGCCATGCATCACGTATTGCTGGCCCATGGTCGCGCCATTCAGGTGATGCGCGGATTGGGGATGCAGAACCTCGGCGCTGTGTTCAATCTGGAATGGGCAGAACCCGCAGATGACAGCGACGCGGCGCACAAAGCGGCCGCTCTTTATGACGGGATATACAACCGATTCTTTCTGGGCGGCGTATTCAACAAAGCCTATCCCCAAAACGTGCTGGAGGGGCTGGAGCCGTATTTGCCGACTGGATGGCAGGATGACTTTGACACCATAAGCACGCCGGTCGACTGGTGCGGGCTGAATTACTATACGCGGAAATTGATTGCGCCGACCGACGGTCCTTGGCCGCACTTGCAAGAGGTACCAGGCCCCTTACCCAAGACCCAGATGGGATGGGAAATTGAACCGGATGCCCTGTCGCGTTTTCTGATGCGCACAGCCCGGGATCATACCGGCGATCTGCCTATTTTTGTGACCGAAAACGGCATGGCCAGCCCCGAACGCATGGAGGATTCCGACCGTATCGATTACCTGAACAAACATCTGGCAGCAGTACGCCATGCGATCGATCACGGCGTCCCCGTAAACGGCTATTTTGTGTGGTCCTTGCTCGACAATTATGAATGGGCTTTGGGGTATGAAAAGCGGTTCGGGTTGGTCGATGTGGATTTCGACACCCTGGAACGGACGCCGAAAGCGTCATTTCATGCACTGAAATCTGCCCTTGCAGGCTAAGGCGGCCGGTCTGCGCACCGGCCGCCTGTACATCACTCGATAAAGGTTCGCGCCAGACGGTCGCGCAGAGGTTGGGCGAGATAGCTTAGCGCCGTCCGCTCACCTGTGTTTACGAACAAATCCGCAGGCATTCCGGGCAGAAGTTCCAGCGCCGTAACCTGATCCGGCTGTTCCCGATCCAGCCGGACCTGCGCCAGATAATAGGGCTCTCCGGTTCTGTCATCCTCTAGACTGTCGGCGGACAGATCCGAGATCGTGCCGGTCGCTTCGGGAATGTCACCCTGATCGAAAGCTGACAGCCGAACTCGGGTCGACTGACCAACATACAGCTTTTCAATGTCAGCCGTGTTCACACGCGCCTCGATCACAAGGGGCTGATCTGCTGGCACAATATCCAGAATGGCCTCTCCTGGTCGCACGACGCCGCCTGCGGTAAAGACCGTCAAACCAACGACTCGCCCGCTGACCGGGGCCGTAACGGCCACGCGCTTGCGCCGCTCGACCGCACCGGCATATTGCGGCTCAAGCGTGGCCAACAGCGCCTCGACTTGCGCAAGTTCTGCCGAGGCCGCTCCGATCCGCTGCGATTGCGCACCTATGCTGGCCAGTTGCAATTCGCTGATCTGATTGCGCGCCTGCGCCTCTTGCGTCGTTAGAGAAGCATCGACGCCAATCAAGCGTTCAACCTCGACGCGGCGGCTGTTGACCCTGTTTGCGGCAACAAGACCTTTTGCCAGCAAGGTTTCCAGATTGCCCAGTTCTTCTCGGGTGATGTCCATCTGCCGACCATTGGCCTGTCGCTGCGCCTGCAACCCGCTTATCTGGTCGCGCAGATTGGCGATCTGCTGATCCAGCAGGTTCTGCTCAGCCTTGCGCGTCTGAATATCGGCGTCGAACAATTGCTTTTGCGTTACAAAGGCGTGATCCAAGTCCACACTGCGCATGGCCACGCGTTGCAAGGTCACGACGTCCGCCAGATCAAAGGACTCCTGACCCTTAATCTGCGCGATCAACCGTGCACGCCGCACTGTCAACTCGCCCAACTGGCTTGAGATCACGTCCAGATTGACGTCCAGATCAGTGCTGTCCAGCTCGACCAGAGTTTGTCCGGCCTCGACCAAATCACCATCGGCAACAAGGATGGAACGCACAATGCCGCCATCCAGATGTTCAACAGTTTTCCGGTTGCCTTCGACCACAAAAGATGCAGGAGCCACCACCGCGCCGTCCAGCTTCGAAGCAGCCGCCCAATAGGCGGCACCGCCTACGAAACCAGCCACGACCAGCAATCCCAAGGCCACAAAACCTTTGATGCCCGAGCCCGGTACTTTCTGTTCAACACGGTTGAAATCTTCCAGACGCAGTACGCCCTGCGCCGGTTGGTTATAAACTACAGGTGTCATTGCGATGCTCCTTTCCGGATCTGTTTTTGCCCCTCTTGCCCGCCAAGTTGCGGCTGTTGCTGAGTGGCAAGCCCCGTCTGCTGCCGGGGGCGCAGAATGTCTTCCTTGTCGCCAAAGCCAGTCTGGTTTCCCTTGTTCATCGTCAGAACCTTGTTGACTGCCTCCAGCGTGCTGGGGCGATGGGTCATGACAAAGGTGATGGCACCGCGGGCGCTGGCGCCACGAATGGCATTGCGCAAGGCAAGCTCTCCTTGTGCATCCAGATCCGAGTTCGGCTCGTCCAGCACCAGAATGAACGGGTCGTTATACAGCGCCCGCGCCAACGCAATGCGCTGACGTTGACCGCCGGAGAGGTGAAATCCGTTACCCAGATGCGTCTCGTACCCGTCTGGCAGACTGCTGATCAGGTCGTGGACATCGGCAGCAACGGCGGCTTCAAAGACTTTGGCATCGTCCACCGAAGTCGAAAACCGCGCGATGTTGTCCCGGATGGTGCCATCAAACAGCTGCACATCCTGCGGCAGATATCCGATCATATGACCCAGCGCCTGCGGATCCCATTTTGCCATGGGTGTACCATCCAGACGAATGGCGCCTCGCTGAGGTGTCCAGATACCTGCCAGCATCTTGGCGAGCGTTGTCTTACCGGAACCGCTATGGCCGATGACAGCCACGACATCCCCGGCGGTGACGGCAAACTCGATCCCGTAAATCGTCGCGTTCCGCGCCAGGGGAGGGCCCGCCTGAACGATCACGGTGTTGATCGCCAATTGGGGCCGAGGCAATGGTAGACGGCTGGGCTGCTCGGGGAATGCCTCATCCAATGCGCGAAGGGTCTTGTATGATCCCCGCGCTGCAAGAAACCCGCGCCATTGGCCGATCAACTGATCGATAGGTGCAAGGGCCCGCGCCAGAACAATCGTGGCTGCGATCATCACGCCCGCGGTCGTCTGCCCGGTGATGGCAAGCGCCGCCCCCAGACCCAGCATTCCCGACTGCAGCGCCATTCGGATTGTCTTGGACAGTACCGAAAAACTGGAGATGCGATCAGAAACGCGCGTTTTCAGACTGTGCGCATCAAGTTGCAGAGCCGTCCAGCGACGGGCGAGATCACCATTCATGCCCATCGACTGGACAAGCTCTGCGTTTTGCTCACCGGTGGTGAACATGGCGTCGGACCTGCCACGCGCACGGGACGCTTCCAGCATCACATCCGCCGCGCGTGAATTGTTGATCAGGGCCAGAATTGTAAGGGTCAGTGCACCGGCAAGACCCAGCGCACCCAGATAAGGGTGCAGCATGTACAGCACCGCCAGATAGATCGGGATCCACGGCGCGTCGAAAAATGCGGTCAGCGTTGGACCGGAAATGAAATCGCGCAGCCCGGTAATATCTGCGGCCGGGTTATCTCCGTCCGCGGTTTTGCCCTGTACGCGACGACGGATCGCGGCCTGCAGCAGCGGCGCTCCGATCTTGAGTTCGAACCGCGCGCCAAGGCGGTTCAGGATGCGGACCCGCATCAGGTCCAGCAGGCCGGTGACGATGAACACGCCGCCCAACAGCAAGGTCAGGGCAATCAACGTATCCATGTTCTGGCTGGTGAGCACACGATCATAGACCTGCAACATATAAAGCGGACCGGCGAGCATAAGAAGGTTAAGGACAAGGCTGAAGAAGCCGACTGCAAAAAAGCCGCCCCGTAGCGAGGACCAGGCTGATTTTACGGATGATTTTTTCTGAAACATGACGGTGATCTCTTTTCAGGGTGAAAGGGTGGCGACCTGCGCCGCCACCCCGTTGGTCTTTTGATCAGGCGACGAAATCGTCGTCGGTCAGGTCGCTGGCATTGACGCCCGCCAGACGGACCGAGTTGTCCGAGGCGAAGGACAGGACCACGTCGGCACCGTCCTGTGCGACATTCAGCGGACCCTCGAAGTCGCCGAATGCCAACTGATCGAGCCCGGCCTGGAAGTCCTGAATGACGTCGTTGCCGAAATCGCCTTCGAACACGAAGGTGTCGTTGCCCGCGCCACCGATCAGGATGTCATCGCCACCCTCACCGTTCAGCACGTCATCCCCGGCCTGACCGTTCAGCGTGTTCGAACCCGAGTTGCCGGACAGAACGTCATCGCCGCCATTCGGGCTGCCTGCGTTGTTCGAACCGTTGATGTTCTCGAACCCGAACACCTGATCCAGGATCGCCCCATCCGGCGCGTTGACCTGTGCAACACCGTTGCCGTCCTCATCGAGGTCCAGAACAACTCCCGGCCCTGCGGTGAACAGCGCGGTATCGATTCCTTCGCCACCGATGATGACGTCTGCACCACCGAACGAGTGGATCGAGTCGTTACCGGCACCACCGTCGAGCACGTTGAACTCGTTGTTGCCCAGGATCAGATCATCGCCGTCCGAGCCGATGACATTCTCGAAGTCATCGACCTCGATCTCGACACCGTCGCCCGCCCGGATCACACCATTTTGCGAGGCCGGTCCGGGTTGCGGCGTGTTGATGTCCAGATCGACGACAACGCCATCAAAGCTGGACAGATCAACCGTGTCACTGTCATCCGAGCCCACAACCCGCTCGATCGAGCTGAGGATGTCGGTCTCAACCTGATTGTCGATCACGTCCAGACCCACAACGCCGGTACCGCCCGTGGCATTCACGTCCAGCGTCGCACCTGCGTCAACCAGCGTGTCCTGAACAACCGGGCCGTTCTGACCGGCTGGTGCGTTATGCAGGTGGATGGCTGAAACAACGCCCGGGATCGGGGTGTTCAGGTCCGCCTCGTTCAGGCCGGTGACACTGAGTTCACTCGAATATGTGACCTCGCCGGTGTGCAGGCTCTGCACCACAACCGCTGTCGCAAAACCCGTGGCGTCGCTGTCGGACAATGGGCCCGGCTCCTGCGCCGCATCCAACGGGCCGCTGAGGGTGATGGTACGGATACCATCCACGGTTTCGTCGCTTTGAACCAGCAACTGACCGCGAATTTCACCACCGGGGAAGTCGGCTGTGTGAATGTTGTAGTACAGGTTGTTTGCTGCAGCCTGTTCCACAAACGCAGCCCCATCCGCAATCGCCGACCCGAACTGACCGGGTGCTGTGACCGCCTGATTGACAACACTGACGTTAAAGCCCGTGTCGCGGGTTGCGGTGCCGTTGCCATTGGCATCCAGATTGACGGTCACGGCCACATCCAAATCCGAGAAATCGGCTGTGTCGAACCCGTCTCCACCTTCGATGAAGTCATTCCCAAGGCCGCCGACGATCACGTTGTCACCGTCCCCGGTGATCAGAACGTCATCCCCCGCGCCACCGTCGACGACACCGTTGATCTGACCCAGGTCTACAACGATGTCGTCTCCGGCGCCCAGCAACACGTTACCATTTACGATCCCATCGTCATCGTTAACAAAGGTTACTGAGCCTGCGTCGGTGGCGTCGATTGCGTTGACTTGTCCGGTGATTTCACCCTCGTTGATGATGGCGCCTAGAATGTTCAGCCCCCCATCAACCCGGATACCTGCCGCCGCGTCGCTGTCTTCCGACCCGGCGATGACACCGCTGTTCTGCACCAGACCGGCAAAGCTGGCATCCTCGACATTGCTGAACAGGCGCAGACCATCACCGACCTGATTTCCTTCAGCAGCATCGCCGCGGCCTTGCAGGGTGCCTTCGTTGAAGATCGCGGCCGAGACCACATCTCCGTTCACGTCGCCGGTTTGCAGGGATACCGCCGAGCCGTTGTTGCCTTCACCCGCATCCACCAGTCCGGTGTTGGTGAAGGTGTAGTTGTCGGCAGTTCCATCGGCATAGACGGTTCCGTTGCGCTGGTTCCCGGTGCCGAGGATTTCGCCCTCGTTGCGGACGTCCAGACCAAAGCCGTCGATGTTCAGCGCGCGGCTATCAGACGTCACCGTACCAGTGTTCAGGAACGAACCACCCGAGTGATCGCCGGTTCCAAAGTACACGCCATTCTGTACGCCCGAGATCAGGCCCGAGTTGGTCAGTGTGCCCTGGAAGTTCACGCCGTTAACGACGCGCAGACCCGCAACCGTGCCATTGGCGCCTTCGGACGAAATGGTGCCCGAGTTGGTGATCGTGGCATCAGTCGTGCCCGAGTTGCCAACATTGCCAACACGCACACCGTCACCGGCCAGACCTAGCGCTGCACCCGCGTTGCCGCGACCCGCGATGGTGCCGTCATTGTCCAGCGTAAAGGTGTTTGCGCCGTCCTCGGCCCCGCCGATTTCAACACCAAAGCCCGAGCCCTGATTGTGCTCTCCCGCGTCGATGGTGCCATTGGCAAGGTTACGGACCGAGAAATCGTCAGCCGTGCCATCCGCATAGACAGTTCCGTTGCGCTGATCGCCAGTGCCCAGAATGTAGCCGCCGTTAACCAGATCAACGCCTGTGCCGTCGATGTTGACCGCGCGGCTGCCGGACTGGATGGTGCCAAAGTTCAGCACGTCCAGATCATGCTCGGCCTCGCCGATATACAGACCGTTGCGGACCCCTTCGATCACACCGGTCGAGGTGTTCAGGATACGACCCTCAGCCGCCACACCGTCCGCAATGCGGATACCGCCTGCGGTGCCCTGATTGCTCTCGGATGAGATCAGGCCGCTGTTGACGATGTCGGTTTCCGAGATCGTGCCCTCGGCACCATTGTTGATGCGGATACCGTCACCTGCGCCGGGCGTGTTCGAGGCCTCTTGACCGCGCCCCTGAATGGTCGCGCCAAAGCCGTTGAACAGGGTGTTGGCAACGCGATCACCAACCTCGTCACCCACTTGGAGCGAGATACCGGCACCATTGTTGCCTTCGCCCGCGTCGATTGTACCGCCCGAGAAGTTGCTGATGCTAACGTCTTCAGCGGTCGAGTTGGTGTAGATCGTACCGTTGCGCTGATCCCCGGTGCCGATGATGTCACCAAAGTTGCGAACGCTGACGCCTTCACCCTGAATGTCCACCGCACGGCTGTCGGACGAGATGACACCACCCCGGAAGTTATCCAACCGGCCCGAGCTGCCCGCTCCGACAAATTGAACGCCGTTGAACTCACCCGCGATTTCACCAAAGTTGCGGATATCTGCGCTGCCTGCGACCTTGATGCCGGTGGCCAGCGCATCAGGGCCTGAGTTGGCCTGAATACTGCCCGAGCGGAAATTGAAAATCTGGGCATTCTCGCCTTCAACCGCGACGGCAGCCGCAGCATTGTTTGTAGTGATCTGCCCAAAGTTCAGCAGGCGGGCAAAGTCGTTATCCAGCACAAAGGCCGGGGTATTATCGACAAGGGTGGATTGGAAAAAGCCGTTGGTCAGCGTTTGCCCGTCACGGACGGTTTCCTGCGCCAGTGACGATGTCGTCAGCAATCTGGCGCGCAAAGATGCAAGAAATTCGGAAAGCATTGGGTTCTCCTGGGTTGCGTTGTTGTCTCTCAGAGGACCAACCGTGGGTCGGCTGTCCGCTGTCTCAACAAGGGCGCGAGACCGGGAAACTTGGAAATTCTTCCTTTGAATGGAGCATATAACCTGCGCAAATATTCACAGAACTCGCGAGGGCGCAGGTAATATTTATTGTTATTTTTCTGATAGTTAAAATTCTTCGATCAACGCGGGAAAACTATTCGCTCCCATAGCTTCACGAAAATGTTGGCGCACTTGATGCAAAGTAGAGCCGCGAGTTGACAACATATCGGTGTTTTTCGAAAGAACTGATCCAGCGACGCCGCCACACCGGGATATGCCGACTCGGTCAGGTGTCGGTCACCACCGCCTGTTTCACCAGATGCGCATTGCGCGACGCCACGGTGCCTTGCGGCGGCGAGAGATATATCTGCCGGCTCATCGCATCGATGATCTCGGGGTGTGGATATTGCGGCCGGGTCAGCGCCCCAAGCTCTCGCATATTCCCCTTGTCATCGAACGGCACGAAGGACAGGCCAAAGCCGTCGCGTTTGAATTGTTCTGCGGCGATGGCGTTGACCATCGTGCAGGCTTCGCTTTGCGCCACATATCGGCAAACCGTTTCGAACCGGGCGGTCGTCACATCGATGCCGGTCTTTTCGGCGATCGTATCCGAAGCCTCTGGCAAATCGCTTTCCAGATCATAGCCAAACGAGATCGGAAACCGGATGAGTTGATCCGCAGGGACGTCATGCGCCCAGATACTGTTTTTGCGACTTAAGGGGTGCCCGGACCGGACACCCAGATACAGCGGCTCAAGCCAGAGTGAGGTAAAATCCATCGGGCGCTTAGAGCCGTGGTAGATCTGATCAAAACTTTTGCGCGCAATAAAGCCGACATCGACGGATCGATCCTCGACCATCTTAGCGAGAGCAACTGGATATTCCTCGACAATCACAATCTTGCGGTCGGGAACCGCCTGTTCAAACAGATCGCGGAAATAGAACGACAAATAGGCGGCCAGGGTCGGTGTCATGCCTAGCCGGATCGGCGGCAGCTCGGTAGTCTGATACCGCCGCGCCAGATCGCCAATCGCATCCACAGTTTCGACCACCTGCGCGGCATGTGCGGCCAGTTCCCGCCCGAACTCGGTCAACGATACACCATCCTTCCCGCGCTCGAAGATGGGAACGCCCAGCTCCGCCTCAAGTTTCTTGATCTGGTTCGACAGGGCAGGTTGGCTCACGGCAGCGGCTTGCGAAGCGCGCGTAAAGTTCTGATGCTCGGCAACGGCAAGAACATATTGAAGATCGCGCAGGTTCATAAGTTACGGCCAAATTCGTCAGAAAGTTACATGAGTGAATAAGCCGAACCTGCCCAGACCTGCCGGCACTGGCAATATCAGCGGGCGCAAATCTCGGGAACGTGAAAACCCGTGTGGGTCGGGTTCGGTGAATTCAATCTCGTCTGTGCAGCAACAGCCCCCATATCCCGCCCTAAGTCATTCGGCGCCCTTCAGGGCAGATCAGGAAGCGTCAGCATCGGCGCGGTACGTTCAACTTCGTAATCGTACTCACCTGTCGCTGAGGTCAGGTGGACTTGCAGCTTAAACGCCCCTTCAAACCGCTCGAAATATGCAAAATCAATAGCATTGGCGGCGCTGATGTCTTCGCATTGCACAAGATAATCCGCATGAAACTCGGTATGGGCCTCTGGGGTGCTGTTATCCTGCGGACGGAACGCATCCCCAACCAACGCGACATTTGCGGACAGCGTGGCGCAGCTGGCCTCGGGCGGAATAACAAAAAGGTCCATAGGCTTCGAGAGGTCCGAAATCGCGGAAGCTATGCGCGCACGTTCTTCTTCACTCTCCGCCGTTTGCTCGAATCCGACGACGTCTGTGCCAGGCACCTGCAGCACCAGTCTGAACGCTGTGTCCGTGACTTCAACCGACAGCCGCCCGATTCCATGGGTATGGGTCTCGAACGACCATGCGTTCTGCGCCGTCAACGCGACCGACAAAAGGGACAAGGCAATGGCGGCACTCTTCATTCATTCACCAACACTCGAACTCACAGAGCTTATTTTAAAAGATTTGTGCTATCACGCAACGTGCAACGCCTCGCGCAATCCCGCTATTTATGAGGGGTAATTTTCCGACAATAAAACTCAGGTTGACATTCTTTATAATTTTTATCAGGAATCATGCCGACCAAGCCTGCGGTGATGCAGGTGCAAACCCCGTTGAACAGGAAAGCGCATTTCACATGACCCGATCTTTCGCCGCGACCAGTGCACTGGCCTTGTGCCTCGCAAACGCAGCCGCTGCCGATGCCCCATCCAAGGCAGATGTCATCGAGAACTATGCCAACATCGCCGAGGCCAAGTATGGTGACAGCCTGATCGCCGCCAAAACACTGCAGGTTGCAGTGAATGCGCTGATCGAAACCCCGTCTGACGCGACCCTGAACGCGGCCCGCGCCGCATGGATCGCCGCGCGCGTGCCCTATCAGCAGACCGAGGTTTATCGCTTTGGCAACGCCATCGTCGATGACTGGGAAGGCAGGGTTAATGCCTGGCCTCTGGACGAGGGCCTGATTGACTATGTGGACGCGTCCTATGGCGGACCAACCGACGAAAACGAGTTTGCCGCGCTTAATGTGGTCGCCAACCCCAGCTTTGACCTGTCGGGTCAGACCATCGACGCAAGCGAGATCACCCCCGAACTGCTCTCGGAGACCCTGCACGAGGCCGATGGGGTCGAGGCCAACGTTGCCACCGGCTATCACGCCATCGAATTTCTGCTGTGGGGTCAGGACCTGAACGGGCATGGCTCTGGCGCAGGCAACCGTCCCTGGACCGATTATGCCCAAGGTGAAAATTGCACCAACGACAACTGTGATCGCCGCGCCCAGTATCTGAGTGCCGCAACCGATCTATTGGTCAGCGATCTGGAGTGGATGGCCGCGCAATGGGCTGAAGGTGGTGACGCCCGCGTAGCCCTGACCGTAAATGAGGTCGCCGGCGTCAGCGCCATGCTGACCGGCATGGGCTCTCTGTCCTATGGTGAACAGGCAGGGGAACGGATGCGCCTTGGCCTGATGCTGAACGACCCCGAGGAAGAGCATGACTGCTTTGCCGACAACACGCACAACAGCCATTACTATGATGGTCTCGGCATCCAGAATGTCTATCTGGGCAGCTACACCCGCATCGACGGCACACCGGTCTCGGGCGCATCGCTGTCTGATCTGGTGGTCGCAACTGACCCGGCACTGGACACCGAGATGAAGGCCAAATTGGCGGTCACGATGCAGGCTTTGGGTCTGCTAAAGTCGACCGCCGAGGCAGGATTCGCTTATGACCAAATGCTCGAACGAGGCAACAAAGGTGGCGAAGCCCTGATCATGGGCGGAGTCAATAGCCTGATCGATCAGACCAGGACCATCGAGCGTATCGTGGCCGCGCTGGAACTGGATCAGATCGAGTTCGAAGGTTCGGATAGTCTGGATAACCCCAACGCGGTTTTCCACTAGCGCAGTTGGCTGAGGGCGTACCGCGCTCTCAGCCTATCGCATCACAAACCGTTGCACCTGCCGACTGGACGATAGCCTAATAACCAACTATTTAACTAGGAATAATCTAAGCAGGCTGAGTCGCTATGATCGTATGTCACTGCACCAACATATCTGACCATGATATCCGCGCCGCGATCGACTGGATGCGCACTGCGGATCCGCAGACCATCATCACCCCTGGCAAGATTTACCATGCCCTTGGAAAATCAGCGGATTGTGGCGGATGTATGCCGCTCTTTCTGGACACGATGCGGTCAAGCGATAATCTGAAAGTTCCCATGCAGCTTCGAACACTACGGTCCGAAGCATCACAGGAGAAAGCACATGAAGGGCGATCCCAAGGTCATCGAATATCTCAACAAATCACTGCGGCATGAGTTGACCGCAGTCAGCCAGTACTGGCTGCACTACCGGCTGCAGGAGGATTGGGGCCTTGGCCACATGGCCAAGAAAAGCCGCGAAGAATCCATCGAAGAAATGGAACATGCAGACAAGCTGATCGAACGCATCATCTTTCTAGAGGGCCATCCCAACCTGCAAAAACTCGACCCGCTGAGGATCGGCCAGAACCCGAAGGAAACTCTGGAATGCGATTTGGCCGCCGAGATTGATGCGCGCGCACTTTACAAGGAAGCGCGCGAATACTGCCGCGAAGCCGGCGACTATGTGTCGATGGCCCTGTTCGAAAAGCTGATGTCAGATGAAGAAAGCCATATCGATTTCCTCGAAACACAGCTCGACCTGTATGATAGAATTGGCGAAGCCAACTATGCTCAGCTTAACGCGTCGAAAATGGACGAAGGCGAATAACGTCTGTTCCATTGTGGTGGCCGCATTGGTGGCTACCGCATCCCAAGCTCAAACGCTTGCGGACCCTCATCTGAACACCCTTCCCCGCACCAAAGACGAACGCACCCGCATCGATGCGGTCACTGCCGCGCCCGCTGACTTCTCGGCGGCGCAAAAATTCGAGAATCTCAGCGCAGGTGCTGCGACGGTAAGGGTGCGCAATGACGCAGATGCCTTCTCGCAACCATCGGCCAATATCAGTTTCGAACAAGAACTGGATTTCAAGGTTGGCAATGGTTTGTTCCGGAAAGTCTGGGTGTCGTCACCCTCTTCGACCTTGGCGTCGGACGGGCTAGGTCCGTTGTATAACGCACGATCTTGCCAACGTTGCCACATCAAGGACGGGCGCGGACATACGCCCGCCAATGCAGATGACAATGCGATATCGATGTTCCTGCGGGTCTCTGTGCCGGGTCTGCCTGAAGATGCGCCGACAGAAATAGAAGACTATATCGCAACCCGGCCTGACCCGAATTATGGCGGTCAGATGCAGGACTTCGCCTTGCCCGGCCATCCTGCGGAATACCGTCTGGACATAACTTACGAAGAAATCCCGGTCGAACTGTCGGGGGGCGAAACAGCATTGCTGCGCAGTCCAACTTACCGTGCGGCCGACTTGGGGTATGGACCTTTGCACCCTGAAGCGATGCTAAGCCCTCGGGTCGCACCGCAGATGATTGGTCTAGGTCTGCTGGAATCCATTCCCGTGGCTGATCTGCTTGCCAATGCTGACCCGGAAGATCTGGATGGCGACGGCATCTCGGGGCGACCCAATATCGTCTGGTCGACCGAGTTCGATCAGCCAATGATGGGCCGATTTGGTCACAAAGCGGGAATGCCCACGATCATGGAGCAATCCGCTGCTGCCTTTGCCGGTGACATTGGTATATCCACCCCTCTTTTCCCTGCCCCGCACGGAGATTGCACCGAGGCGCAAACCGAATGCATCGATGCCCCGCATGGCGACGACGACGCCCGCATCTTTGAGATCGATCAGGTCGGCATGGATCTTGTCGCCTTTTACAGCCGCAACCTTGGCGTGCCCGCGCGTCGCGACGTCGATGATCCGCAGGTTCTGCGCGGCAAGCAGGTGTTTCACACCACCGGCTGCACCGCGTGCCACACACCCGCTTATGTCACGCATCGAATGCCCGACCGGCCCGAGCACAGTTTTCAACTGATCTGGCCCTATACCGACCTTTTGTTGCACGACATGGGCGACGGGTTGGCCGACAACCGCCCCGAAGCACGCGCCACGGGTCGGGAATGGCGCACGCCACCACTGTGGGGGATTGGCCTGACACGCCGCGTTTCGGGCCACACGCAGTTCCTGCATGACGGGCGGGCGCGATCGCTGCTTGAGGCGATCCTCTGGCACGGGGGTGAGGCGCAGACAGCGCGCGATGCCGTCGTGACGATGCCGAAACCGGACCGCGACGCGCTCTTACGATTTCTGGATAGCCTCTGAACATGCGCCTTCCGACTCTGCTTGCAGCTTTGGTGTTTCCAGTCGCGGCTTTCGCGCAAGACCAAAGGGCAATCCTGACGGATGTCACGCAGTCCCACATCCTGCCCGGCTTTGCACAGCTTTCCGAGACAGCGCAGGTGCTGAGCGATACCGCACAGGCCGACTGCGTACCTGACTCCGCTGCTTTGCGGGACGCCTATGCAAAGGCATTCGACGATTGGATTTCCGTCAGTCATCTCCGCTTTGGCCCATCCGAGGTTGATGACCGTGCTTTTTCATTGGCGTTTTGGCCCGATACCAAAGGATTCACCCCGAAAACCCTGTCGCGCCTGATCGCGGATGAGGACAGCGTGGTTCAGACCCCTTCTGACTTTGCCGAGACATCGGTCGCGGGCCGGGGATTCTTTGCATTGGAAAGAATGCTGTTTGATCCGGCCTTTGCTGAACAGGGAAACGCCGCTTACCGTTGCAATCTGATCCGCGCCATCGCATTGGATATCAACGCAAATGCCGCCGCGATTTCAACGGACTGGCAAAGCTATGCCCCAAACTTGACCCACCCCGGAGGTAACAGCCGCTATCGCGATGATGCTGAAGCCATGCAGGAGCTATTCAAGGCTCTGTCTACCGGGCTTGAGTTCACCGCAGATACGCGCATCGGGCGACCGCTTGGCACGTTCGCGCGACCGCGCCCGAACCGCGCTGAAGCCCGGCGATCAGGGCGATCCCTGCACCATGTCGAATTGTCGTTGGTCGCGCTACGCGATCTGGCGCTGAGGCTGTCCGCCGATCACCCCGAGATTGCCGCCATTCTAAAGGCCGCTTTCGATCACGCCATCGCGCGGGCAGAATCGTTGGAAGATCCCGATTTCTCTGGCGTCGCCTCATCGCAGGGTCGCATTCGGATCGAAGCGTTGCAGCAATCCATCTCGGATATCCGCGCGACCGTCACGACCCAGCTTGGACCAACGCTCGGCATCAGCGCAGGTTTCAACTCGCTGGACGGGGATTGATATGTTGACCAACCGACGCCGATTTCTGACGGGCCTTGCTGCGGCCAGCCTTACACCGGTTCCGGGTTGGTCCGCAGTGGGAACGCCCGATTTTCTGGCTGCGGCCTTGTTTCCGGACAGCTCATACCGTCTTGTCGGGCTCACCGCCTCGGGCGAGATTAAATTCACACTGCCCCTACCCGATCGCGGTCATGCAGCGGCTGCGCATCCTCACCAAGCACAAGCGGTCGCCTTTGCTCGTCGGCCCGGAACATATGCGATGGTGATCGATTGCGAGACCGGCACGGAAATCGCACGGTTGTCTGCGCCGGAAAATCATCACTTTTACGGCCACGGCGCGTTCTCGCACGATGGCGCATTTCTTTTCACCACAGAAAACAGTTTTGAAAAGGGAGAAGGGATGATCGGCGTCTGGGACGCCGCCAATGGTTATGCCCGGATCGGTGCGTTTGGCTCTGGCGGAATAGGCCCGCATGACATGGTGCTGATGCCCGACGGCAATAGCCTGGCCATTGCAAATGGTGGGATCGAAACCCACCCCGACACAGGCCGGACCAAGCTGAACCTGCCCACAATGCAGCCCAACCTCACCTATTGCGATCTGAACGGAACCGTTCTGGATCAGGTCGAGCTGCCAGCCGCACTGCACAAGAACTCGATCCGTCATCTCGCTGTCCGAGAGGATGGTCTGGTCGCCTTCGCCGCGCAATGGCAGGGGGATCTGTCCGAACACCCACCGCTGCTGGGCTTACACAAACGCGGCAACAGCCTGCAATTGCTGTCTGCACCCCCTGCCCAACAAGCATCTACCCAAGGCTATGCTGGAAGCGTTTCGTTTTCCCCGGATGGCACTGAGGTGGCCATCACATGCCCAAGGGGAAACACGCTGCACGTATTCGATACCGGAACCGGAGCGTTTTCCGGCGCTTTCGATTTGGACGATGTCTGCGGCCTGGGCACCAGTGATGCGGGGCTGGTCTATACTACTGGCACGGGCCAGGTCGGGCAGTTGGCCGGATCAACGGTGCAGGCCACCTTGCAGGTCAATTGCAAATGGGACAACCATCTGGTCCGCATAAGCGCCCGGAAATAATTCCTGTTTTCGACACCAGATAGATTACACTTGGAAGAATCAAGCGCCTGCCGTATGGCGGGCGCAATCGCGACCACCTGTTGCCAAGGACTGACTTGATTGAAACATTCGCCTGATGCACCGCATTCCATCTACGGGGTTGAAAAATGGGGCAAAGGCCTCATCGAGGTGACAGAGCAGGGCGAGATCGGTCTGCGTAATCCCCTGCATCCCCATGCCGACGCAATCAGCCTGCCCGGGATCCTAAGCGATCTGGACGACCGCGGAATCAAGGCACCGATGCTGCTACGCATCACCTCCTACCTGGAGCACGAGATCGCGCATCTGAACGAAAGCTTCCATGACGCCATCGCGCGCACCGGATACAAGGGCCAGTATCGCGGTGTCTTTCCGATCAAGGTCAATCAACAGGCGCAGGTCGTGGACCGCATCGTCGAGGTCGGCAAAAAGTACAACTACGGGCTCGAGGCCGGATCGAAACCCGAACTGGTCATCGCTCTGGCCCACCGGCTGGCGCGCGAGGCGCTGATTGTCTGCAACGGCGTCAAGGATACCGAGTTCATCCAGCTTGCGATCCTCAGCCGCAAGATCGGCTTCAACACAGTGATCGTTCTGGAAAGCCCGAAAGAGGCGGACACGGTCATCGAGGTCTACAAGGAACTCGGCATCGAACCCCTGATCGGTGTGCGGGTCAAGCTGACCAACCAGATCAGCGGCAAGTGGGAGGAAAGCTCGGGCGACCGGTCTGCCTTTGGCATGAACACCGACCAGTTGGTTGCTGCGGTGGACAAGCTGAAAGAGGCGGGCCTGCTGCATTGCCTCAAACTGCAACACTCGCATCTGGGATCGCAGGTGCAGGACGTCAACGATGTACGCCGCGCCGTGGGTGAGGCGTGCCGCTATTACACGGAACTGACGCGTGAAGGCGTGCCGCTGACCCATCTGGACCTCGGCGGAGGCATGGGCGTGGATTATACGGGCGAAAAGAAAGCTGCTGAAAATTCAATCAACTACACGGTCGAGGAATACTGCGCCAACGTGGTTGAAACCGTGGCCTATGCAATGGATGAGGCCGAGCTAGACCATCCGACTTTGGTGACGGAAAGCGGGCGCGCGGTGGTGGCGACATCGTCGATGCTGGTGTTCAACGTGCTGGAAACCACGCTTTACGATGCGCCCACAGCGCCGGATGTTGAACCCGATGATAACCATCTGGTCTCGGATCTAGCCGCGATCAATGGCTATCTCAGCACCGAGCGGTTGCAGGAATGCTGGAACGACGCCAATTTTTATCGCAACGAACTGCGGGCGCTTTTCCGACGCGGCTATGTCGATCTGCGCCAGATGGCCCGAGCCGAGCGTATCTACCTGTCTCTGATGGCCCGTCTCAAAGCACTGGCGGCCAGCGATGATCTGGACACCGATGTGGACGATCAGCTTGAAAAAGTGGCCGATATCTACCACTGCAACTTCTCGCTGTTCCAATCCCTGCCCGATGTCTGGGCCATCGATCAGCTACACCCGATCGTGCCCTTGCAAGGGTTGAACGAAGCCCCGGACCGCCGCGCCGTCCTGTCCGATATCACCTGCGACAGCGACGGCAAGATCGACCGGTTCATTCTGGCCGATGGCGTCTCGCCCAGCTTGCCGGTGCATTCTCTGCCCGAGGATGACGAATATTTCATGGGCGTCTTCTTTGTCGGGGCCTATCAGGAAACACTCGGCGATCTGCACAACCTGTTCGGTGACACCAACGTCGTCACCATCGACCTACGCGCCGATGGCGGCTTTGATCTGCTGCATGAACAAGAGGGCGACACGATCAGCCAGGTCCTGTCCTACGTGGAATTCGACCCGCAGGATTGTGTCGCCGCCTTCCGCAAAATGGTGGACGAGGCGATCTCGACCGGTACTCTGCAAGCCAAGGACCGCAAAACCCTGATGAGCGCTTATCGCGACTCCATCAACGGCTACACCTACTACGAATAAGAAGGAGACACACCATGGGCAAAACACTGGTTGTCGGCGCAGGCGGCGTATCCCACGCAGCCGTGCACAAGATGGCGATGAACTCGGATATCTTCACCGAGATCACCCTGGCCAGCCGCACGAAATCGAAATGCGACGCTATCGCTGCGGCGGTCAAGGACCGCGTCGGTGTGGACATCAAGACCGCGGAACTGGACGCCTACAAGGTTGAAGACACGGTCAAGCTGATCAAGGAAACCGGCGCTGAAATCCTTGTGAACCTCGCCCTGCCCTATCAGGACTTGGTGCTGATGGACGCCTGCCTCGAGGCCGGCATCCACTACCTCGACACCGCGAACTATGAGCCCGAAGATGAGGCCAAGTTCGAATATCATTGGCAATGGGCCTATCAGGAACGCTTCAAAGAGGCGGGCCTGACCGCCATTCTCGGCTCGGGCTTTGATCCGGGCGTGACCAGCGTGTTTG
The DNA here is from genome assembly GCF_056534225.1 of Ruegeria sp. E1. NCBI lineage: Bacteria > Pseudomonadati > Pseudomonadota > Alphaproteobacteria > Rhodobacterales > Roseobacteraceae > Ruegeria > Ruegeria sp. E1. The sequence goes on along the minus strand of NZ_JBQFPE010000017.1, from coordinate 11,297 downwards.
CCACATGGCTCAAGAAACACAAGCTGGACACGATCCGCCAGATCGACGTGCTGGACGCCAATGGCGGCAGCAACGATCAGGAATTCGCCACCAACTTCAACCCGGAAATCAACCTGCGTGAAGTACTGGCCGAAGTCCGCCACTGGGAAGGCGGCGAATGGAAAACCAGCCCTGCCATGACCCACAAGGTCGAGTTCGACTTCCCCGCCATCGGCCCCAAGAACATGTACCTGATGTATCACGAGGAACTGGAGAGCCTCAGCACCCACTTCCCCGAAATCGAGCGCGCCCGTTTCTGGATGACCTTCGGCGATGCCTATATCACCCACGCCAAAGTGCTCGAAAACGTCGGCATGACCCGCATCGACCCTGTGATGCATGACGGCAAGGAAATCATCCCGATCCAGTTCCTGAAAACCCTGCTGCCCGACCCCGGCGATCTGGGTGCGGAAACCAAGGGCAAAGCCTGCATCGGCGACATCGCCACGGGTCAGGCCAAGGACGGCTCGGGCGAGAAAACCTACTACATCTACAACATCTGCGACCACGAGGAATGCTACGCCGAGGTCGGCAGCCAGGCGGTCAGCTACACCACCGGCGTTCCCGCCATGATCGGCGCGGCACAGGTGCTGAAAGGCAACTGGACCCAGCCGGGCGTGTGGAACATGGAACAGCTTGACCCGGACGATTTCATGGACATGCTGAACAATCACGGACTGCCATGGCAAGTCCACGAACTCGACGGCCCCGTCGACTTCTGACTTCATCTTTTTCCAAATACTCCGGGGGTCCGGGGGCAGCGCCCCCGGCCTCTCCACCACTCGGAGACGCCGGACATGTCCGACATGATGACCACCCAAGCCGGTGACGCCGGTGCCTTCCGCAAGTTCGATCTTGCCCGCGTCCCCACCCCGTGCTTCGTGGTCGACGAAAAAGCAATCGAACGAAACCTCACCATCCTCGCCGATATCGGCACGCGGTCCGGCGCCCATGTCCTCAGCGCGCTCAAAGCGTTTTCAATGTTCTCGCTGGCTCCGCTGGTGCGCCAGCACCTGGGCGGAACCTGTGCCAGTGGCATCTACGAGGCGCGTCTTGGCCGCGAGGAATACGGCGGCGAGGTCGCCACCTTTTGCGCCGGTTACAAAGACGCGGATATCGACGAAATCCTATCCTTGTCGGACCACATCATCTTCAACTCGCCCGCGCAAAAGGACCGGTTTCTTGACAAGGCGAAGGCCGCAAACGTTCAGGTCGGCCTGCGCATCAACCCAGAACACTCCGAGGGCGAGATTCCAAAATACGATCCCTGCGCCCCATGCTCACGCCTTGGCACCCCTATCAGCCAACTGACCACCAAAACTCTGACCGGAGTCGACGGTCTGCACATGCATACGCTCTGCGAACAAGGGTTCGAACCGCTGCAACGCACATGGGAGGCGGTTCAACCCAAGCTTGCCCCCTATCTCAAAGACCTGAAATGGCTGAACTTCGGCGGAGGCCATCATATTACCCGCGATGACTACGACCGCGACGGGTTGGTAGCCTTCATCAAGACCATCCGTGCCGAACACGACGTCGAGATCTACCTCGAACCCGGCGAGGCCGTCGCGCTGGACGCGGGCATTCTTATCGGCGAAATCCTCGACCTGCCCACCAATGGTATGGCCCTCGCTATCACCGATATCTCGGCCACCTGCCACATGCCCGACGTGATCGAAGCCCCCTATCGCCCAGCCCTGATGGACGAGGTCGAAGCAGGCCACACCTACCGCCTCGGCGGGCCGTCCTGCCTCGCAGGCGATGTGATCGGAGACTATACGTGGGACAAGCCGCTGGAGATCGGCCAGCGTTTTGCCTTCCTCGATCAGGCGCATTATTCGATGGTCAAGACCAACACGTTCAACGGCGTCCCGCTGCCCACCATAGCGCTGTGGAACAGCGAGACGGATGATCTGAAAATCATCAAACAGTTCGGCTATGACGACTTCAAGGACCGCCTCTCATGAGCATTTTCCTCAACAGCGAACTCACCGCCTTTGAACGCACCGAAAACGCCCGCTTTCGCGTGATTCCGGTGCCGCTGGAACGCACCGTGTCCTATGGCTCGGGTACCGCCAAAGGCCCCGAGGCGATCATCGAAGCCAGCAACGAGCTTGAGCGCATCATCGGCCATGCCGAACCCTGCGTCGAAGGTATTCATACCGAGCCCCCGCTGGATTGTGATGCCGCCCTGCCCGAGATCATGGAACGCCTCGCCCAGCGCACCGAGGCCGCAGTGCGCGCGGGCAAGGTGCCGGTGACGCTTGGGGGCGAACATTCTCTCAGCTACGGCGCGGTGATGGGCGTGGCGCGGGCACTGAACCAACCCGTCGGAATTGTCCAGATCGACGCCCACGCCGACCTGCGTAATGCCTATCAGGGTGAAAAACATTCCCACGCCTCGGTCATGCACCTGCTGGCCCAGGAAGGCATCCGTCTGGCTCAATTCGGTGTCCGCGCCTTTTCCACCGAAGAGGCAAAGAGCCGCCTGAAAAACCATGTCTTTCACGTGGATGCCGAGGAACTGGTAACAGGCAACATTCATGCTGTAGACCTGCCCGAGGATTTCCCCAAACTGATCTATGTCAGCTTTGATGTTGACGGTCTGGACCCGTCACTCATGCCCGCCACCGGCACGCCAGTGCCGGGTGGATTGGGCTATTATCAGGCGCTGCGGCTGGTCGAACATGCTCTGAAAGGACGCAGATGCGTGGGCTTTGATGTGGTCGAACTGGCCCCTGACGGCAACGCGGCCTGGGATTTTACAGCGGCTCAGATCGTCTATCGCCTGATGGCCGCCTGTTAGCGTAGTCCGTTTCTTGCACATGCAAGAATTGGAACAACGCGGATCCGGATACGACAGACTATGCTGCCGCGCTTTCACGCACAGGACGGCGACTTCGGATCAGCGGTCGCCCTGCGATCAGCAAAAACAGAATGGACAGCGCAACACCAACCGCCGTCGGCAAGTACATCAGCGGCCAAAGCATCGGGTCATTGATAACAATGGGCGAAATCATCCCGCGAAACCCTTCAAGCAGCACCAAAATGGTAAACGCCGTCAGGATCTGCGGCCACAATCCGAACCGCGAAAAGCTGCCCAGCATCAGGGTCGAATACCCGACCAAAGCCACCGCGACATTGATGAATATCCACGAAAACCGCAGATGCAGTTCTTCGACCAATTGCCCTTCAGAATGCCGTTCGACCTCAGTCAGAGAGGCCTGATTCTGCAATAGCTCGATCGTGGGAATGGCTTCCAGACTGCGCCGCCCGATCTCGGTGCTGTTGGTCATTGAAGTGATGTCATAGGTCGCGTCCTGAAAGACCGTTGATGACAATCTGTTGCCCAGCTTGTCAAAGCGAAGGGCGATCCCGTCCACCATAACCAGATTGACGTTGCCACCCGAGTTCACCAGATAGGCCGTGGCACTGGAATAGCTGACCGGAGAGCTTTCATCCCGCGCGTCCGATACAAACACCTCGTGCAGTGTGCCGTCCAGATCGACGCGCCCGATATAGACAGTCACTCCGGATGAGGGGTGCATGAACTCTCCCTCGTTCAGCAATTGCGCGGTTACGTCACCGGCAACCTCGGCCTGCCGCCGTTCCAGTTGATCCAGTGAGGCAGGGCGCAGAAACACGCTGATTACCGCCATCATCAGGCCCGCACACAGACCAAAGGCAAAAATCGCACGCGCCAGTCGCCACGGGCTGGACCCGGTCGCCAGCATGACCGTCATCTCGCTTTCGCGGCTTAGCCGATTAGTGGCATAGACCGCGGCGGCAAACACCGCCATGGGCATGACCGTCCGGATAAGCGTGGGCAAGGTCAGCGCGGTAAATTCAAGAAACACAAGCGCCGACTGGCCGCCGCTTATCACCCTGTCAAACAGGCTGACCGACCGGGTGATCCAGAAAACACCGACCAGAACCAATGTGAAAAATCCAAACAGGACCAACAATTGCCGCAGGAAATACCCATCGAATCGCGACATATGACCTCTTTGCTGGCTGCTTCGGATGTGCCAGGACACTATGTCATTCGGCGCGCGGTGAAAACCGCATAAACTGCAGCCTAGCAGTTCAGGGTCAACGTCATTGCGCGGTTCTCAAGATGGTTTTCTCCGTGCTCCGGCACCTCGATTGCAACCACGCCGCTGGCATTCGAAAAATCGCCCGTTCCACCAATGACCGCCCAGTCGATGACCTCGTGCGCATTGCCCGAACTCAATGTATCCGCCGCGTCGCCAAGGGTGGTGCTGGTTGCCACAAAGATGTTCCCGTTGGGCAGATTGAACGCGCCATCCACCCGCACATAGTGGCCCATCTCGGACGTTCCACCCAGAACAGTTGTGACAACATCAAACGAACCGACATAAAGCCCGCTCAGATCTTCGACAAACCAGTGCAAGACCCGCCGGTCGCCAACCTGCGCCTCGGCAGGATTGGCCCCGACAAACCTGATTGAGGTATTGCTGTGCAACAGCTCGGTGGTGCCACAGCCGATATGGGCTTCTTCGGCTTGTGCGATCGAAGTTGTCGCAAGCACCATTCCAACAACCAGTACAAGGTTCTGGGCGTTCCCCATGGTTCTACTCCTGTTTTCCGGTGCGCTGGCCTTGGCCGATAATTGTTTTCGCGATGCACAAGGCAAAGCGATATCGCGCGCACCTTAATCCGGGTCCAATTTTCGATTAAGTTTCATTTACTTGATTGAATACCGCTTTGCTGCCCACCGAAGTGTCGCGAAATGACGGCACAGGCATCTAGAACCCGGGCAAGCAACCCGCCCTGATCCCTACTGACCAAACACCCGGAAGCCTCCGCTTGCATCTTTGGCATTCTGGCCGGCGTCCTCAAACTTGCAACTGCTTCCGCCATCGGCATTGAGGCGGCAGACCTGATAGAAATAGCGATCAATGGGCTCACCCGGGGTGCCGTCACGCGCGACGGGTTGAATCACAACCTTCAGGCCGATTGCATATTCCGCAGGGGTCAGGCTGGATCCTCCGTAAGCACAACTGAAAGACAGATAGGCGGTGCCAAGCACCGCCAGATTGCCTTGCCCTTCCGGCTCTACATTCGTCCAGTTCAACCCGCTGATAAAAGCATCTTGGGAAAGAGGATGAGATTGAACCGCCCCCAATGCGTTTTCGGCAAAGATTGCCGGGACACTTTCGGACGCGACGTGTGGAACTCCCGGCAGGATTTCAACAAGCAGAAAGTCGGTGATCTCGACCCGTACAGGAATTGGGGCATTGCTTTTGAGTTCAAGAAGAATTTTCGCCGGGAACCCCAGTTGAACCGAGCTCACATCGCCCGCTGCACAGGTATCGGAAAAGTAATCGCCGCTGGCGGTTGTGGGCGCCTCGCCGCTGGGCAGTTGACTGAAGTTCACGGATAGCTGACCAATCGTGCGCGCGCGCAAGTCGGCGGTGCTGATGGTGACCTCGGCGTCGGTTTTGGGAAACAGGGTATTCCATTCATACAGAACCCAGCCGCCGCCGATAATGATCGACGCTGTCGTAACCCAGTTCTTAACTGTTCCGCTTAAATCCCCCACTGCGCCCAAACTCCGGTTTGCGAGACCAAGTATGCCTTAACTCGGACGACAAAACAAAACGAACTGGCAGATTGTTAACTGAACGTTAACGACGCGTTTCCACTGCATTCAACTCTGTTGGCGCATAGTTAGAGATGTTACCCAAGCGGCACCGCCGCCGTGAATGCCCGACAGACCAGAATGGAATATCCGAATGCTGAATTTTTCACTCACATTTGCGGTTGCCTCGATCGGAATCGTTTCCGGCTTTCTGGCAAGCTTTGCCTTTGTGTGATGGCCTCGGATCCGATGCACCAGCCGTCAACGCCCGAAAGCGCCGTTGCGAATGCGTACGGGCTTAGACGATCCAATTCGGACTATGACACCGCGATGTGGGCGGCTTGTGCGCTGATGGCGTTGCACGAGGGTCAAACTGACACGCTGCAGGAATATGCGCATCTTTGGATCGGGAAAGTGAAGTCAGGCAGATCAAACAGGAGCTGCTCTGACCAGACATGAAATGGGCGGCCAGAGCCGCCCATCAGAACCTTGGTATTCAACAGACCTTAGCGGCCGTCAAACTTATCAAGCGCCGAAGGATAATTTCTGTCGTTCCGCGAGTCACCATTTGTGCTTTTCGAAGATCTTGTACCGCCAGAGAAACTACCGGCGTTGGTCGTATCCGCTCCGTTGCCCCAGCCGTTGTCACCCTTTTTGGTGTCCGCTGGCGGTTCGGGGTCTTCGAGATCGGCGAACGCAGGCGCAGAAAGCATCATGGTCGCGGCGATTATACCCGAGATGGCGAGTTTCGATTTTTTCATAATATTTACCCCACAATAGATGAAATTGACGTGGCCAGAAACTTGCGGCCACCCAAACAGCCTATCAAAACCGGCCTGAACACAGAGAAAACGCGCCGTTCACACAGCGTTAATTATCGCCTCGCCTGTAGGTTGCGGCCCTGCCAACTGGTCTGAGCCGTTTCGCCGATAGAAAATTCAGCTCTGGGAGGAGAAGTGACAATCACCCTCGGCACTTTGATGAACCCACCAAGGTCAGAGCTCACGCTTTATCTTGGATAAATTGAGTTCATCAACTCAATGCGCAAGCGTTCCGTCGAGCATTGATCTGACTGGCAGGGGCAGCAGGGTTCGAACCCGCGACCTACGGTTTTGGAGACCGTCGCTCTACCAACTGAGCTATACCCCTGCAGTGGGCTTCCAAATATGCCAGCCGCGCAGCGGACTCAAGAGGCTTTTTCAGATTTGCTGCAGTTTGGTGACTGACAAAAAAGTTGCGCCTGTCGTCAAGTTCAGTAAGACATGCCCCGGCCAGCCAAAAGGACCGACGCAGTGAGCATTCGCAGGAAAATCGCAGACAGCGAAACCGTTCTGAACTGGGTGGCCCGGCGTATTGCGTCCTATATCCGCATGGTGCACCGCAACACACGCTGGCAACGGATCGGATACGAGGAACTGGACCAACTGGCCGAACAGGGTGAGCCTGTTATCGTGGTGCTTTGGCATCAAAGACTGGCTCAGTCGCCTTATTTCTATCCGCTGGACAAGGGGCGCATTTGCTCCATCACCTCTTCGGCCCGCGCAGGCAGCATGGTTGGACGTGTGCAGGAACTGTTCGGCATGGACACCATCGCCATGGCCAGCAAAAAGCGGCATGTGGCCCTGTCGCGCGAAGTGCTGGGCAAGATGAAACGGGGCATATCGATCGGCATCGCGGCGGATGGGCCGCGCGGGCCGGAACGGGTTTCCTCGACCGTGCCGCTGATCTGGGCCCGCACCTCGGGCAAGCGTGTGTTCGGCATCACCTTTTCAGCCAGACATGGCCGCGAGGCCGGAACCTGGGATCGCCTGCTGATGCCCCGCCCCTGGCGCAACGAGGGTGTCTTTCTGTGTCGCGAATGGACCGAGCAGGTGCCCCGCAAAGCCTCTGAAGATCAGATTGAGGCACTGCGTCAAAGTCTTGAGCAACACATGAATGATATCACGGCAGAGGCCGATGAAATGGTTGGGCGCAAACCGTGGGTGCCGAGAGGTCTGGACGCGGACTGACAAAGAAAAAACCCTGCCGCAAGGACGGCAGGGCTTGAATTTCCAAACAGCTCTAGCCCAGCGTCAATCGGCGCCGAAAGACCCGATATGAGCTACGCCACCCGCACCAGTGGCCTGGAACGTGCCACCAACTTCCTCGGCATTTCGGCCGTAAAAAATGCCATCTGCGGTACCGCTGGTGCCAGTGCCTGAAATGTTGGCACGGAAAGTATTGCCCGAAACATCACCTGAACCCGAAAAATCCAACGATGATGCGTTGACGTCGGTTCCATCGGACAGTCGGGTCGCCACCGTTCCGGAACTGGTGATCGATGCGCTCCGAAAGTTGGTCGTTACCTCGATTTCGGACGCCGTGATATAGCCGTTCCCGTCTGCAAGAATGGCAACACCCGTGCTTACACCGTCATAGCTGGCGTTTTGGCCCGTCGGGATATCGCTGGAATCTGTACGGATACCATAAGAACCCGCGCCCGCAGTGGCGACAGCCTGGTTGCGGTCTTCCAACCAGATGCCAAAGGTCTGGTGTTCAAACCGGGTGGCCGAAGGATCGACTAGGACCAATGCATCATTTGCGTCAGCACTCTCCATCGCGACCAGCACACCACTGGACGTTCTGGTCAGCGTGTCGCCAGCGCGCGAGTCCAACGCCACGCGCGATCCCGTCGCGGCGAAACCTGCTGCAACAATTTCACCGTTTTCGGTTGTCATGGTTAGTGTTGACGATCCTGGCCCATCGATACTTGTCACGTTTGGGCCTGTGACCTCAGCTGTAACAGCACTACCATCCAGTTCAAGCGTGCCGTTTTGCGGTAAAATGATCTCGTCATTCGTAGGGGTGCCGCCACCTCCAGACGAACCACTACTACTACTTGAACTACATGCGCTTAGTGAAAATCCAGCAACCAATGCAACTGCTATAAAACCTACTTTTGTCGACATAATCCCCTCCGACCGGTTATAATTCCGGCTCAGATTAGTCACAGGTTAATGGGGTGCAAGTTAATTTCTAAATACACTCTTAACGTGCTCAATTTGCCACAATTGGTAGACTAACCAGCGGCTGTCTGTTCGAATCCGGAAAGGCGACATAAGAAAAGCAGCCATCGTATTATCAATTCTGGTGTATGTGAGTTGCCCCGAAACCTCTTGCTCATCATCTGTATTGTCTTGGCCGCGCTAACCGCAGACAAAGCACAAGCGCAGCCAGCCGCTGAGTCCCAGTCCAAGACCGTCTCAGATGACGCGAAAATTGAAACCTTGTTCCTGACAGGGCTTCAGGACCTGCAAGCGGGCAACACCGATGCGGCCATCGAAAAGTTCTCTTCCATTCTGGCCGAGAATCCGAATCTGGTCCGGGTCCGGCTTGAACTAGGTCTCGCCTATTATCTGGCCCGGCAATGGGGACGGGCGCGGAACGAGTTTTTTACTGCTCTCTCAGGCGATCTGCCTGAACCCGTCCGCGCCAAGGTTCTGGGCCTGATCCGCGACATTGACGCACGGCGCGGGTTTGAATGGGATCTCAGCATCGGGCTGACCAATGTCGGTAACCAGCGGGACTATGACACCGACAATATTGTCCTGAATTTCTCGGGCCTTGACCTGCCATTTATTCTGAACCGCGAAAAATCGTCTGAGATTGGCGTGCGCGTTACCGGATCTGCCAATTTCCGCAAACCGGTCGATTGGAAAGTGTTCGGAGCAGACGCCGTCGCCTTTGCCGCGCTCACGTTCGACGTGACCGAGGCCCGGACCTCGCAATATGACGACTACATCTTTGGTGCCCGCTTTGGGTTGCGGGCGCTGACGCAAAACTCTACGGCGTCGTTCGGCCCGCTTGCGACGACGCGTCTGCTGGGTGGCAACGTATTCGAGAACCGGATCGGCCTTCAGGCCGCATACGAACGGCGCAACCAGACCGGCGTTTCGTTCTTTACGTTGTTAAGCGCATCCAAGCTGCACAATCCAACAACAAGCCAGCTGGACGGTCACGAAGTGGATGCGGAAATCGGCCTGCGCCGGTCATTTGGCGGTAAGGGCTTGATTGGAGTGAGCTATTTCTACGAGGACAAGTCCGTGGAAGATAACCTGGAGAATTTCATTCGCCAGCGTTTTACAATCTTTGGGCAAGTCGACACGCGCGGCGGATTCACCCTAAGGCCGGCGGTATTTGCACAGCATAAAAGATTCAAAACACCAAGCGTTTTGTTTACCGGGAACCCGAATGAAAACACTTGGGGGGCCAGCCTTCGGATCGAGAAAAACGATGTGTTTTTTGGAAATGGGTTTTCGCCGTTTCTTTTATTGTCTTATGAGCGGACAAAATCAGGAATAGATGCATTCAGTTTTACTGAATCAGGGTTCGAATTAGGAATTGAACGGCGATTTTGAGCGCGAGCTCCCAGATTTTTCGACGAATAATCTCATTTCAGTTTCAGATTGTGAAAGGCGCATCGGGTATTTTTGAAGAACGGCAGATACAAAAGATAAAAATGACCGCCCTATTGGAGTGGTATTCTATCGTCTCACCGATGTCCCGGCCAAGGCCCGTCCTGCTCGTAACCGTTCGTCGGGTTACTCCGTTCTGTATCCGGCGTCTTCCAAAGATATTGGCGTTTTACCCAGACCCAGCAGCGCTTTGTTGATTTGTTCGATATTCTGTCGCGCAAGCCGTTTTCTTGGTTTTGTCGCGTTTTGATGGGGCAGCGTCAGGCTACCCACCGGCTTGTTTATCGCGGCGGCAATCGCTGTCATAAGCTCGGGGCTACCGATTTCAGCGTCGATGAGTTGCCCGACAGCACCCTGCGTCTGAAAATGGGTTCTGACCTCATCAAGATGCGTCTTGTATCTCGACAGGTAATGTTCTTCGAATCCATGTGGAAACTGAGTACCATAGATTTTCTGGCGGATCGTCTGGGTTCGCGAGTTGAGGGAATAACGCTTGATCGAAGCCAGCCACGCCTCGGGCGAGCGTCTGCGCGTCAGGATAAAGATCGCGTCGCGCCCAAACATCTCAAGCAACTCGCGATATAGGAAAGGCCAAGGCCAATCGTCAAATGCATCGTGATCCCTTATCGCGCGTTCAATCTTTGGGCCGATCCCGCCGGTTGTCAGGTATTCATCCAAAAGCTTTCCTGAAAACCCTTGCGTTTCATACCCAAGGCTTGCCATCAGGCCATTTATCGAGGTCGTGCCCGTCTTGGTTAACCCGATGCAGAAGAACTTCATGCTCGCCTCATCATTATAAGGTGTCTTTGGCAATCCAGATGCGCGCAAAGTTGCTGATACTTTGCTGGAAATACTTCATGCAAAGCAACTTGGAATCTGTGCGTTTGCCTCAAAAAATTCGCCTCAAATCAGCAGTCTTTTTTGCGGGTCAATGTGCCGGGCTGAAGCCCGGCCCACAGACTTACTGGATAACCTTCGACACCGTAACTATAGGCGTCTGGGGAGTGTTGAATTCAAACAAAAAAAGGGCGCCCCGAGGGACGCCCTTTCTGTTCGATCAATCGCTTGCGCGACTTATTCGATGATCTTCGACACAACGCCGGCGCCAACGGTGCGGCCGCCTTCGCGGATGGCGAAGCGCAGGCCGTCTTCCATCGCGATGGGCGCGATCAGCTCGACGGTGAAGCCGACGTTGTCGC
>NZ_JBQFPE010000016.1:0-103274 GCF_056534225.1 Ruegeria sp. E1 | reverse complement strand
CAGAAAATCTCAGTACAGCCCGCATCACCACAATTGAGCCGCCAGTTCAATCGCTTGTCCGAGCCTCGTCGATTTCAGGGCCTAGGTCCCACAGGGGCCACGAGCTCTTCAATCCTCAACTTGAAAAGTGAGAAAAACAAGGAACGGATCTGTCAACTCACCCATGCACAAGCCAATGAAACGAAAGTACAAACTCTGACCAATTTCAACATTACAGAAACCGATAACTCTACGTGGATGTGTGTGCTGGGTTTGCGTCTAACTGCTTCATATTTGTCCGGATAGGCCCAAAACTGCAAGGCAAGCCGCAGGCAGAGCACGCTTAGGGCGACCGGTGCCAACAGTTTGGTGGGCCATAAGGGGATGCTGATATTGAGCGAACCGTCGCGGCTCCGGAGTGGGCGCCAAAGTTGAAACTGCGCTGACCGTTTCCATTGTTTGCCGGTGCCGCGGGTGCCCCTGACGCTCAGACCTGCAATGTCCGTCAGTGATTTCGACGTGTTGCCCATACCGACAATGTTGTACCGTGGCAGCGGCGAAGGCATTGGCAGGGTCGCTTCCCATCAGGCCAAACCCTCGACGACGACCGGATGCCGGTCGCCACGTGTGGCCAGGTCTCGAACAGTCGATGACAGCGGCGCAACGAGTCGGGTCTTGTGATAGTCTGAGGGTATCAACACTAAAACTCGGGAGGGAAACATGTCTGATATCGATACCGTTAAGGCGCTTGACGCTGCAATCATCGAAGGGGTCAACGCGAAGGATGCAGCCATGGCAACAGCCCCCTACGCGGAAGATGGTGCGCTCATGCCTCCGGGGGCGCCAATGATGTCGGGTCATGCAGCCATCCGTGAATATTGGCAGGCAGCGATTGATGGCGGCCTGAGCAACGTCGTGGCCAATTTGACCCAGGTGCATATCAGCGGAGACTTCGCCGTTACCATGGGAACACTCAAGGGCTTGATGGGAGAGCAGGAACTATCGGGCAAGTACATTCTCTACTTCCGAAAGGGTGACAATGGCTGGAAAGTTCAACGCGACATCTGGAATTTCGACGCATAGGTTGCGCGAAAGGACCTGACGCGCAGCTTATTTGTCTCGCGCAAGCGGCGCGCGGGCAACGTCACCTGTGTCGGGCAACGCCCCACCTACGGCTTACGCCGGGATATTTCACGCCATGCTCTGCTATGCAGCTCGCACAGACTTGAGGTCGTCTTAGAGGAAATAACGCCCAAACAACTAATATGTCCGGTCAGGCGAGGTTGCCGCACGCGGCCTTTATGAACCGGCACGGGCACGCGCTTGACGTCAGAGCAGATCGCGCATCTTGCCAACATCGGTTTTTGCAACAAGCCGCTGATAACGGCTCTGGCGAGGCTTCGATTACATGCCAAACCTCAAATCGACAAGAGCCATTTCTTGAAAATTCTTACCGTGACACGCTCCTGATCGCCGGGACGGCAAACGAAATAAAGCCCGCGATCCAGCGGGACGTGGCTATCATCCAGGCGGATTAGCCGCCCAAGCTTTAAATCTCTTTCCGCCAACAGATGTCTGGCCAATGCCACGCCTTGCCCGTCAATCGCGGCCTCCAACAGAACCGCGCTGTCCACGTATTGGATACTCTGCGAATTGATCCGGTCAGGGTTCAGCCCGGCTTGTGCCGCCCAGCTTTCCCATCCGACGTTGAAGGCATCGTGCAATAGCGGGAGATCGACCACATCCCCGGCATTCATCGGCAACCGCAAATTTTCAACGAGCGAGGGTGCCGCCACGACAATCAGTTCCTCTTGTCTTATTTGCTCATGATAAAGCCCGTCCCAACCGGGTTCTCCAAATCGCAGCGCCACGTCGACCTCGGATCGGTCAAAATCCGCAAAGTGATCATTTGTGTCCAGCAGCAATGAGATACCGGGATGTTCCTGCTGAAACGAACTTAGCCGCGGCACAAGCCATTTGAGCGCCAGCGATGTGGACAACGATACCGTAATTGACTGGCGATGATGCTCGTTTCACCTCTATGACACCCAGCTGCAACGCAGAAAACGCCCCCCGCGTTGATTGATGCAGCCGTTCCCCCGCTTTGGTCAGTTCAACCCCGTTGGGGCGGCGATGAAAAAGCGTCACGCCAAGATGCAGTTCCAGCAGTTTTATTTGTCGGCTGATTGCCCCGTGTGTGACGTTCAGAACATCCGCCGCCTTGGTCAGGCTGGATTGGGTTGCGGCTTCGTCAAAGGCCTGAAGGGCGCGAAGGTGTCTCAGGTTTTCAGTCATGTGAGGAAAACTAACAGCAATGTGCCATAATCTCGATAGAAACCTTTAATTTAAGCGCTTTATGCTGGGCTGAACCCAATAAATCTCACACGAGGCCCCGAGGAAAGGAAGTTTGATGTCCGAGGTTAAAGTTGCGCTGATGACAGGCACGGGACAAGGCATAGGCCGAGGATGTGCCATTGAAATGGCGAAAGCTGGCTACACGGTCTCGCTGATGTCTCCGTCCAATCGCTCGGTTGAACTGGCCGAGGAGCTTGGCGGTATCGGCCGTTGCGGCTCGGTGCTGGATGTCGATGATCTGCAGGCGATGATCGATGACACCATGAGAAAATACGGGCGGATTGATGCAATCGTCAGCAATATGGGTCACGGTGGAACAGTGCCAGAAGCCATCAAGACGGTTGGCTTCGATGTTGACTTTGACGGGCCGCTTTTGGAACTCAGCGATGAATTGTGGCATGAAAGTCTGGACATGTATGTGCTGAACGTCGTCAAGATCGCCCGGATCGTCACACCCATTCTGATCGAACAAGGCGGTGGCGCATTTGTAAATATCTCATCCATGAACACAATCGAGCCGCGCGCGCCCTATCCCATGAGCATGTTGCGCGGTGCTCTGCACAGTTTCGCAAAGCTGTACGGGGATCGCTACGCCCGGCACAATATTCGCATGAACAACCTGCTGCCTGGGTTCTGCGAGAATGTGAACCTGTCTGAGCGGGCCCGTCGGGAAATCCCTGCTCAGCGACCCGCAACATTTGAGGAAATTGGGCAGGCCTGCGTATTTCTCGCCAGCGAAGGAGCCCGCTATATTAACGGCCAAAGTATATTGTCCGATGGCGGAATGAACCGCGCAGTACGATAGGAACAAGGCGGGGACGTATGATTATCACACCACTCAAAGATATCCTTGACACAGACAGGGATGTGTCCGGTCCGGGTTGGAATAGCAGAAGGTTGCTGCTTGCCTCTGATGGAATGGGGTTTTCGCTGACCGATACGATCATCAAAAAGGGTGCATTGCTTGAACTTGAATATACCCACCATTTAGAGGCGTGTTATTGCATTGAGGGTAGCGGCCGGATCAGGGCGTTTGACAATGAAACATGGCATCCCATCGAGCCATTTACCCTTTATGCCTTGGATCAGCATGACCGGCATCTGGTGCAGGCCACAGACGCTGATCTGCGGCTTGTCTGCGTTTTCAACCCACCTCTTACCGGGCGCGAAGTGCATCGCAAAGACGGAAGCTATGCACCGGCTGATCCCTGATAACTCAAGAGGTTTTGTTCCGATCCCGATATTCTGTCTTTGTCAGGAAAGCACTTTGCAGTCCATTTCACATCTGAGGATAGGAAATTGTTCGGAATTCATCTCTGAGCCATTCGAACCGGGATGTCATCGGATTTACAAAGTGCATATCCATCAGATTCTGCATCGTGTTGTGGATCAGTTTTGACGTTGTGGTCGGGTACACGTTGCTGGTGAACAGGGATACGGTGCGTACAAAGCTTTTGCCGGGGAACGGCAGGACTTTGGTGAACTCGTGATAGCGGATGGCGCGGAAATAGCTTGCCGCCGTGGTGATCGTCCAGCCGCTGGAATCCGCGACCAACCCGATGATGGACTGGTTGCATTCCAGTTCGAACTTGTTCGGCAGATTGATCTTGCTGCGGTTCAGCTGCATTTCGATAAGCTTGCCGATCGTGTGATCCCGGGAATAGCGCAGGAACGGAAGTGCTGGCTTTGCGCGGATCAGGTCCTGGATATCGCCGTCGTAATCCGGTGGCAGGACAACGATGAACGGGTCGCGCATCAGCGGGTATTCAATCAGCCCCTCGACATTCTGGGCAGGCCGGGTGGCGATGCCAGCGTCCAGTTTTTGCGCCTGCAGCTTTTCGATGATCTCGTGGCTGGGGCGGGCGAAGTGGCGGAAATTGCACCGGGGCAGGGCGGCTGACAGAAAGCTGAACATCTCGGGCGCGATCTGATTGTCGAAATCGTCAATCAGCGCCAGCCTCAGATCGGTCGCGTGTTGCCAACTGCCCGAGCGGATCTCGGCCTCGCCCCGTTTCAGGGCGGTCATGCCCTCAAAGACATGGCGGGCATAAACAACGCCTGCGGGTGTCAGCCCCATCGGGCGACGGCTGTGGTCCACCAATTCCACGCCCAGTGCCTTTTCCAGATTACGCAGGTGGTTCGATACCGTGCTGATCGACAGCCCGGATTCCGCGGAAACCCTCTGAACCGAGCCAAGTTTAGAGATCAGCTGAAACACCTCCAGCCATTTGAGACTAAGCGTTTTTCTGGTCACAACGGCACCCTCATACGCGTATGGATTCAATAAAAGCGAAACAGAGTTTCGCTTTTAGCGCAACAAAGATTTTAATTCACTCTTTCATAAGCTGGGGCTTATGATTTCCTCACCTTGCACGCGCTCGAAAAGCAAAAACCACGAGCGCTGCAGACTGATAGGGAGAATTAGTCAAAATGTCGAAAAAACATCTGCTCACAACGGTCTTCGCCGGGATTGCAGCCGTAACCGCTTCGATGGCAACAGCGGCTGACGAAATCACCGTGGCGTATTTCCTCGAATGGCCGATGCCGTTCCAATACGCCAAGGCGAACGGTACCTACGAAGACGAAATGGGCGTCAAGATCAACTGGGTGTCCTTCGATACCGGTACCGCGATGTCGGCGGCGATGGCTTCGGGTGACGTGCAGATCGCCGTTAGCCAAGGTGTTCCGCCCTTCGTGGTGGCCACGTCGGCGGGTCAGGACCTGCAGGCGGTGGACGTCGCGGTCAGCTATTCGGAAAACGACAACTGCGTTGTGGCCGAGGCGCTTGAGATCGACAAAACCAATGCGGGTGAGTTGAACGGCAAGAAGGTCGGCGTTCCGATCGGCACCGCCGCGCATTACGGTTTCCTGTCCCAGATGGAGCATTTCGGGGTCGACGTAAACTCGCTTGAAATCGTTGATATGGCACCGGCAGACGGCGCGGCGGCGTTTGCGCAGGGCAATCTGGACATGGTCTGCGGCTGGGGCGGTGCACTGCGCCGGATGCTGGAACACGGCAACATCCTGCTGACCGGAGCCGAGAAGGAAGAACTGGGCATTCTGGTCTTTGACGTCACCAGTGCCCCGACCGCGTTTATCGAGGAAGAACCCGAACTGCTGGCGAAATTCCTGAAAGTGACGGCAGATGCCAACGCGCAGTGGAATGCGGGCGACAACAAGGACGAAATGCTGGCCGTGATCGCCAAGGATGCCGGTATGGACGCCGCTGACGCCGAAGCGACCATCGCGACCTTCACCTTCCCCAGCGCCGAAGATCAGCTATCCGACAAATGGCTGGGCGGCGGCGCGCAGG
The DNA here is from genome assembly GCF_056534225.1 of Ruegeria sp. E1. NCBI lineage: Bacteria > Pseudomonadati > Pseudomonadota > Alphaproteobacteria > Rhodobacterales > Roseobacteraceae > Ruegeria > Ruegeria sp. E1. Next base: position 97,627 of record NZ_JBQFPE010000016.1, on the reverse strand, counting down.
AGTTCATGAAAGGTGTGGCGAACGTCTTTGTCGGCGCTGGCAGCATCGACTCGGCCCTGGATACCTATGACGGTGCAGTGAATTCCGCGCCCCTGTCCGCGGCTTCGAACTAAAGGTCCGACGCAATCTTTTTGGGGACTGGCCTGACATTCGGGCTGGTCCCCAGATGCAAAAGCAGGAAGGAAACGGAATGCCCGAGTTGGACATTATCGATCTGTCCATGCGTTTTGATTTGCCCAATGGCACGTCGGTGCAGGCACTTCAGGACGTAACGCTCAGCCTCAAGGAAGGTGAGCTTGTTTCGGTTCTGGGCCCGTCAGGATGCGGCAAGACCACATTGCTGAACATCGTCGCGGGGTTTCTCGCACCGACATCCGGGCGCGTCGAGCTGAATGGTCATGTCGTCGAAGGGCCGGACGCGGAACGCGGGATGGTGTTTCAGAAAGGCGCGCTTTTCGAATGGATGAACGTGCGTGAGAACGTGGAATTCGGACCGCGCATGAAGGGAATGCCCAAGGCGGAGCGGGACAAGATCTCGGACCACCTGCTTGAAGTCGTGGGATTGCAGGACTTCAAGGAAAAGGCGGTTTACGAATTGTCAGGCGGGATGCAGCAGCGTGTAGCGTTGGCGCGGTGTCTGGCCAACGAGCCCGACGTGATCCTGATGGACGAACCGCTGGGTGCTCTGGATGCGCTGACCCGCGAAAAGATGCAGGGTCTGGTTCTGAAACTTTGGAAGGAAACCGGCAAGACCATCATCCTCATAACTCACTCGGTCGAAGAGGCGTTGCTGCTGGGTGAGCGTCTGATCGTCATGGCCCCGCGCCCCGGGCGCATTCACAAGGAATATAACCTGCCCTTTGCCGAGCGCGGCGTAAACGCGGATCTTCGTGACGTGAAGAAATCCGAAGGCTTTGCCGAAACCCGAGACGAAATCCTGTCGATGATTTGGGAGATGGAAGAAGAAATCATGGGCCGGACGGAGCAAGCATCATGATTGTACTTCTATTCTATGTCGGTCTGTTTGGCGGCGCCTTTCTGATCGTACACCTACTGCGCAAGGGCCTGCAAAGCCGTCAGGACTTTACCAGCCTGAAAACCGTGACCTTCGGCGACGAAAGCGCGGTGCGCTCGGACCGGGCGGCGTCGATAATCTCGGTTCTGGTGATCTTTGTGATCTGGGCCGCGTTTACCGGCTCGAAACTTCTGCCTATCCATGTTCCGGGACCTTTTGTCGGGGACATGCAGTTCACCTACACGGTCGAAAGTGCGGATGGCGCAACGGACGACGCAACCGTATACGTGCGCGTTCCACCTTTTGGTGAAGATGCCGAAGACTTCGAGGTCGATGGCGGTGATGGCTTTGCCAAGGACGTCGCCTTTGCCGCGCCCAGCGGTCGGTCATCAACCATCCTGTTCGACAAGAATGATGAGGTTAAACGCAGTGACGGGGCCAAGATCGTAGCAATCAACGGCACTCGGATCGGGCCGGATGGTACGGTTGATGTCGGCAACGGCACGGTGTCTCTGACCGGCAAGGGTGCGATCAGCTTTACCCCTGCGCAGGGTCTGCAGATGAACCCCATCTGGTTGCCTGCGCCCGAAACAGTTGTGGCGCGGTTCTTTGAAATCGCCAGCGAAGGCTACCAGAACTTCTCGCTCTGGCAGCATCTGGGCTGGTCGCTGCTGCGCGTTGTCGCAGGGTTTATTGCCGGTGCGATTGTGGGCATCCCGCTTGGCTATGCCATGGGCCTGTCTGGCTGGTTCCGTGGCTGGTTCGACCCGATTGTCGAATTCATGCGACCAGTGCCGCCGCTGGCGCTAATCCCGCTGGTTATCATCTGGTTCGGCATCTGGGAGACCGGCAAGATCGTTCTGCTGTTCCTTGCCGCGCTCTGGATCATGACCATTGCGGCGCGGGCGGGTGTGTCCGGTGTGAATATCTCGAAGATTCACGCGGCCTATTCGCTGGGGGCGTCGAAATGGCAGATCATGCGGCATGTGATCGTCCCGAACTCGCTGCCCGAGATTTTCACGGGTGCGCGCGTGGCGATGGGCGTTTGCTGGGGCACGGTTGTTGCGGCCGAACTGGTCGCGGCGCAGAAGGGGGCCGGGATGATGATCATCGCGGCATCCAAGTTCCAGCTGACGGATATCGTCATCATGGGCATCGTGCTGATCGGAATCATTGGCTATGGCATCGATATCCTGATGCGCAAGGCCGAGAATATTCTGGTGCCCTGGAAAGGCCGCAGCTGATCCAGAACAAAAAAAGAAAACCCCGGGCAGCGCCCGGGGTTTTTTGTTTCTAGACCTAAGCCCGCTTAGCCGAACACACGCCCCAGTGCGCCGTCGACCGCGTCGGTGATCTGATCGATATCGTCGGCGGTCGCAATCAACGCAGGTGAGAAGCACAGCGTGTTGTTCTTGCCCGGAACCGACCGGTTGGTCACACCGATGATCACCCCCTGCGCCATGCAGTCGGCCACCACCGCCTGCGCCAGTTTCTCGTTCACTGGCTCACGGGTCGAACGGTCCGCGACCAGTTCAGCCCCAAGGAACAACCCTTTGCCGCGCACGTCGCCGATGACTTTGTGCTTTTCCATCAGCGCCTGCAGGTTGCCCATCATGCGGTCGCCCATGTCAGTGCAGTTCTGCAGCAGATTTTCATCCTCGATGATCCGCATGTTTTCTATCGCCGCTGCCGGTCCGGCGGTGCAGCCACCAAAGGTCGAGATATCGCGGAAATAGTTCATCGGGTCGTCGGCATTGTCCTTGAACATGTCAAAGATTTCTTCGGTCGTGACCATGCAGGCAATCGCCGCATAGCCCGAGGCAACACCCTTGGCCATAGTCACGAAATCGGGCTTTACACCATATTGCTGATAGCCGAACCAGGTGCCGGTACGGCCCACACCGCAGACAACCTCGTCAATATGCAGCAGGATGTCATATTTCTTGCAAATTTCTTGCACGCGCTGCCAATAGCCTTCGGGCGCTTCGATCACGCCGCCGCCTGCAGTTACCGGCTCAAGGCAGAGGGCTCCTACGGTATCGGGGCCTTCACGCAGGATGACCTCTTCGATCTGATCGGCGGCCCATTCGCCAAAGTTCTCGTCTGGCGCTCCGTCCAACTCGTGCTTGCGGTACTCCATGCAATGCGGCACGCGGATGAAATCCGGCGCAAAGGGGCCGTATTGTGCGTTGCGCTCGTCCTGACCGCCCGCCGACATCGCCGCCAAAGTCGAGCCGTGATAGTCGCGGTCGCGATACAGGATCTTGGTCTTTCTGCCGCCGTATTTCTTGTGCGCGATCTGGCGAACCATCTTGAACGCCTTCTCATTCGCCTCAGAGCCCGAGTTCATGTAATAAACCCGGCTCATCCCCGGCATCTTGCTGATCAGCTTTTCGGCAAAGATCGAACCGGGGATCGAGCCCGCAGACTGGGCGAAATAGCAAAGTTTCATCAACTGGTCATAGACCGCCTTACAGATCGATTCGCGGCCATAGCCAACGTTCACCGTCCAGACCCCACCCGATACGGCGTCCAGATGTTCCTTGCCCTTCTGATCCCAGACGCGCATGCCTTTGCCTTCGACAATTATGCGCGGGTCATTGGTTTCAAACGGTTTGTGTTGGATCAGGTGATGCCAGATATGGGCGCGGTCGGCCTCGACCACACGCGAAAGATCGTTTTCGTTGAACGTGCCGTCCATGACATGTCCTTTCAGTCAGATGCGATGTGCTGGATGCGGGAACAATCCCACAATAGCATGAATGTGCGATAGCCCAGATCACCGCGAATGGCCCTTTGACAATAGGGCCAGATCGCATGATCGCTTAGCGCCAAAACCAGCCATGCTGTATTTCTACGGGTTTGTCACGCGCCCGGGTTTGTGATCAAGTCGCGCAATCAAATATCGGGAGGATGACCAATGACAGCTTCGAATATCTACGCGCGCCATTTGGACAAATGCCCCGCGAATTACACGCCGCTGTCACCGCTCAGCTTTATTGACCGCACCGCGCAGGTCTATCCCGATTACCCTTCGGTGGTTTACGGCGACCGCCGGTATAACTGGGGCCAGACCTATGCCCGCTGTCGCCGTCTGGCCAGCGCCTTGACCGCGCGGGGTGTGGGCGTGGGGGATACGGTGTCGATCATCGCCGCCAACATCCCCGAACTGTATGAGGCGCATTTTGGCGTACCCATGGCGGGGGCGGTTCTGAACGCGATCAACACCCGGCTGGACGCGCCGATCGTCGCGTTCATTCTTAACCATGCCGAGGCAAAGGTGCTGCTGGTTGATCCTGAATTTTCCGGCGTGGTGAAAGAGGCGCTGCAGCAGGTGGATCACGACATTTTGGTCATCGATATCGAAGATCCCAGCTTTGACGGGGGCGAAAAGCTGGGCACGCTGACCTATGACGCGCTGCTGGCCGAGGGCGACCCCGAATACGCATGGTCGCTGCCTGCGGATGAATGGGACGCGATCACCCTGAACTATACCTCGGGCACAACCGGAAACCCCAAGGGGGTTGTCTATCATCACCGGGGGGCGGCGCTGAACGCCCAGTCAGACTTGTTGGACTGGGACATGCCGAAACACGCGGTTTATCTGTGGACGCTGCCGATGTTTCACTGCAATGGCTGGTGTTTCCCTTGGGCCATGGCAGCCAACGCCGGTGTGTCGGTCTGCCTGCGCGCGGTCCGGGCCGAGCCAATTTATGCCGCGTTCCGGGACGAAAAAGTGACCCATTTCTGCGGTGCGCCGATAGTTCTGAACATGCTGGCCAACGCGCCGGATGATCTCAAGGATTTCGACCACCAGATCAAGGCCATGACCGCCGGTGCCCCGCCGCCTGCCGCGGTGATTGAAAAGATGGAAGGCATGGGGGTCGAGGTCACGCATGTCTACGGTCTGACCGAAACCTACGGCCCCTCGGTGGTGTGTGCGTGGAAGGACGAATGGAACGACAAGGCAGCGCCAGAGCGTGCCGCGCTCAAAGTCCGGCAAGGCGTTCGCTATAGCGCGCTGTCCGGGCTGATGGTGGCCGACCCCGAAACGCTGGAACCAGTCCCGGCGGACGGCGAAACCATGGGTGAGATTTTCATGCAGGGCAACGTGGTGATGAAAGGCTATCTAAAAAACGCCTCAGCCACCGACGCCGCCTTTCGCGGCGGCTGGTTTGCCTCGGGTGATCTGGGTGTGATGCACCCGGACGGCTATATCGCGCTCAAGGACAGGTCCAAGGACATCATCATTTCAGGGGGCGAAAATATCTCATCCGTCGAGGTCGAGGATATCCTTTACAAACACCCCGCCGTGATGGAGGCCGCCGTGGTCGCCCGCCCCGACGAGAAATGGGGCGAAACACCCTGTGCCTTTGTTGAACTGAAACCGGACAGCACCGTGACCGAGGTCGAGATCATCACCTTTTGCCGCGATAACATGGCTCATTTCAAAGCGCCTAAAACGGTTGTGTTCGGACCACTGCCCAAAACCTCGACCGGTAAAATCCAGAAATTCAAACTCCGTGATCAGGCCCGCAGCCTGACCTAAAGCGTTCTCCCCCGCTTCTTCTGTTCAAAAATACCTCGGGGGAGTCGCAGCCTGCTGCGACGGGGGCAGAGCCCCCAATGGGTTTCAACCGAAGATCGACAAATCAAGGTCCAGCATCTCGCCCATCCAAAGCGCACGGTCTCGGTGATCGGCCAGATGATCGCCGGTATCGGGATGGGTAAAGATGGTCAGTCCCTGCCGGTTCAGCATCAGCCAGGGAATTACTTTGTCAAAGGCATCCGGGGCAAAAGCCAGCTGGCAACTCCACCGCGGATGCGGGCCGACATTGCGAGCGTGCATCCGGCCCATTTCCACCGCAAACAGGCGGGCCGCCTCTTCGCAGAGGTGTTGGGCCGTTTCCTGCGTCTCGGCATCGAAATAGACATGGGCATGATAGCCTTTGATTTCCGGCATGTTGGCCTCCGTAGGTGGGATACCGCCAACCTATGCCCGCTGATGGGATTTGCCTATCCGCGTCTGAACACAGACCCTGTGCAGGGACTTAGTTCGGGGCGTGCAGGTCCGGGTGCGCTGCGGCAAAACCCGGATGGTCCGCGCAGACGGCCTCAACCGCCAGCAGGCGCGGCAAGTCGGACAGATCGACATCCCATCGGCGGGCATTGTAAAGCTGCGGGATCAGGCAGATATCGGCCAGACCGGGCGCGTCGCCGGTGCAGAACGGTGTCTGGTCGAACCCGTCCAGCAACGCCTCAAAGGCCATTAGACCGGGGCGGATGAAATGCCGCATCCAGTCGCCGGGCATATCGTCAGCCCCGTCGCTCAGCGCAGTAGCATGGCGCGCCACCGACAGGTTGCAGACCGGGTGAATGTCCACGGCAATGCTATGCGCCAGCGCCCGCGCCGCCGCCCGGCGGGCCGGGTCCTGCGGCAGCAGGCCCAGCTGCCGGGTCTCATCCAGATAATCGAGGATCGCCAGCGACTGTGTCAGGCGCAGCCCGTCGATCTCAAGCACCGGCACCAGCCCTTGCGGATTGCGCGCCAGGTGTTCCGGCGCACGGTGGGCCCCGCTCACCAGATCGACCACCACCGGGCGATAGGGAATACCCGCCAGATTCAGCGCGATCCGAAGCCGATAGCTGGCCGAGGACCGCCAGTAGTCATAAAGAACCACATCAGACATTCAGCGCTCAGCCCTTGCTCAGTTCCTTGGCGTGCAGCCAGTCGGCGTGCTGAGGTGCCTTCTTGGTGCGCGACCATTCCTCAAGCATGTCCCATTTGACCGAATCCAGCCGGGCCAGCATGGCCTCTTCTTCCGGGTCCGGGCAAGCCAGTTCGACACGGTGCCCGTTGGGATCGAAGAAATAGATCGAATGAAAGATCGAATGATCGGTCACACCCAGAACCTCGACCCCGTTGGATTCGAGGTGATCCTTGAAGGCGATCAACGCGTCGCGATCCTTGACCTTGAAGGCGATATGCTGAACCCAGATCGGCGTATTCGGGTCGCGACCCATTTCCGGCTTGGTGGGCAGTTCGAAAAACGCCAGCACGTTGCCGTTCCCGGCATCCAGAAACAGGTGCATATAGGGATCGGGCTCATGGGTCGAGGGCACATGGTCCTCGGCAATCGCCAGAATGAAATCCATGTTCAGCATCTTGCCGTACCATTCGACGGTCTCTTTCGCGTCTTTGCAGCGATAGGCGACGTGGTGGATCTGTTCGATTTTCATGGGTCTATCCTTGCTTCAGCGCGGCTGCGTCAAGCGCCTGTCTGAGTGTGGCGTTGTCGCCAATATGGTTGGCCAGTATCAGAACCAGCCGTGCGTTCAGTGCGTCGCTGTCGGCTTGCTCAAGCCCCTCATGCGCAGCCAGAAGATCGGCATAGAAATCATCGGCGTGGTCGAAATTTGGTGACAGGATCAGATCGGCCATTGGGGGTTACTCCTTCCCTGTGGCCCGGCGAACGGCATGCCGGAATGTGTTTTCTTCGAATGAGTCACGGCGCGCCGCGACGTGCTGATCGGGCCGGATCAGATAGACGGCACTGGTCGCATCGCCCAGATAACGGCGTTTCAGCGTCAGGGTCGGGTCGTCCTTGACCGACAGGGCAAGGCGTTTGACGGTGATGCCGTCGACCTCAAGCTCATCGGGCGCATCCGCGTCGATGCTTAGCAGCGTGAACTGTCCGGCCAGTTTGGGCAGCAGGAATTCATCCCCCAACGGTGCATCCGGGCAGGGAGATCCGGGCCGCGTGCCGTCCGGGCCATTCAGCCCGTCCGCCGAGTTCAGCGGCGAGCCGTCATAGGTGCAGGGCACGCTCAACCGGCCCGAGTTCACCAGCGGGCGGGCGAAATCGTAATGCTCGCTCAGGTCCAGCACCGCGTCGCGAAAAGTGCGCGACATCTGCGATTTCGGTGTGATGAAATCGGTCGAGCGGGTCGAGTTCAGAATGTTCTCATCCGCGCCGTGGATACGTTCGATATCGTAGCTGTCCAGCAGCGATTCAGGCGCTTTGCCGTCGATCACCAGTTTCAGTTTCCAGCACAGGTTGTCGGTGTCCTGCACCCCCGAATTGGCCCCACGCGCGCCAAAGGGGCTGACCTGATGGGCGCTGTCGCCTGCAAAGATCACACGGCCATGGCGGAACTGCTCCATCCGGCGGCACTGGAAGGTATAGATGCTGACCCATTCAAGCTCGAACTGCACGTCCTCACCCAGCATCGCCTTGAGGCGGGGGATCACGTTTTCCGGGCGCTTTTCGCGTTCCTTGTCAATATCCCAGCCCAGTTGCAGATCGATGCGCCAGACGCCGTCGGGCTGTTTGTGCAGCAGTGCGGACTGGCCCTTGTTGAAGGGCGGATCGAACCAGAACCAGCGTTCCGAGGGGAAATCAGCGTCCATGATCACATCGGCGATCAGAAAGTTGTCTTCGAACACGCGGCCCACGAAATCCTTGCCCAACATGGTGCGCATCGGAGAGTTGGCACCATCGCAGGCGATGACCCAATCGGCCTCGACCGTATAGGATCCTTCGGGCGTTTCCACCTCAAGCCGGACATGATCGGGATGGGTGCCGACCGCTTCGACCTTGTTACGACCGCGGATTTCGATGGGCGCCCCTTCGGCCTGCAATTCGCGCACGCGCTCGACCAGATATTCTTCGAAATAGTATTGCTGCAGGTTGATGAAAGCCGGACGCTGATCGCCGCTGTCGGGCTGCAGGTCAAACTCATAGACCTTGCGGTCGTCGAAAAAGACCTTGCCCTTGTTCCACAGGACACCCTTGTCGACCATCGGCTGGCCACAGCCAAGACGGTCGAGGATTTCCAGCGGGCGTTTGGCAAAGCAGATGGCGCGGCTGCCGAAACTGACCTTGTCATTGTCGTCCAGCACCAGAACTTCGACCCCTTGCTGGGCCAGATCGATGGCGGCGGCCAGACCCACGGGGCCAGCCCCGATGACGATCACCTTGTGGCGCACAGGGGTCGCAGCGGTTTGGTCCGGGCTGGCCTGATAAGCATAAAGTGGAACTTCGAAGATCTTGTTCACGGTCTCTCTCCCCAATGATCTGCGCGCGGGGCGCACCTCTTCCGGTCTCCGGCGCGACACGGCCCGGAGGGTTCGTCTGATGGTCTCACTGTCAAACCCGGGCCGCGACGATCTGGATCAAGTGCAGCCCGGAATTTCTATCCCTGCAGCGCCTCCCACATCTCAAGGTCGCGCTGGGCGGTCCAGATGCGGGGGGTATCTATGCCCCGCGCCTCGTCATAGGCGCGGGCGACGTTGAACGGCAGGCAATGTTCATAGATCGCGTAGTCGGCGAATTTCGGGTCGCATTCCGCGCGCACCGCGTCCCAGGCTTCTTTCAGACTGCCTCCGCGCGCCGCAACCCTGGCTGCAGGCCGATAGGTGCTGTCAACGAAGTCGCGGGTGTTTTCTATGGCCGCGTTGACCATGTCCTTTCCGACCAGAGCGTCCCCACGTCCCGGAGCAATTGCGTCTACGTCGAACCACTTGATCTCGTCCAGGGTATCGCCCCAGTCGCTGAAGTGCCCGTCACCGCAATAACAGGCCGAATGGTATTCGACGATGTCACCCGTAAACATCACGTTCTGGTCGGGCACATGGATGACAATGTCACCGGCAGTATGCGCACGGCCCAGATGCATCAGGTCGATGCGGCGGTTGCCCAGATAAACGGTCATCGTGTCGCTGAACGTGGTGGTCGGCCATGTCAGGCCCGGGATGCTTTCATGCCCCTCAAACAGACGCGGGAAGCGCTGGAATTCACTGTCCCAGTCCTCTTGTCCGCGTTCCACAACCATGGCGCGGGCCATATCCGACATCAGGATCTGTTGCGCACCAAAGGCGCTGGCGCCCAGCACGCGCACCGCGTGATAGTGGGTCAGCGCCACATGAGTGATCGGCTTGTCCGTCACCGAGCGTACGCATTCGATCACTTTGTTCGCCAGCCGCGGGGTTGCTTGCGCTTCGACAATCATCACGCTGTCATCGCCGATGATGACACCCGAATTAGGGTCGCCTTCGGCTGTGAAGGCATACAGCCCTTCACCCACTTCGGTGAAGCTGATTTTCTTTTCGCTCATGTCCCCCTGGGACGCAAATGCCTTGGCCATATCATTGATTTCCTTACTGGACAGCGATCAACCTTGATGGTCTGGTCGCCTTATGTTTGAACGTCGATTTTTGCCTTATTGGGCAACCGCTTGTATTGTCGTGGTCTGCGCCATCATCCTGCTGTGGATGGGGCGCGAGCCGATTTGCAAATGTGGCTTTGTCAAGCTGTGGCATGGTGAAACCTATAGTTCCGAAAGCTCGCAGCACCTGACGGACTGGTACACACCCAGCCACATCATTCATGGTTTTCTGTTCTATGGCCTGCTCTGGCTGGTCGCCCGCCGCCTCGCTGTGGGCTGGCGGCTGTTCATCGCCACCCTGATCGAAATTGCGTGGGAGATTTCCGAGAATACAGACGCCGTGATCGAGCACTACCGCGCGGTTACGATCTCGCTCGATTACTATGGCGACAGTGTCGTGAACTCGATGGCCGATATTGGCGCTATGATGCTGGGATTCTGGCTGGCCCGACGTCTGCCGATCTGGGCAACGGTTGCCATCGCACTGGCGTTCGAGGTGCTGACCACCGCGCTGATCCGCGATGGCCTGACCCTGAACGTGCTGATGCTGCTTTACCCGATTGAGGCGGTAAAGGACTGGCAGAGCGCGCTCTGAATATGTGAGTGCGACCTGCACTCAGTCCCTCGCAAACGGGATTTCAAGAGCGGGCAGCACGCGGCCCACGCAATCGCCAAAGCCGATTGTATAGCCGTCGCCACGCGCATTGCCGCGCAAGGTCAGCGTGTCGCCATCTTCGATAAAGCCGCGCGTTTCACCAGTGTCCAGCGTAAAGGGCTCTCGCCCGGCCCAGCTCAGCTCCATGAGCGAGCCGAATTCTTCGCGAACGGGGCCGGATATGGTGCCCGAGCCCAGCAGATCGCCCGGGTTCATCGCGCATCCGCCGATGGCGTGGTGGCACAACTGTTCGGCGGCCGAGTAATACATCCGGTTGTAGTTGGTCCTGGCAATGACCGAGGCGGTGTCCGCCCCCTCGGGCTGCATCAGAACCTCTAGCTCGATGTCATACAGCCCGTCTTTGCTGCCGTTCAGATATGGCAGCAGTTTCTTATCGCGCGGCGGGGTGGGCGCGCGAAAGCTGTCCAGCGCGGCGGCGGTGACGATCCACGGGGAAATCGAGGTGCCGAAGGCCTTGCCCTGAAACGGGCCGAGCGGCTGGTACTCCCAGCCCTGAATGTCGCGGGCAGACCAATCGTTAAGCAGCACATAGCCAAAGATCATCGCGTCGGCCTGATCAACGGTGACGGGTTCGCCAAAAGCCGAACCGGTGCCGACGATGGCACCCATCTCAAGCTCGATATCCAGCCGTTTCGAGGGGCCAAAGGACGGCATCTCGGCATCCGGCGCCTTGGTCTGCCCGTTGGGACGGTGGATCGGTGTACCCGAAACCACAACCGACGAGGCGCGCCCGTTGTAACCGATCGGGATATGCAGCCAGTTGGCAGGCAGATCGGGAGAGCCGCGCAGGATCGCACCCATATTCTGCGCGTGCTGCTTGCCCGCATAGAAATCGGTATATTCGCTGACCGCAAACGGCATGTGCATCTCGGCATCTGCCTGCGCCACCAGCAGGGGTTCGACCTGATCACGCTCGGTCGAATCTTCGGCCAGCAGGGCGGTCAGACGCGCGCGCAGTGCGGCCCAGACGGCGGGGCCTTCTTCCATCAGTGGGTTCCAGAACGGAAAATCCAGCAAGGGCTCGTCGCCCAGATCAATCAGGCCTTCGGCCTCGGCTGCGGTGACGTCTAATATCATGTCACCGATGGCCACTCCGCAGCGCGGCTCGTCCCCGTTGGTCGAGAACACGCCGTAGGGCAGGTTGTTCAGCGGAAACGGGTGGTCGGCATCATTGGCCGAAGCCACCCAAGAGGTCTTCAAAGGCATCTTTTCTCCAAACCTTCGTCGGCGGGCCAAGATTTTTCGACGAAAAATCTCGGATCGCGTGGTGTGATCATTTCTTGCCGGGGGTGCCGTCGAACTTTTTCTCAAGCGAGGTCCAGCAGTCGATATAGTCATCCTGCAACGGCGCTTCGTTGGCCGCAAACGCAGTCAAATGCTGCGGGAAACGGGTTTCGAACATGAAGGACATTGTATTGTCCAGCTTGTCCGGCCCAAGGTTCGAGTTTGAGGCTTTCTCGAACGCTTCCTTGTCGGGGCCATGCGGAAGCATCATGTTATGCAGGCTCATCCCGCCCGGAACAAAGCCCTGCGGCTTGGCGTCATACTGGCCGTAAATGTTGCCCATCAGCTCAGACATGATGTTTTTGTGGTACCAGGGCGGGCGGAACGTGTCTTCCATCACCATCCAGCGCTCGCGGAACAGAACAAAGTCGATATTTGCCGTACCCGGCTGACCGGACGGTGCTGTCAGAACCGTAAAGATCGACGGATCGGGATGGTCGAATAGGATCGCACCGACCGGGCAATAGGTTCGCAGGTCGTATTTGTAAGGTGCGTAATTGCCGTGCCAGGCCACCACGTCCAGCGCACTATGGCCGATCTTTGTCACATGGAACTGCCCGCACCATTTGATCGTCACGGTCGAGGGCACCTCGCGGTCTTCAAAAGCTGCCACCGGGGCTTTGAAGTCGCGCGGGTTGGCCATGCAGTTCGCACCGATCGGACCACGGCCCGGCAGTTCGAATTTCTGACCATAGTTTTCGCAGACAAACCCGCGCGCAGGGCCTTCCAGAACTTCGACCCGGTAGAGCAACCCGCGCGGCAGAATGGCTATTTCCTTGGGTTCCAGATCGATGATCCCCAACTCGGTGGCAAAGCGCAGGCGTCCTTCCTGAGGCACAACCAAAAGCTCGGAATCTGCCGAGAAGAAATAGTCATCCACCATGGATTCGGTCACAAGGTAGATATGGCTGGCCATGCCGACCTGCGTGTTGACATCGCCCGCGGTGGTCATGGTGCGCATTCCGGTCAGCCATGTCAGCGGCGCGTCGCTGTGGGCAATAGCGTCCCAGCGGTACTGGCCAAGGCTGATGACATCGGGATCAATATGCGGCGCTGATTTCCAATAGGGCAGGTCGATCTTTTCATATCGATGCGAATGCTTGACCGAGGGCCGAATACGATAACACCAGGTCCGTTCCGGGTGCTGGGCGGTAAAGGCCGTGCCGCTCAGCTGTTCGCCATACAAGCCGTAATTGCACTTTTGCGGGCTGTTCATGCCCTGTGGTAGCGCATCGGGCAAAGCCTCGGTCTCAAAATCGTTGCCAAAGCCGGGCATGTATCCGGCATGGGTTCCCACAGGCGTCGCGGCCTGCGTCATGTGATGCGGATCGGTCGGGCGGTTCATGGCGCGGTCCTCTTTTTCCTGCTTGTGGAATAATAGTTGATTTTGTAACTAACAAGCATGACCCAGCCAGAAAACGCAGAAAAAGATGACTTTGATTTGCGGAATTTCCTGCCATTCCTGCTGAATCAGGCGGCCGAGGCCAGTTCGCTTGAGTTCAAACAGGTCTACAAGAATCGTTATGGCATGTTGCGCACGGAATGGCGGGTGCTGTTTCACCTTGGCAATTACGGCGAGATGACGGCCCGGGATATCGGTCAAAGGGCCTCGATCCACAAAACCAAGATAAGCCGCGCTGTCCACAAATTGGAACAGCGGCGGTTTCTCCGGCGCGTGCGCGATGAAAATGACCGTCGAATCGAGCGTCTGTCGCTGACACCGGCAGGGCAGTCGGCTTATCGCGAGCTGCGCGGCATTGCGCAAACCTATGACGCAAAGCTGGCGGCACGGTTCACAACCGGCGAAGCTGCATTGTTGCGCATGATGCTGCGCCGCCTGTCCGGATTGGACTGACCTCTGGTAAACTGATCCCTCAGGCCCCAGATAGGCACTGAACAGATTGGGGACGTGAAATGACATCCTTGGACCCTGCCACAGCGAAGTACGAAGATCTGGTCGACTGGCTGGTGACACGTGGCCTTGAAGGTATGGGCGAGCAGGAACTGCTGGACGGCTATTGCAACAAGCTGCTGGACCTTGACGTTCCGCTGATGCGGTTTCACTCGGCCCAGCCCGCGCTGCACCCGGCCTATGGCGGAACAGGCTACAGCTGGTACAATGGGCGGGGCGGTGACTATCAGACCTTCGACTATACCGAAACGCCCTCGGAAGAGTGGCGGCATAGTCCGCTTTACGCCATCCTGAACGATGGTTTCGATGAGATTCACGAGCGGATGGTGGATCAGAACACACCCAGCCGCTTTCCCCTGATCAACGATCTACGCGAAAACGGAGCGACCGAGTATTACGCCACAGGCGTCAGTTTTGATGCGCCCTCGGGCCCTGAGCGTTTTGACACACACAAACGGATCGACGGCGTGTTGATGTCGTGGACCTCTGACGCACCCGAAGGCTTCCGCGACAGCGACCTGTCGCTGATCAAGGTCTCGCTGCCGCATCTGGGGCTGGCGTTGAAATCTGCATCCAGCGCCACGGTGGCGCGCGATCTGATGCGGGTCTATCTGGGGCGCGATGCAGGCCAGCGGGTTCTGTCCGGTGAAATCCGCCGCGGCTCGCTGCAAGAGATCGATGCGGTCATCTGGAACTTTGATCTCGAAGGCTTCACCCGCCTGTCCGAGGAACTGCCGGGGGCTGAAATCATCGACATGCTGAACGACTATTTGGCGGTGGCGGTTGACGTCGTGCACGAGTTCGATGGCAGTATCCTGAAATTTATGGGCGATGGCCTTATGGCGATTTTCGATGTGGGTGAGGCCGATGCAGACGCCAGAGCGGCGCTGGATGCGGTGGCGGTTCTGAAGGATCGCATGGCGGGTCTCAGCAACAGGCGCGCGGAAAACAATCAGCAGGTCACCAATTTTACGCTGGCCCTGCACGCCGGAGAGGTCCTGTATGGCAATATCGGCGCTGAAAGCCGGTTGGATTTCACGGTGATCGGCCCTGCCGTAAATCAGGCAGCCCGGATTTCCGAGATGCACAAATCAACCGGCCAACGCATCCTCTTATCGGACGAGGTCGCTCGCGCCGCGCAGCCCTGCGCGCATGATCTGGTGTCTGTGGGGCGATACATGCTACGAGGCGTGGCTGAACCGAAAGAACTGTTTACGGTCTATGCATGAACCCGAACCCTGCTGTCGCGGGGAACACGGCATCAGGCGGATTGTCTGGATTTCATCTCGTCCAAATGCGCCGCCAACTCTGATGGGCTTATGTTCTCGGCCAGTGCACGCTGCATGAACGCTGCTTGCGTTTCGGGTGCCAAACCGTCCTTAGGGGGATCGCGGTCCAGATTTGTCGGAAAGGAATACCCTTCGGCGGTGGCAGCAATGGCCGCGCTGATTTCAGCGGGGCTGAGAGAGCCGTCATTCCGCGCCGCGACAAGTTGCGGGTAGATCAGCGTGCACATCGCATCCCGATCAATGGATTCCATGGCGCGCCCAAAGGTCGAAGAGACTTGCAACAGGTTTGCCATTCGGTGCACGTCCGTTGTCGTGTTGGCACCGGCTGCGTGAAACAGCGCCGGGTTAAATAACACGGCATCGCCTTTCTGCAACGCGATCTGAACGCAATTCTCCTCGAATATCGCGCGAAAATCATCGCGCCGCCATGCCGCGTATCCCGGGCTGTAGGCTTGCGAAAATGGCAACAGCTTTGTCGGCCCGCTTTCAACCGGCATATCGCAATGCGCAATTGCGCCCTGCAGCGTCAAAGCCGGTGACAGGTCGTGCACATGCGCCGGAAAGCTGGCGCTGATCGCGGCGGTCTGAAATCCCAGATGATAATCGCGATGCGCCTGCTGCGCCGCGCCACCGGGATGAACCAGATTGACCTGCGCCGTCATCTGGTAGTTGGGGCCAAGCCATGCCTCGCAAACCGCGGCGATCGATGTGTTGGCGAAGTAGCGCATATAGATGTCCGGCGCGAACTCACACAGTTTCTGTAGCGAATTCCAGATCCGGTCATTCGCCCCCGACGCCGCAAAATGATCGCCACCGCCCAAAGCGGCCAGTTTTTCTGCCGCGATGATCTTTTCGTAAACCTCGGTTGCCTGGTCGATCACCTGCGTGTCGGCATAGGCGCGTCTGAGGGCAATGACACCCGCACCCGACCGGAAAACTTGCGCCCACTCGCTCAGAATGCCCCGGCGTTCTGCGGGGTTATCCAGCAACGGGCGGATCTCGTCCATCTGATAGACCGGCACGTTCTGTTCGATGGCAGCAGCGAAGGGAACAGTTTCAGGCGCAACGCTCTGACGGATCAGCGTTTTGAATTCTACAGGATCACACCCTTCGGGGTCATAGTACCCAACAGGTGTCCGAGACATGTCTTCCATGATGATCCCCGCGCCGCCGATTCAACTTTAGTATTGTTGAATGTGGCGGTGCAGATCAATTGGTGGCCGCGTTTGGCGGGATCAAAAATCAATCTCAACGCCCGGCAGGCTCAGTTCTTTCATCATGTCGCGCAACTCCTGACGCGCCGCGATGTTCGAGATATTCAGTTGTTTGACCCCAATATCCTTGAGGTCCAGCAGGGTCAGACCACGCGGGAACAACTCGCGAAAGATCACCCGCTCGGAAAACCCCGAGGCCACGCGAAAGCCGATGCGCTGCGACAGCATCTCGATTGCGCGTTGCATCTTTTCCTTGTTGACCATGCGCTGGGTGCCGACCCGGTTGCGCACAACGACCCAGTCGATGGGTTTCAGCCCGGCCTGCGCGCGCAACTGCCGCGCGTTCCAGACCATCTCGGAATAAACCGACGGGCCAAGGATTTTCTCACCCTTCGTGTCGATCCGCGCCAGCAGGTCGAAATCGATGAAACTGTCGTTCAGCGGGGTGATCAGCGTGTCGGCCAGCGAATGCGCCACCTGGCTCAGGCGGGTATGTGAGCCCGGACAATCGATCAGGATAAAGTCGCTGTCGCTTTCCAGCTCGGCTACGGCGGCAGACAGGCGGTGGTCATAGATGTTTTCACCCGGTCCCAGCTTGCTGGCGTCGATCTCGGGCAGGTCATGGTGGCGCGGGCTGGGCAAGCTCACGTCCGAGCCGTTCAGAAAGTTGCCCCGGTTCTCGAAATACCGCCCCAGACTGCGTTGGCGCAGGTCCAGATCCAGTGTGCTGACCTTGTGCCCCAGACGTGCCAGCGCGGTGGCCACATGCATCGAAACGGTCGATTTGCCTGCGCCGCCCTTTTCGTTCCCCACTACGATGATATGTGCCATGCCTGTATTCCCAAGTCCCGCCGTGTTTGCCCACACGTTGTTGTCGGCCACTATATGTTGTGTGACGAGGGAAGGGAAGAACTCTGAGCCGTGGTTTGTGTCATTATCAGCCTCTAAATTCCGACAGATGCCTCTTTGATGCGCCGGGTGAGGCGCGGTTGCCAAAGCTGTGAACACGCTCCAATGTGGCCGCAACACCTTGGAAGGACACCGGCGTGGAACACGTGTTTCTCAATGTTCTGAATGTGGTACTGCCGGTGCTGATCTGCGCAGGCGTCGGATTTTATATGGCGATGATCAAGGCCCCTTTTGACAACAAGATGATTGGCGGCATCGTTTCAAGGGTCGGATACCCGACGCTGATAATCTCGCACTTATCCACAACCAAACTGGCCGTAGGGACCTTTCTGGACATGATGAGCGCTGCGGCGCTGGCTGTCGCGGGATTCGGAGTGCTGGGATTCGCGGCTCTGAAACTTCTGCGCCTGCCGGTGCGCGCGTTCCTGACCCCGCTGATGCACGGCAATGTCGGCAATATCGGTCTGCCGATCGCGCTGCTTGCGCTGGGTGACGCGGGCATGGCCTATACAATGGCTTTCGTCGTGGTTGTTCTGATCAGCATCTTTACCGTGGGCATGTGGATTCCGGCCAAAGAATTCTCGGTTCGGAAAATCGCCACATCGCCGATCATCTACGCCGTGATCCTCTCGCTGATCCTGATGGCAACGGGCATCACCCTGCCGCAGCCTGTTGCCAAGTCCTTTGATATTCTGGGCGGGCTGTCGATCCCTCTCATGCTGCTGACGCTTGGGCATACTTTGGCCAGTTTGCGGATTAAAAGCCTTGGCCGCGCGTTGCTGCTGACTGCCCTGCATCTGGTCATGGCCATCGCCATCGCCAGCGCGTTGATCTGGCTGTTTGGATTTTCCGGCACCGAACGCGGTGCGTTGATCCTGTGCTGTCTGATGCCATCATCAGTCGCGACCTACCTGTTTATCGAGCAGCATGCCCCCGAATACGGACCGGACGTGGCCGGGTTCATTCTGGTGTCTACTCTGACGACGATACTGGTTTTGCCGTTGGCCTTGTCATACTGGATATGAAGATGGCGGTGTCCGGCGACAAAAAAGGATTTGTTGTCTATAAGTTAATTAACCGGAGCGCCGAATACGTGCGGCGAAAGACCCGAGGGTAACACAATGTCCAGCACAGGTTCAGACGAAGCATCCGAAATGCAACGCGCCCGTGTGGTTCTGGCGATGACCGCGATCTGTATGATGGTGGTTGGGTTCAACACAACCGCCGTGGCGACCGTTCTGCCAAATCTGAAGGCGGAATTCGATCTGACGCCGTCCGGGTTACAATGGGTGATGGCGATTTACACTGTGGTCAGCGCCTCGCTTGTCACCATTGTCAGCCGTTTGGGCGATATCACCGGCAAGATGGGTGTGTTCTTCTTTGGCATGATTGTTTTTGCGATTGGCTCGGCCTCGGTGCTGGTATCGCAGGACACGGCACTGCTGCTGTTTGGTCGCGGCGCGCAGGGGGCCGGGGCGGCGGCCCTGTTTGGCACCTCGCTGTCGCTGCTGACCGCCGCCACGCCCGAGGATAAACGCGCTGGCGTCACCGGCGCATGGGGCGCGATTGTGGGTCTTGCGATCGGGGTTGGCCCGATCGTGGGCGGTTCCTTCGCGCATTACCTCAGCTGGCGGGGTGTCTTTGCGACCGATCTTGTGCTGCTGGTCATCGCCTTTGTCATTGGCTTGCGGGTGCACAAACGCAACTATGTGCCGGACATACGTCAGAGCGGGGCCGCATTCGATCTGCCCGGCGCACTGGCACTGGTTCTGCTGCTCGGTCCTCTGTCCTTTGCGCTCAGCAACGGGGAAAGCCATGGCTGGGGCAACGCGCTGACGCTGGCGCCGCTCTGTATCTCGGCCTTGGCCGCCATTGCGCTCGTGCTGACGTCGCGACGCAGCGACGATCCCCTGATCGAGCTGCGCTATTTCCGCCATCCCCGGTACTTCATGGCGGCCGCAGGCATGTTCTTTACCGGCTTCACGCTGTTTTGCTTCTTTGTCTATTTCAACACTTTCGTACAGTCACCTGATGCGTTCGGCTATTCGGCCATCGGCGCAGGGGCTGCGATCCTGCCGCTGAGCGTCAGCATGTTCATCGTCTCTGTCACTGCACCACGCTTTCTGGCGCCCTATAGTTTCCGCTGGCCCGTTCTCTTCGGGATGGGGTTTCTGGGGTGCGGCCTGTTATTGATGACAACAACCAGCAACACCACGGATTATGCGGAAATCTGGTGGAAGCTGATGATCATCGGCATCGGTCTGGGCATCGGATTTTCCCTGCTGCCACGGCTTGGTCTGCGCCTGCTGCCTGAGGAGCACATGGGGCAGGGCTCGGGCGTCCTCAACGCCTTCCTCTATTTCGGTGCTACTCTGGGCGCGGTCGTGGGTGGTCTGGCCGAAGCCCGAACAACGCGCAATGGCCTGTCCGAGGTGATTGCCGCGCTGCCAGCCGGATCAACCCAGCAAGATGATCTGGCCCATGCCCTGACCCACGGCACACCCAGCCAGATCCAGCAGTTGATCGCTGGGCTGGATCCGCAATCCAGCACGGCACTGGCCAAAGCCCTGCGCGATCTGCAGGACAACGCCTTCGACAGCGCAATGTTGATCGGCGCTCTGGCCGCCTTGATTGCCATGGCGCTTTCAGTTTTCCTGTTGCGCGGACCTGTGCCCCCCTTGCACGAGGCGGCAAAGCTGACCCGAAAGCCAGAGTGATCGGCGGGGCCGGATGCAGGCTGCGTGGACGGGCCAAGAGGCAAGCGTGACGATAAATTTTTTCCAGACGGATGATCGATGAAACGCCTTAAACTCCTGATTGTATTCCCCACCCTGATCTGTCTGGGCCTGTTTGCGTCTGCCCCCGGCCCAGCCATAGCCCAAGAGGCAGAGGATTGGCCGCTGGGCGGCCTGTCCCTTCGGACCCCGGTACCGGATCTGAGCGGGTTGAACCATGTGCCAGCAGGCGCGCTGGGGCGGGTCGAGGCGCGAGGCAATGAACTGTACTTTGCTGACGGCACGCCCGCACGGTTCTGGGGTGCGAACCTGCAGGCCTATGCGCTGTTTCACACCAGCCCCCGGTTCATCAAGGCCCATGCCCAGCGGATTGCCCGGCTGGGTTTCAACCTCGTCCGAATCCATCACCACGATTCCCATTGGGTGCAGCCCAACATCTTTGGCCAAGACCCCAAAGGCACCCGTGCGCTGGACAGGGACGCGATGCGCAGGCTGGATCAGTGGATTGCCGCGCTCAAGGCCGAAGGCGTCTATATCTGGCTTGATATTCATGTCGGGCGCAGGCTGTTGCCGCAGGATGGCGTCGCAGGATTTGACGAAATCGTATCCGAGGAAGGCCACGCAGACCTGCGCGGGTTCAACTATATTTCCGAAGATATCGAGCGCCTGATGCTTGAATTTCAGGACGCCTATCTGAGCCACCGAAATGGCCTCACGAAACTGACCTATGCCGAAGACCCGGCCATCATTGCGGTGATGCTGACCAATGAAAACGATCTGACCCATCATTTCGGCAATGCGCTTTTGCCCGACAAGAACGTTCCTTTCCACAATGACATCTACATGTCCCTGTCGCAGGATTTTGCGCAAAGCAACGGTCTCGACCCCGAGGCGACCTGGCGTTCGTGGGAATTTGGCCCGTCCAAGATATTCCTCAATGACCTTGAGCGGCGGTTCAACGAACGCCTCATCCGCGCCGTTCAGGAGGTCGGGTTTGGCGGCCTGATCTCGACCACCAGCCTGTGGGGCGGTATGACGATCGCGGGGCTGCCCTCGCTGACGCTGGGGTCAATCATCGATGCGCATGTATACGGGGTCGAAGGCGACACCGGGTTCGATCCACGCGAACAGGCCAGTTTTTTCGACTGGATCGCCATCGCGCAGGTCGCGAACATGCCGCTGAGCGTTTCCGAATGGAATCTGGCAAATTTCCCGACCGAGGACAGATTCGTGGCCCCGCTTCGCCTGGCCGCGCGATCCGCGCATCAGGGGTGGGATGCGTTGATGATCTACGGATATTCCCAGCAACCCCTTGATGATCCGCTGCGGCCAAGCAATTGGAGCATGGCCGAAGACCCCGCTCTGATCGCGGTCATGCCCGCCGCCGCGTTGCTGTTCCGCCAAGGGCATCTGCGGCAGGCAAATCAAACCTATGCGATATGCCTGAACGAGGACGAATTCTTCGACCAGCCGATCTCGCCCGAGACCTCGCTGGGCATTCGCACCATCACCGAACAAAGCCGCCTTGTGACCTGTATGCCCGAAACGCCCGCGCTGCCGTGGTTGCAACCGACCGCGCTGAAGGACGAGCAGGTGCAAAGGCTTGAACTTGACCGCTCGTACCTGCCGCATGATGCGGACGAAGTGGTGGCCGATACCGGAGAGTTTCGCAGGAACTTTGCCAAGGCGCAGTTTGTCATCGACACCGTCAAGACCCAGAGCGTCGCAGGGCGTTTCGACGGTGAACCGGTCGAAACCTCGGGTGTTGTATTCGATATCCAAAGCGACATGGCTGCTGTGGCTGTGCAGAGCATGGACGACCAACCCATTTCCGCGGCGCGGCGCATCCTGATCTCGGTCACCGGTCGCGCGGTTCCTGCTGGTTCCGATGCAACCTCATACCGGCTTGAACCCGTTGCCGGTACATTGCGCATCGCGGCCCAGCCGGGTTTGAAGCTGCACCCCCTGATACCCGCCAAGACGCTGCCGCCAGAGGCGCATCGCATCGAAGACGGGCTGCACATCGTCGATCTGAGCAAGCTAAACGGGTCGCATTGGTACTATCTGCAATAGGTGCAGAAACCCTGCCCCGTTGACGCCAGCCACGAAACGAAAAAGGCCACCCGATCGGGGCGGCCTTTCGAAATCGAATTGGAATGGGATCAGAAACCCAGACCTTCGTATTTCTTCTTGAACTTCGACACACGGCCACCGGCGTCCAGCAGGCGCGAGGTGCCACCGGTCCACGCGGGATGCGAGGAGGGGTCGATTTCCAGAGCCAGCTGGTCGCCCTCGGCGCCCCAGGTGGATTTCATCTGAACCACGGTGCCATCGGTCATTTTGACGTTGATGACGTGATAATCGGGATGGATGTCTTTTTTCATCTTTCCGCTCCTTACGCCTCGGCGCCAGCCTTGGGCTTGTAGTTGGTAACTTCTGCGATACGTGCGGATTTACCGCGACGCGAGCGCAGATAGTACAGTTTGGCGCGACGAACGCGGCCACGGCGGACAACGGTGATGCTGTCGATGTTGGTCGAATGCAGGGGGAACACACGCTCCACGCCTTCGCCAAACGAAATCTTGCGGACGGTGAACGAACCGGCGATGCCGCTGCCACCTTTACGCGCGATGCAGACGCCTTCATAGTTCTGCACACGGGTACGCGACCCTTCGGTCACTTTAAAGCCGACACGGATGGTGTCACCGGCTTTGAAATCGGGGATGTCTTTCCCCAGGGCGGCAATTTGCTCCGCCTCAAGCTGTGCGATCAGGTCCATCGCAATTACTCCTATCTGCTCGTGGTTGGTCCACGAAGTTTGGGCACGGTCCGAGAGCTCTTGGTCTTCACCGGGTCCTGCTTTGCAGCCCGCCAGAGGTCAGATCGAATGTTCCTTGGTCTGGTCCGCTATGACACGCCACAGCCGAAGAAAGCCGGGGGATTGCGCCATGATGCAAACCAAAACACCGGAGTCGCGTGAAGCGGCACCGGATTGCGGTCGTTTAAGGAATTTGCGGACAGGGATCAAGCCTTAATTTGCCTTGCCAGAAAGGCACGGCGGTGCGTTTTCGCCGGTTGCAAACTGAACCATTGCGTTGTCGCAGGGTTCAGGCATTCTGGATGCAATTACAAGAGCAGATTTGAGATACATCCATGATACGCAACGCCCTTATGATGGCCGTTCTGACGCTTGCAATCGTTTCCTGCGGGCGTCGCGGCCCCGCCCCTCAGGCGGTCGAGCCGCTGGCCTTTGCCGATGCTACCGCGCCCGCGGTGATCTATCCCGATTTCGGCGACGCCGATCCTCATCCGTGGGAGGGGCGGCATCCGGGCCATTATCCGGTGCACGGGCTTGATGTGTCGCGCTGGCAGGGGCCGATTGACTGGCGCACGGCCAAGGCGTCAGGCGTCAGCTTTGCCTTTATCAAAGCGACCGAGGGCGGAGATTTCACCGACCCGATGTTCGAAGAACACCGTCGCGGTGCACAAGCGGCGGCCGTGCCTTGGGGGGCTTACCACTATTACTATTTCTGCCGACCCGCAGCCGAGCAGGCGCGGTGGTTCATCCGCAATGTCCCCAAAGGGGCCGACCTGCCGCATGTGCTGGATATGGAATGGACGCCCCATTCCAAAACCTGCACCCTGCGCCCAGATCCCCGCACCATCCGGGCCGAGGCGCAGCGTTTTCTGGACATTCTCGAACGTCACTATGGCCGCAGGCCGATCGTCTACACCACGGTCGATTTCTTTGCGGACACCGATATCGGACGTCTGCCCAAAACCGAATTCTGGCTGCGCTCGGTCGCGGGCCATCCGCGCGAGGTCTATCCCAGAACGCTCTGGCGGTTCTGGCAATATACCGGCACCGGTCTGGTGCCGGGGGTGCAGGGCAGGGTCGATATCAACACCTTCAATGGCACGCCCGAGATCTGGGCGCGCTGGAAGGCGGGGGCGTCCTAGATCGCTTTGCGTTTGATTTGAATCGAAATACGCTGCCTCTCCCAGCGGTCGAACGCGCATTTCGATATTCTAACATTAGATAAAAAACGCAAAACGCTCTAAGTACGCGGAGAGCCGTAAGTTTCAATCGTGCTGCCGTTGACAAGATGATCCAGACGTCTGACGCGCTCTTCCCCGTGGGCATCGTTCAGCCAGAACATCTCGCCATCACTTAAGTAACGGCGATCAAACCCGCGCTCGGTCATGCAGCGGTCAACCTGATCGAACTCGCCCTGCGCGCGCAGATTGTCTTGCATGGGAACCGTGACCAGGCTTCCAAACACTGGGCCCAGCAGCAGGATGCTTGTGGCGTAGCCGCCGATCACCGCACTGTCGCCGCCGATACCAGCCTCGGTTGCGCAGGATTGCACGGCAACGCGGGCCGAATTCAGGTTGTGACCGGCTTGCGTCGGCACCGAAGTTCCAAGGGGTTTGGTGGTGCAGGCCGAAACGGCGAGCACAGCCAGACAGATGAGTTTTTTCATTTGGCAGCCTGTTATCAATTGATCTGAAATCGCTTTGGTCAGCAACATCTTAGGAATGAGTATTTTTCGAACAAATCAACTGCAAGCGGCGTAAGGCAAATGCGCCGGGTTGCGGTTTTCGGGCCACACCCAGTGGGTCTTAGCCGGATGATTTATCCTGCTTGGCCACATAGCTTTGCCACAGATCGGGCCGCCGCTCCTGCGTGATCTGTTCCGACATCTCATGACGCCATTCGGCGATGCGTCCGTGATGGCCGGACATCAGAATATCGGGGATCGCGCGCCCGTTCCAGTCTGCGGGACGGGTATATTGCGGATGCTCCAGCAGACCGGTGGCAAAGCTTTCCTCCTCGGCAGAGGCCTGATTGCCCAACACGCCGGGGATCAGCCGCACCGTGGCGTCGATCAGCGCCTGCGCTGCAATCTCACCGCCGGTCATGACGAAATCACCCAAGGATACCTCTTGGATGCCGTAATGCTCCAACACGCGCTCGTCGACCCCTTCGAACCTGCCGCACAGCAGGGTCATGCCATCACAACGGGCAAGGTTCTGCATCATCTGCTGATTCATCGGACGGCCACGAGGGCTGAGGTAGATCAGCGGCCAGTTCCCGCGAACGCCCGCCATACTGTGTTTGATCGCGTCGCCCACCACATCGGCGCGCAACACCATGCCCGCACCGCCCCCCGCGGGCGTGTCATCGACATTGCGATGTTTGCCGACCCCGAACTGGCGCAGATCGATGGTTTCCAACTGCCACAGCCCCTCTTGCAGGGCCTTGCCGGTCAGGCTTTCGCCCAGCACGCCGGGAAAGGCGGACGGGAACAGGGTGATGATCCTGGCCTTCCAGACCCCGTGCAAATCCGGGGTCGGGGTCATCAATTCGCGCGGCTTCAATGTCGGGCGGATGGCTTTGCGGCCATGGGATTTTCCGGGCTGATCTGTCATTCTATGCCGATCCGGTCCATTTGGGCATGTTGGGCAAGCTCCTGTTTCTGCCGGATCAACTCGGCTTCGTCCAGATCGGACCGGTTCAGGTCCAGCATCTCTGACAGGATATCCGGCGGCAACGCCCGGTTTCGGCGCGCCGGAGCAATCAGCTGATCCGCTGGCAGGTCCAGAAATGCCGCCATCGGGGCGCCGGGGCCCAGCGGGTGGTGTTCCAGATCGTGCAGCCACTCGGTGCGGATTGTGGCGTTCTGAACGCGTGTCCGGATCGTGGCAACCGCGTCCTCGGGCGACTGTACCTGTGCCATCCGGGTCTGATACGCGTCGAAATCCAGCGGCAACCGGCCCCGTTGCAGGTCATGCGCCCAAAGGCTGCGCAGCCAGTCCTCGCGGCGCCGTACCGAGTAATAAAGCGTGATCTCGACCTCTTCCCCGGCAAAGCGGTTGCGGATCAGCCCGACAAGACAGGCCGCCAAATCAGGGGCAGCCTCATAGCCCACGGCCGGATTACGGCTGGGGCGCAGGCCCGAGAAATTTTCCTCACTCAGGATCAGCCCGCGCTTGTCGCCGAAATCCAGATCGGCCAGCAGGCGGTGCATCCCGTTGGCAAACTCGGTCATACTGCCATGAGTGCCATAGACCGAATAGCGCGTCGCAGCATCCGACAGACCCGACTTGCGGGTCCGGTAGGGCAACACCAGCGCGTGGTGTGGCCAGATCAACTCGCGGTTTTCGAACAGAAAGGATTGTGCCGCCGTTGTCCCGGTCTTGTGCAGACCCAGATGCAGCAACACGCGGCGCATTACAGCAGACCTTCGGGCGGATCGGCGACAATGCGGCCCTGTTCCAGATCGACTGTGGGCACCACCTCTTGCGTGAAGGGCAGAAGAACGGTGGCCTTCAGCCCCGGCCCGTGCAATTCCAGCAGGTCCGCAGCGCCGTGGTTCTGCACCGCCTTGACCTTGCCCAGCAGGGTGCCACCGGTGTCATAGACCTCAAGCCCGATCAGGTCGGTGTGATAGAATTCGTCATCCGGCAGCGATGGCAATTGATCGCGACGTGCGTAAAGTCGCAGGCCATTAAGTGCATCGGCCTGTTCCTTGGTCTCAACCCCGCCCAGCCGTGCGGCAAAGCCGTTCTTGATCGGGCGCGTCAGCACCAGCGGATAGCGCTCTTTGCCCGCCTCATCGGTCAAGGGCGAATAGGCCTCGATATCTTCGGGGATGGCGCAGAAGCTTTTCAGCCGCACCT
This sequence comes from Ruegeria sp. E1, assembly GCF_056534225.1. Classification (NCBI taxonomy): domain Bacteria; kingdom Pseudomonadati; phylum Pseudomonadota; class Alphaproteobacteria; order Rhodobacterales; family Roseobacteraceae; genus Ruegeria; species Ruegeria sp. E1. The sequence goes on along the minus strand of NZ_JBQFPE010000016.1, from coordinate 70,741 downwards.
CGCCGCGCACGCCGTATGATCCGGCGATGCTGCCGACGCAGTTCAGATCACTCATTTGAGCCTTCCGTTACACATAGCCCATCCCGCCACTGCCCGATGACCTCGCAGGCCTCGCGCTGGTTGCTGCGTTCAAAGAACACGCCAACAATAAAGGCGATTGCCAGCAGGATGGGAAGCCGTAACAATCCAAACATGGGCCTAGCGCACCTCGATGGGCAAAGTGTTGTTGCGGTTTTCCCAGCCGACCAGTTCCAGTTCCGGTGTCTCCGACAGCTCTTCGGGATAGCCGACGCAGAAATAGCCGATCAGACGCCAGGTTTCCGGTACGTCCAGATCGCGTGCCATCTGCTCGGGGTCCAGAATGGACACCCAGCCCAAACCCAGCCCTTCGGCCCGCAGGGCCAGCCAGAACAGGGTGATGGCCGATACCACCGAATAGCGCCGCATCTCGGGCATCGTGCCTGCGCCCAGACCCTGCCCCTTGTCGGTGGCATCGTCGCAGAACACGGCCAGTTGCACCGGCGCCTCTTGCATCCCAGAGAGTTTCAGACCGCTGTATAGCTGCGCCTTTTCGCCGGAATAGCCATCCAACGCCTCGGCATTGGCCGCTTTGAAATTCCTCAGCGCCGCATCGCGTGCGGCCTGACTTTCGACGCGAATGACGCGCCAGGGTTCGCTCAGCCCCACCGAAGGGGCCAGCCGAAACGCGTCGAGGCAGCGCGTCAACACTGCCTCGTCCACGGCGTCGGTGCGGAACCGGCGCACATCGCGCCGGAGCCGCATCAACAGATCGAACTGCGCGCGAAAATCGTCACTGAAGGCCTGATCCCGCACGCGCCCGCCTGCTTATTCTTCTGCAGCCGCTTCTTCAGCAGGCGCAGCAGCCGCTTCAGCAGCCTTTGCCGCTTTCTCTTCCGCGCGCTCTTGGGCTTTCTTGCCCGGGGTACCCTTGTTGGGGTTATTGCGCTCGGCCTTTTCACGGGTGCCGGCAGCTTCCAGCATACGTGCGATCCGGTCGGTGGGCTGTGCGCCCTGATCCAGCCAGTACTGAACACGCTCCATGTTCATTTTCACACGCTCTTCGCTGTCTTTCGGCAGCAGCGGGTTGTAGGTGCCCAGCTTCTCGATGAAACGACCATCGCGCGGCATACGGCTGTCAGCCGCAACAATGCGATAGAAAGGACGCTTTTTCGAGCCGCCGCGGGCGAGACGAATTTTCATTGCCATGGTGGTATCTCCTTTGAATGGCGTATCCGGGATTTGCCCGGTTTAGTTCTGGTGTTTCTTGTGGTGTCGGATGACTTCCTGAATGATGAAATTCAGAAAAGCCTTGGCGAAGTCGGGGTCCAGATCGGCCTCTTTCGCCAGGTCTTCTAACCGTGCGATCTGCGCAGCCTCGCGCGAGGGATCGGACGGGGGAAGGTCGTGTGTTGCTTTCAGCTTGCCCACGGCTTGCGTGTGCTTGAACCGCTCGGCCAGCGTGAACACAAGGATCGCGTCCAGCCGGTCGATGCTTTCGCGATGCTCTTTCAGCAGCGCCGCGGCGCGGGTGACGGGGTTGTTCATTGGCCGGTCCTTTCGGTGGTCAAGTCAATTTGCGGGTGACGCCAGATCTGGGCAGTCAGGCCCAATAGTTCGGCGTTCTCAATCTCCAGCGTGGCCCCAAGCCGTTCGGCCAGTGCGCGCGAGCGGTCATTGGCATGGGCGATATACGAGATCACGCCGTTCAGACCCTGATGCCGCGCGGCATAGTCACGCGCGGCTTGGGCCGCTTCAAAACCCAGCCCCTTGCCTTCGGCCTCGGCCATCAGCGTCCAGCCCAATTCGGGCTCGGCCCAACCGGGAACGTCGATGATACCCGCCCACCCGACGAACGCACCGCTGGTTTTCTCGGTCAGATGCCACAGGCCATAACCGCGTAAGGCCCAATGCCCCAAACGACCGGACAGTGAGCTCCAGCTGCCCAGCTCATCCTTGGGTCCGCCAACCATATGGCTGCGTTCCGAGGCGTAGAACGCGATCATCGCGGGCAGGTCATCCAGATGCGGCGCGCGCAGGATCAGACGGTCGGTTTCGACGGTGGGGATGGCGAACGTGGTCATGCGTAGGCCTCCATCCCGCCATTGACCAGATCGGCTGGCGACGGATGCCGCCAGACCTGCATCGATCCGAATGCCGGGTGTTCGAAGACGTAATCGAACCGGGCACCCAACCGTTCAGCCACGGCTTTGCTACCCAGATTATCCGGATCAATCAACGATATCGCGGTTTCCCAGCCTAGCACGTCATAAGCGTGGGCACGCGCTGCTTGTGCGGCCTCGGTCGCATAGCCTTTGCCGGTTGCGTGGTTCATCAGGGTCCAGCCGATTTCCGGCTCGGGCCAGCTGTGCGGGAACCAAAGGCCGACATGCCCGACATAGGTGCCGGTGGCTTTCTCTTCGACACCCCAGAACCCATAGCCACGCATTGCCCAATGCCCCAGCAGCATGGCAATCGCGCGCCATGTCTCGTCCGGGCGCTTTGGTCCGCCCACGAATTGCGAGGCGTCGCTGGCGAAAAATTCGGCTTCGGCCTCGAAATCGGCCTCGGACGGCGCGCGCATGATCAGGCGTTCGGTTTCAAGCGTTGGGATAGGCATCGCGAGTTTCATGCCATTGCCTCGCTATAGCGCCAGACATGCTGGTCCGGCCCAAACGCGGCTTCGGCGACCGTATCGCGCGACGCACCCAGCCGCTGTGCCAGAGCGTTCGAGCGTGTGTTGGATCGCGACACATAGCTTACGAACTGGCCCGACCCGAGCAGGTCAAATCCAAAATCACGCACGGCGGTGCAGGCTTCGGTGGCGTAACCCTTCATGCGATGCTGGGCACAGAACAAATAACCCAGCTCGGGCTCATGATCATCCCATTCCAGCCCAAGAATGACGAACCCAACAGTTTCGCCACCCTCAGCCAGAGTGACCGCAAACAGGCCGTGACCATGCAGAAGCCAGCCGGAGGTATAATAGGAAAACTCGGTCCAGGCTTCCTGCTCCGTATCACCAAAGCTGTCCTGACAGATCTCGGTCCATATTGGAAGGTCGTCCAAAGTGGGCGCGCGCAGAACCAGCCGCCGGGTCTGAATGACCGGCAGGGCCGCGCGATATTGCGCTGCTGCCATCGCCGCCTTTCCGGACGGGGGCTGGGTGCAGCGTGCTGGCGTCACTTTTTCTTCCCGAACCCGCTGAGGCCCGGAGGCAGCGCCATGCCGCCGCCCATGCCGGGCAGGCCGCCACGTCCGCCCATGGCCTTGGCCGCCTGTTCCAGCGCCTTGGGGTCCATGCCGGCTGCCATGTCCTCGGGCGAGGGGCCGCCCTTGCCGAACATGCCCTTCATGGCCTGTTTCAGCATCTTGCCTTTGCCCATCTTGCCCATCTTTTTCATCATGTCCGACATCTGCCGGTGCATCTTGAGCAGCTTGTTGAGGTCGCTGACCTCCATCCCCGACCCGGCAGCAATGCGTTTCTTGCGGCTGGCTTGCAGCAGCTGCGGATTGGCGCGTTCGCGTTTGGTCATGGATTGGATCATTGCGATCTGCTGGCGCAGGATCTTGTCGTCGAGGCCCGCCTGATCCATCTGCTTGGCCATCTTGCCCATGCCCGGCATCATGCCCATCATGCCCTGCATGCCGCCCATCTGGATCATCTGTTCCAACTGCATTTTCAGGTCGTTCATGTTGAACTGACCTTTGACCATGCGCTTCATCATGCGCTCGGTCTGTTCCATCTCCATCGTTTCCTGGGCCTTTTCGACCAGAGCAACGATGTCGCCCATGCCCAGAATACGACCGGCGATCCGGTCCGGCTCGAAGGTTTCGAGCGCGTCCATTTTCTCGCCCAGACCGACAAAGCGGATCGGCTTGCCGGTAACAGCGCGCATCGACAGCGCCGCACCACCGCGCCCGTCACCGTCCATCCGGGTCAGGACCACGCCCGAGATGCCGACCTTGGCGTCGAACTCTTCGGCGACTTCAACGGCGACCTGACCGGTCAGGCCGTCGACCACCAACAGGGTCTCGCGCGGGTCTACCGCGTTGCGCACCTGCTCGACCTCGTCCATCAGGACTTCGTCGATATGCAGACGGCCCGCGGTGTCGAGCATGTAGACGTCATAGCCGCCCAGCGTCGCCTGTTGCTTGGCGCGCTTGGCGATATCAACTGGCTTCTGACCGGGAACGATGGGCAGCGTATCCACGCCGACTTGCGTTCCCAGAACCGCCAGCTGATCCATCGCCGCCGGGCGATAAACGTCCAGCGAGGCCATCAGGACTTTCTTGCCCTCTTTTTCTTTCAGGCGTTTCGCCAGCTTACCGGTGGTCGTGGTCTTACCCGAACCCTGCAGGCCGACCATCAGGATCGGGGCAGGCGGGTTGTCGATCTTGAGCGCGCCTGGGTCTTCCTCGCCGCGCAGGGTATCAACCAAAGCGTCATGCACGATCTTGACGACCTGTTGGCCGGGGGTGATCGATTTCGTCACCGCCTGACCGGTCGCCTGTTCCTGCACCTTTTTGACGAATTCGCGGGCCACCGGCAGCGAGACATCGGCCTCGAGCAGGGCCACGCGAACCTCGCGCAGGGCGGTTTTGACGTCTTCTTCGGACAGGGCACCCTGTTTGGTCAGCCGGTCAAAGACGCCGGAAAGGCGTTCGGATAGATTTTCAAACATGCCTTCGGCCTCCTTAGCCGGTTATCTGGTGGCGTTCCCTAGATAGGAGGCGCCGGTTAAATGCACAAACGCCCCCTCCCACTGAATTAGACGTGGGGGTAATGCCAAATGGCATTGCCCCCACGGGCGAAACTCGCTGGTGGGGGGCGATCCCTGAACGACTCAAGGGACCGGAAGATCTGACGCTTCCGGATGTTTGCGGCGATTTAGGCTGATTGGCTGGCAGAGTCAACCTTGCGCGCAGGAAGCCAGTCATTGATGGCATCGACCATGCGGTGCGATCCATGCCCGCTGACATACGCCTCGACAATCGGGTGTCGTCCCGCACTCATGCCTTTATCCAGCACCAATACGGGGCGGTGCATCTTCGAGGTGCCCTTGTCGCTGGTCGAGGTGGTGGTCTCGACCTCGGCATGAGACAGGTTCGACAGCTTGTGTTCCACGGTGTCGTACCCAAAGACCGATTGCCGACGGATCAGGATGCTGTTGGTTGGGCGATCCAGAATGACCTGCACGCGGCGGACAAAAGCGCAGAACGCGCCAAAGCCCAGCCCGCCGCCAAACAAGGCAAAGAGGATGCCGAACCACAGGCCTTCACCGCCCTGGGTCACCATGAACAGGCCTGCGCCCACAAAGCATAAGATAAAGACAACCAGCATAATGCCAATTAGCCAGGGCGTATTGGACAGGATCAACTGGTCGTGCGTGTTTCGGGTGATCTTCATGACCGCAAGCTAACAGCGAAAGCGCGCTCTGTCGCGGCTTGAAATTTCGCGCAGGCTAAGCGATGAGCGCACCGCATGAAGGAGACCCACATGGACGCATCATCTGAATTTCAGGACACGCTGCCGCTTAGCTCTGACGCCTTGCTGGCGCAGCTGGACGATTGGGGGCTGAGCTACCGCTTGCACAGCCACGTCCCGCTGCGCACGGTCGAGGACGCCATGGGGGTCGAGGATCAGTTCATGGTGCCGGGTGAGAACGCCTTGCGGCTCAAGAACCTGTATCTGCGTGACAGGAAAAAGCGGAACTATCTGGTGACGCTGGAGCAGAGCCGCGAGATTGATCTGAAAGCGCTGGGCGCTGAGCTGGGCGTCGGGGGGCTGTCTTTTGGATCGCCCGAGCGGTTGTTGCAGAACCTCGGCATCCGTCCCGGCGCAGTCAGTCCTCTGGCGATGATCAACGGGGTCGGGAATGATGTGCGATTCTTTATGGATGCCGCTGCGCAGCAGGCAGACGTCATCAACATGCATCCGCTGGTCAATGATCGGACTGTGGTTTTGTCGCGCGAAGATTTGATGGTGTTCTTCGACAAGATCGGGTGCGATGTTAACTGGCTGCCGTGAGGGAACGCGCCTTGCGGCGCGTGCCTCCGGCGGAGGTATTTTTGAACAGAAGAAGGGGCGGGCGCTTTTAAGTCACGTCCAGAGCCTCTTTGAGGGCGGCGGCGACATGGGCGGCTGAGGGGTTGATGAACAGGTGCCCATCAGCCTCAAACACCGGGTCATCGAGATGATCGGGGAAGGCCAGCGGCAGTTCGGTGCAGGCCAGAAGGATGGCCGTGCCGGGGACCGCGTGTGTGTTGCAGAAGGCAAGCAAGCGGGCATGGGCGGTGTCAGAGGCTCCGCCGTAGAAATCGCTGTCGATCATCGCTTGCATTTCGGCGATTTCCGCATCGGGCAGGCGCGCGTTGGCGGTGATGCCCTTGGCTGCAAGACATTGCGCGTAATTGTCGGCCTGCATCGTGACCGTAGTGCCAAGAACCAAAGCGTTGCTGGCCGCGGTTGTCGCGGTCGCTTCGGCGGTGGCGTCAAAGATGCTGAGGATCGGCATGGACACGCCCTGCCGGATGGCGTGCAGCCGGGCGTGCGGTGTGTTCGAGGCGATGATGCCAAAGTCACATCCCGCGCGTTCCAGCGTCAGCAGGGCGTCGCGGAACACAGCGTCGAAACCGGCCCAACTGGCCTCGTCCCCGGCCACGCCGCGCAGGGCGCGGGTTTTGGCCTGCGTGACGGATTCGATTGTCATCGGTGGGATGGGCAGGGGGGAACCGTGCCCGCGATCCGCGTAGTACCGGCTGGCCCCTTCGGCAATGGCCCGATAGTAATCCACGGTCGAGGCCCAGCCGACGCCGCCCAGTATTCCGATCTTTTTCATGTGAAACGCCCAATCCGCAGTGACCTCATGGGATGCAGATTGGACGTTTCATCCGGCCTTGACCAGAGGGGGTAAAGTCAGGCTGCCAGTTCACTGACAGCTTTGTGGGCGCTCTTCAGCGTGGCTTCGGCGTCCAGCGCCATTTGGTCAGCGGCGATCACCTCGACATCGTGGATGCCGATGAAGCCCAGAACGTGGCGCGCATAGTTGGTGGCAAAGTCGATCTCGGACCCCACAGCGGTACCGCCGGAAGCAATTGCCAGAACCGCGCGCTTACCTTCAAGAAGGCCTTTGGGGCCGGTTTCGGAATAGGCAAATGTCAGTCCGGCACGGGCAACCAGATCGATCCAGGCCTTGAAGGCGGCGGGGACCGAGAAATTGTAGATCGGCAGACCGATGACAATCGTATCGGCCCTTTGCAGTTCCTGAACAAGTTCATCCGACAGCGAGAGCTGGTCGCGCTGGACCGAGTCCCGCTGATCGGCGGGTGTGAAGTTCGCGTTGATCCAGTCTTCGGTCAGCAGGGGCAGGGGCGTGGCCAGATCTCGGCGGATGATGCGCGCGGCACCCAGGTGTTTGACGATGCGGTCCGACAAGTCGCGGGTGGCAGATCCGGTACGGCGGGCCGAAGCGTCGATATGCAGGATGGTTTTGGTCATGTCACGGGGTCCTTTGGATGTGGATTTGTCTGCTGCGCTTCAATATGAGCGTTGCGCGAATGAACAAAAGTCGGATATGTAAACAAGTATTGTTAGAATTTGCACACTGGAATGATGCGATGGACAATTGGGATGAAGTGAGAACCGCCTATCAGGTAGCGCGAATGGGTACGGTCAGCGGGGCGGCCGAGGTTCTGGGCGTGCACCATGCCACCGTGATCCGCCATATCGACGCGATCGAGGCTCGTCTGGGCGTCAAGCTGTTCCAGCGCCATGCGCGCGGCTATACGCCCACCGATGCGGGCGATGACCTGCTGCGCGTGGCGCAGGCCACCGAGGATCAGTTCAACCAGCTGGTCGGGCGCATGAAGGGGCGTGGCGACGATGTCTCGGGTGAGCTGGTGGTGACGTCTCTGGCCTCGTTGGCGCCGCTGCTGGTTCCGGCGCTGGCCGAGTTTCAGGCGATGCATCCGGGGCTGATCGTGCGCTATCTGACCGGCGACCGCCTGTTCCGTCTGGAATATGGCGAGGCGCATGTGGCCATCCGCGCCGGTGCTGCCCCGGATCAACCCGACAATGTGGTGCAGCCCTTTATCCCGCAAGAGGTCGGGTTGTTCGCCAGCACGTCCTATATCGAACGCCACGGCAAGCCCGAAACCGTGGAAGAGTTCGCGGATCATCTGTTTGTCAGCACCGATGACGAAAACAGCCGCGCGCCGTTTTCCAGATGGTTGCGTAACACTGTGCCCGCCGAGGCGATTGCCTTTCGCTGCACCAACAATTTCTGTATGCGCGAGGCGGTTCTGGCCGGGGCCGGGATCGGTTTCATGGCAAGGTGGGAGGCATCGCGCGATCCCGATCTGATCGAAGTGATGAGCCCTCTGCCGGAATGGGCCGGTAACCTGTGGCTGGTGACGCATGTGGACCTGCACCGCACCACCAAGGTTCAGGCGTTCCTGACCTATCTGAAAGAGCAATCCAAAGGCTGGCTTTCGTGACGCCGCAGGCGCGTGGTCATCTGGCGATGGTCACGTTTTCCGTTCTGGTGGCGGGCAGTTTCTCGCTGGGCTCGATTGTGGCCAATCAGATTGCGCCGATGGCCATCACGGCGGCGCGGTTTCTGCTTGCGGCGATCATCATCGGATTTGCCGCTTTGGCCACCACCGGGCTGCCGCGCAGTGCCGCACAGGCTCCGTGGCGCTATGGTGTCTTGGGCGGGCTGTTTGCGACCTATTTCGTGCTGATGTTCTATGGCCTGAAAACGGCTGACCCGGTCAGTACTTCGGCGGTGTTCACCCTGACGCCTGTGATGTCGGCGGCCGCTGGCTGGATACTGCTGCGCCAGATCACGACCCCGCGCATGGCATTGGCGCTGAGCGTCGGCGCGACCGGAGCGCTGTGGGTGATCTTTCGCGCTGACTGGCAGGCCTTTCGCGCCTTCGAGATCGGCACAGGCGAGATCATCTTTTTCTGGGGCTGTCTGGCGCACGCAATCTATACGCCGATGGTGCGCAAGCTGAACCGGGGCGAACCGGCGGTTGTGTTCACCTTTGGCACCATTGTCGCCGGGTGCGTGATCCTGTCCCTTGTCGGCTGGTCGGATATCCGCGCAACCGACTGGCTCAATCTGCCACCCATTGTCTGGATCAGCCTGCTGTACTTGTCGGTCTTTGCCACCGCTTCCAGCTTTGTGCTGGTCCAGTTCGCGGCTTTGCGCCTGCCGTCGGCCAAGGTCATGGCCTATACCTACCTGATCCCAAGCTGGGTGATCCTGTGGGAAATCGCGCTGGGTCGGCCCGCGCCCACCGGTCTGGTCCTGATCGGCGCGGCCCTGACAGCGCTGGCATTGGTGCTTTTGCTGAAATCCGAAGAACCGACACCCAACGCACCACCCAAGTCACCGACCGATTGACGCTTGCATTCTGGGCAGGATGTGACAGCCTCTGACCCGAAGATGAAACCGCGAGCGTCACCATGAAACGGGCTATCATAGCTGCCATAATACCTCCTCTGACCGCCTGCACGCAGGGCGCACCCGGCAGCGGGTCTACCCAAGATCTTCAGGGCAGTTGCGAAGCATTGGTCGCGGCGGAAACAGGGGTTCGGCCCGACGGCGTCAACGCCATCTCGACCCAATCCGACCTCACCGGAACGACCACAACGGTTTTGGTCGCAGGCGCGCAGGCCCCGTGGCTTTGCTATGCCGATACCGGCGGCGTGGTGACAGGGGTGGAATACAGTCAAGAGGGCTGAGGCCATCCCGGCATCCGGGTGATCTCTTGAGGCAGATCAAAGTGTTCATATGCAGTTTTCTCTATGCTTCCTGCCGAGGAGGAATTTGCAATGTTCAATCACATCATGATCCCCGTCGACCTGCACCTGCCACCGGAAACCCGCAAAGCGTCCGATGTGGCCGCGCAGGTGGCCAAATGGCAAAACGCGAAGATCACTGTGGTCAGCGTCTCTGGCACACAGTCCAGCGCACCGATCCAGTCCGATGAGGTGCGGGCCTTTGTCGATGAACTGTCGCGCTCCAGCGGGACCGAGGTCGCGATACGCAACATCCACTCCGTTGATGTCGCGGCCGAGATGGACAGCGACCTGAAAAACGTGGCCGAGGAAATCGGCGCAGACCTGATCGTTGTCGGCACCCACGCGCCGCGGATCACCGACCACATCTTTTCCAGTCATGCGGGCTATCTGGCAAAACATGCCAGCATGTCTGTCTTTGTGGTGCGTTAGGGTCAGGACCCTAAGCCTCGTCCGAGGGCAACTCGACCTCAAGAAACCGTTCAAACGCATCCAGATTGACCGGTTCGAACTGCCCGAACCCCTGCATCCAGACCGAGGCCGCGCGCAGCGCGTCAGGCTCCAGCTTGCACCATTTCACCCGGCCCCGTTTTTCCTGCGAGATCAGCCCGGCGCGGGTGAGAATGACCAAATGTTTCGAGATCGCCGCCAGCGACATCTCGAACGGCTCGGCGACGTCCGTCACCGCCATGTCGTCCTCCAGCAGCATCGCAAGGATGGCGCGGCGGGTTGGGTCGGCAAGGGCAGCAAACACGGTGTCGAGGTCGTTGGACATGGCTCTTTCCTAATACGCAGGAACCGGTTTGACAATTTCCACACCCACGCCATGCTGCGCCGGAACTGGCAAGGGGCGTGGCGATGCCGTTGAAATACTGGATGGTGATCTGCGTCCTCGGCATCGGCTGGGGCATGTCTTTCATGTTCAACGCTATTTTGCTGCGCGAGCTTGGGCCTCTGTCCGTTTCGATGGGGCGCGTTGGCTTCGGGGCGCTCGGGTGCTGGATCTATGTGCTGGGCCGACGTCTGCCGGTCCAGTTGACGTTTAAGCGTGCCGCGGGGCTGTTGGGCTTTGGCGCGCTCAGCTACGCAGCGCCATTTGCGTTTTATGCGCTGGGCCAGCAGCATATCGGCGCAGGTGTCGCCGGGATTGTGAATGCCACAACACCGGCCTTTGCCGTCATCGTCTCGCATTTCTGGCCCGGAGGAGAGCGCGCCACGCTGCTCAAATCACTCGGCGTGATCTGCGGATTTGCCGGTATCGTCGTGCTGTCCCTGCCGCTGCTGCAATCGGGGGCAAAGTCCGAGTTCTGGGCTGTTCTGCTCATCATTCTTGCCCCGGTCTGCTATGCCTTTTCGGTCAATTTCGCCCGTGCGTTCCGGGATATGCAGCCAGTGGTTCTGGTGGCGCTGGCCCTGACGGGCGCAACGCTGGCGATTGCGCCTCTGGCGTTGTGGCAGGACGGGCTGCCCCATATCACCCGGGCCGAGACCTGGGCCTCACTTCTGATGATCGGGTTTGTGCTAACCTCGGCGGCGTTCATTGCGTTTTACTGGCTGCTGCCAAAGGTCGGACCAACCAATATCTCAACCGTCACCCTGATCGCCCCGGTCTCGGCGCTGGTGCTGGGAACATCGGTTCTGGGTGAGGCGCTTTTGCGCGAACATCTGATCGGCATGGCGGCTATTTTCGCGGGCCTGCTGCTGATCGATGGGCGCATCGTCAGGCGTTGGCAAGCGGACAGGGGGGACAAAGATCAACCAAAAGGTTGAATATACGGATTCAGCCCAATTCGGTTGATCTGCGATCCCGGCACATCGCCGCAGCTCCAGTCGTCTAAGATTTTTGGCATAAAAATCATAGACATAAATGCATACAAAGTGCGACCTCAACCCCGTTGACTCTGTGCCCCCGGGGCCTTAGCACCCTACCCAAGACTGTGCGAGGGAAACGCCCGTGACCGATGACGACCAAAAGCAGCGTATGGCGCAGCTTGAGGCCAAGATCGAAGCGGCGAAAAAGGCCAAAGCGCCCAAGCCCCGCGCAGATGCTGACGTGTCCGGGGGCGAGCTTGCCTGGAGGATGGTCATCGAAATGGTATCCGGTCTGGGGATCGGATTTGGCATCGGATACGGGCTGGACAGCCTGCTCGGGACGATCCCGATCTTTCTGGTGCTGTTCACATTGCTGGGCCTTGTCGCGGGCGTGAAGGTTATGCTCCGCAGCGCGAAAGAGGTTCAAGAGAAACAAGCGGCTGCAAGCGCGGCCGAGAAGGACGAGAGGGACTGAACGTGGCGACCGAGACCACCGCAGCAGAAGGCAGCAGCCTGGTATTCCACCCGATGGACCAGTTCATCGTCAAGCCGTTGTTCGGCGACGGTGCGATTGCATGGTACACGCCCACCAACGTGACCCTGTGGCTGTTCCTGGCGATTGCGGCGATCTTTGCTCTGCTGGTTCTCAGCACCTCAAAGCGCGCGATTGTTCCGACCCGGATGCAGTCGGTGGCCGAACTGGCCTATGGCTTCATCTACAAGATGCTGGAAGACATCTGCGGCAAGGAAGGCGTCAAGTACTTCCCCTATGTCATGACCCTGTTCATGTTCATCGTCTGCGCCAACTTCCTGGGCATGTTGCCCATGTCCTTCACCACTACATCGCATTTCGCCGTGACCATCCCGCTGGCGCTGGCCGTGTTCCTGACCGTGACCGTTCTGGGTTTCGTCAAGAACGGTGCAGGCTTCCTGGGTCTGTTCTGGGTTTCCAGCGCCCCGATGGCGTTGCGCCCGGTTCTGGCGATTATCGAGCTGATTTCGTACTTCGTACGCCCCGTCAGCCACTCCATTCGTCTTGCCGGTAACGTCATGGCAGGCCACGCGGTGATCAAAGTGTTCGCAGGCTTTGCCGCGATTGCCGCGATCTCGCCCGTGTCGGTTCTGGCAATCACCGCAATGTACGGCCTCGAGGTCCTCGTGTCCTTCATCCAGGCCTACGTATTCACCATTCTGACCTGTGTTTATCTGAAAGATGCGCTGCATCCGTCGCACTAAGGTCCGAACACCCAACATCGAAACTTCCAATTCGTAAGGAGATACATCATGGAAGGCGATCTCGCACACATCGGCGCAGGCCTGGCAGCAATCGGTTCCGGCGCAGCCGCAATCGGGGTGGGCAACGTTGCAGGCAACTTCCTGGCCGGCGCCCTGCGCAACCCTTCGGCGGCTGCTTCGCAGACCGCAACCCTCTTCATCGGTATCGCATTCGCAGAAGCGCTGGGCATCTTCGCATTCCTGGTATCGCTGCTGCTGATGTTCGCCGTCTAATCTGCGGAACCTGATCCTTACGCGCAGGTGGGCCCAAGCCATAGTGGCCCACCTGTTGTAAAGACAACGTTCCGACGGAGGACATCATGGCGACTGAACCCCTTACAGAAGAGGTAGCTGGCACCTGCGTTGACTCGTATGGGTCGGCCATCGGGATGCCGCAGCTCTGCTTCGATTGGTTCCCCAACCAGATTTTCTGGCTGGTCATTACGCTGGTCGTCATCTTTCTGGTCCTGTCTCGCGTGGCTCTGCCCCGCATCGCGGCAATCCTGGCTGAACGTCAGGGGACCATTACAAATGACCTGGCTGCGGCCGAAGATCTGAAGGCCAAGGCGGTCGAGGCCGAAGAGGCCTATAACAAGGCGCTGGCCGATGCCCGTGCCGAAGCGCAGCGTATCGCTGCCGAAGCACGTGCAGAAATCCAGTCTGGTCTGGATGACGCAATTGCCAAGGCGGATGCGGAAATCGCTGCAAAGGCGGCTGAATCGGAAAAGGCAATTGCCGACATCCGTGCCGGTGCGCTGGAAAGCATTCAAGTGGTTGCCAAGGATACGGCGGCTGAACTGGTCACTGCACTGGGCGGTAAGGCGGATGCCGATGCCATCAACAGTGCCGTAGACGCGCAGACGAAAGGATAAGTGACATGCGGAACACTCTTGCCCTTATCCTGACCGTTGGTGCCGCCAGCCCTGCGCTGGCCGCAAGCGGCCCGTTCTTCTCGCTTGGCAACACCGACTTTGTGGTCACTCTGGGCTTTATCGTCTTCATCGCGGTCCTGTTCTATTTCAAGGTTCCCGGCATGATTGGCGGTGCTCTGGACAACCGAGCCGAAGGCATCAAGTCCGAACTGGATGAAGCCCGCGCCCTGCACGAAGAAGCCCGCAGCCTGCTGGCCTCGTACGAGCGTAAGCAGCGCGAAGTTCAGACCCAAGCCGACGCTATCGTCGAAGCGGCGAAAGCGGACGCGGCTCTGGCAGCGGATCAGGCCAAGGTCGATCTGGAAAAGTCCATCGCGCGCCGTCTGGCGGCCGCACAGGATCAGATCGCATCGGCTGAAGCTTCGGCTGTGAAAGAGGTGCGCGATCAGGCGATCACCGTGGCTGTTTCGGCAGCGAACGCGGTTCTGGCCAAGCAGATGACCGCTGCGCAGGCCAACAAGCTGATTGACAACGCCATCGCGGATGTTGGTGAAAAGCTGCACTGATCTGCAAGACAGTTGATAACAAAACCCGAGGGCCGCAAGGTGCTCGGGTTTTTGTGCTCTCAGGCCCTACGCCAACTGAGAAACCAAACAAGCAGCGCAATAACCGTAATCACGATCTCAACCTTGAAGGTCCAATGGTTGAGAAAAGACAATATCCAATGAGAATGGGTCGCCTGTACCACGACTAGAGGATGCGTTGCGTCTGAAAAGGGCCAGAGCCAAGCGACTTCTCCGGTGATCGAATCCAGCACCATATGTACCAGCCCGCCTGCGCCGAAGAAGGTCAGAAAAGTGCTGGTTCTCAAGGCCCAAACGCGTATAGCCATCCCGGCCATCAGGAACCCCGCCCAGATGATAGGGCGGTGCGTCAGATAAGAATGGTGATGATGCCCCTGGTTGTCGACAAGATAGAACCAGAGCATGTCTACGTCTGGGGCAACGGCCCCAATCATCGCTGCTGCAAATGCAAGTTTGCCAAGGTTTGGCGCCGCCGCTCGAAAGACCAGATAGGCACCGGGTAGATGACCAATAAACATCAAACCTCGCCCGTCTCATGCTTCAACCGCTGCTGTGCGATCTCTTCGTTGCGTTGGGCTTTCTGATGATCGGCCATGCTCGCCTCGACAAAGCTCAGATGCTGTTCGACCGCCTGCCGTGCCCCCGCCGGGTCGCGGTCCTGCAGGGCGGCGTTGATCGCCCGATGCTGATCCAGAATGGCATCCCGCGTGGTTCGTTGGTTGAACATGAGCTGCCGGTTGTAAAACACACCTTGCCGCAGCAGATCGAACATCGATCGCATCATATGCAGCATCACCACGTTGTGGCTGGCCTCGATAATCGCCATGTGAAACTGCGCGTCCAGATGCGCCTCTTCCTCGGCGGCGTTGCTTGCATGGGCGGCTTCCATCTTGTCAAAGATCGCCTGAACCACCTTCAGATCACTGTCCGAGCCCAGCCGCGCCGCGCGTTCAGCCGCCAGCCCCTCCATATCGCGCCGGAACGATAGATAATCGAACACCGCCTCGTCATGGCTGCTGAACAACCGGATCAAAGCCGGGGAAAAGGCCGATCCCAGAACTTCGGCCACATAGATGCCCGACCCGGCCTTTGAGGTCAGCAACCCTTGCGCCTGCAACTCGGATATGGCGTCGCGCAGGGACGGGCGCGACACCCCCATCCGTTCGGCCAGATCCCGTTCGGACGGAAGGCGCTCACCGGGGCGCAGGATGCCGCGCAGGATCAACAGTTCGATCTGGCGGACAACGGCAAGGGACAGTTTTTCGGTCTGAACTTTCTGGAATGGCATGGCGTGTCTGTTTGAAATTGGTCAATTCACATGACCACGTATCCAGACCCGGTTCAAGAAACCGCAATCACATTCTTTGAAACATTAGGTCAGTATTATTGACTTTAATCGCGACCCCCATAGCCTGCGCGCACCAACGGTCAGACGAGGAGACGGCCCATGGATCAACTCTACGCCACACGTGCGTCGCGGATGAAAGCATCCGAGATCAGAGAACTGCTGAAACTGCTGGATCAGCCGGGTATCATCTCATTCGCGGGCGGCATCCCCGACCCCGATCTGTTTCCCGCTGATGACTTCGCGCAAGCGTTTCAGCGTGCGCTCGGACCCGATCAACAGGCGCTGGCGCTGCAATATTCGGTCAGCGAGGGCTATGCCCCGCTGCGCCAGTGGCTTGCAGATCACATGCGCCAGATCGGAATTGAGTGTGACATCGACAACATCCTGATCACCTCGGGCTCGCAACAGGCGCTGGATTATCTGGGCAAACTGTTCCTGTCACCCGGAGACACCGCTCTGGTTGGGTGGCCGACCTATCTGGGCGCACTGGCCGCCTTCAACGCCTATGAGCCGCGCTTTGATCGCTTGGGCATCAATGGCAATCGCGGCGCCGACGAATACCGCGCAGGGGCAGGGCAGGGCGCGGTCAAGTTCGCCTATCTGTCTCCTGACTTCGCCAACCCCACAGGCGAAACCGTGGACCTGCGCGGGCGCGAGGCGCTGCTGGACCTCGCCGACGATCTGGAATGTGCAGTGATCGAGGACGGGGCCTATCAGGCCCTGCGCTATGACGGCGATCCGATCCCGCCCATCCTTGCGCTGGAACTGGCGCGAAAAGGCTCGATCGAACACTGCCGCACGATCTATTGCGGCAGCTTCTCGAAAACCCTGTCGCCGGGGCTGCGGGTCGGCTGGGTTGTGGCTGCAAAGCGGGTCATTTCGCAGATGGTTTTGCTGAAACAGGCCGCCGACCTGCATTCATCGACGATCAACCAGATGGCGGTGCATCAGGTGGCGCAAGCCTGTTTCGACACTCATATCCCCAAGCTGCACAAAGCCTATGGCGCACGCCGGGATGCGATGTTGTCGGCGCTGGCCCGCCATATGCCTGACGGTGTGCAATGGACCAAACCCGAAGGTGGTATGTTTGTCTGGGTCACGCTGCCAAAAGGGACCAGCGGTGCAGACCTGCTGGCGCGGGCGTTGGAAACGGTCAAGGTCGCCTTTGTCCCCGGTCAGGCGTTCTTTCCGGACGACACCGGGGCCAATACCATCCGCCTGAGCTTTTCCAACTCGGACGAACAGATCATCGAAGAAGGCATTCGCAGACTTGGAGAGGTGCTGCGCGCCTGACCGGCGAAAGGTTTCGTTAACCATAGTGCATCTAGAAAGGCCGCATGACCCGCCTGCTCGCCTTCCTGCTGCTTGCCGCCTGTTCGGGCGGCACGCCCTATTTCCGCGACCAGCCCGCAACCCGCGTGTCCGTCAACGGCAGCGTCTTTGACGTGCGGGTGCGGCACGAACTGGCCGAGGCCGTGCGGGTCAACGCCCAATACGCCCCGCGCCTTGGCCCGATCCGCGACCGCGCTGCGCTGGCGATGGCCCATGTTTCGGGCTGCCCGATTCTCGACGTGATGGGCGATGCTGCAGTGACCGTTGGCGTGTTGGGCTGTGATCGGGAACTGGGGGAAAAGCTGATTTTCGGCGCGCTTTTGCGCGGACCTTATGAATGCGTCAACTACGGCTATTCGGGCGGATACGGCTATCAGGTCTTTGAATGCACCCCGTACTGAGATACGCGCAAACCCGCGTAGTTTTGCCAAGATGTTGTGGATAACTCGGGCGAATGACCCATATCCTGCGCAATCACGTTGACACCTCGCCCTTCGGTTGCGCACACTTCTTGAGTACAGGAATCATACCAAGAGCAGCCATTGCGCTTTAGCAAACTCAAACTGACCGGCTTCAAAAGCTTCGTGGACCCGACCGATCTGATCATCGCGGACGGGTTGACCGGTGTGGTTGGCCCCAATGGCTGCGGCAAGTCCAATCTGCTGGAGGCTCTGCGCTGGGTGATGGGCGAAAACCGCCCCAAATCCATGCGCGGCGGCGCGATGGAGGATGTTATCTTCGCCGGTGCTGCCACAAGGCCTGCCCGCAACTTTGCCGAGGTGGTCCTGACCATGGACAACTCGGAACGTCTGGCGCCTTCCGGTTTCAACGACAACGATCAGCTTGAAATCGTGCGCCGCATCACCCGCGACGTGGGCAGCGCCTACAAGACCAACGGTAAGGACGTCCGCGCCCGTGACGTGCAGATGCTGTTCGCCGACGCCTCGACCGGCGCGCATTCGCCCGCGCTGGTGGGGCAGAACCGCATCGCCGAGCTGATCAACGCCAAACCCCGCGCCCGCCGCCGTATTCTGGAAGAGGCGGCTGGTATTTCCGGCCTCTATCAACGGCGGCACGAGGCCGAGTTGAAGCTGAAAGGCACCGAGTCCAACCTGACCCGCGTCGATGACGTGCTGGAACAGTTGGGCGGTCAGCTTGCGCAACTCGCTCGTCAGGCCCGTCAGGCCGCGCGATACCGCGAGATTGGCGAGCAGTTGCGGCAGGCCGAAGGGATGCTGCTGTATCGTCGTTGGAAAGAGGCCGACATGGCCCGCCAACAGGCCGAGGAAAAGCTGCGCGAGCGCCTCACCGAAGCGTCACGTGCCGAAGCTGCCGCCCGCGAAGCCGCCGCCAAACGCGCCCAGATCGAAGAAACCCTGCCGCCCCTGCGCGAAGAAGAGGCCATCGCCGCCGCCGTCCTGCAACGCCAGCAGGTACAGCGCGACCAGCTTTCGGATCAGGAAACCCGCGCCCGGCAGACCATCGAAACCCTGACCAACCGCATCCAGCAGCTTGGTAAGGATATCGAACGCGAATCCGGCCTGAACCGCGATGCGGGCGAAATGATCGAACGGTTGGAGTGGGAGGCCCGCGAGCTTGCCAAAGCCGCCGAGGGTTATGACGAAAAGGTCGCTGAGGCTGCCGAGATCGCCCGCGAGGCCGCGTCGGTCCTGCAGGACCGCGAAGATCACCTCTCGCAGCAGACCGAAGACATGGCCCGCCTGGTCGCCCGTCACCAATCGGCGCAGCGGCTGGTTGAAGACAGCCGCAAGACTCTGGCCCGGTCCGAGGGCGAAGAGGAAAAAGCCCGCGCTGCCGTGGATGACGCCAAAACCGCCCTGATCCGCGCCAATGAGGCGTTCGAGGCCGCGCAAGAGGGCGAAGAGGAAGCCCGCGAAGCCGCCGAGGCTGCCGAAGAAGCGCTCGCCGCCGCTGACGAGTTGCGCAATGATACGCAGGCGCGTGAGGCCGAGGCCCGTGCCAAGCGGTCAGAGGCCGAAGGTGAGTTGGGCGCGATCCGGGCCGAAACCACCGCGCTGGCCAAACTGGTTGAACGCGACACCGCCGAAGGCGGGCAAGTGCTGGATCTGCTGCGGGTGGCACCGGGATACGAAAAGGCGTTGGGGGCGGCTTTGGCCGATGACCTGCGAGCGCCTTTGGTCGAAGGCGACGGGCCATCCGGTTGGGTGCAGGTTGCAGGCTATGACGCCGATCAACCGCTGCCCGATGGGGCCGAACCGCTGGCCCTGCACATCTCCGGCCCCGATCGCCTGAGCCGCCGCATTGCGCAGATTGGTCTGGTCGATGCGGATCAGGGCGCACGCCTGCAAGCCTCGCTGAAGCCGGGTCAACGTCTGGTCTCGCGCTCGGGCGACCTGTGGCGCTGGGACGGGTTCCGCGCCTGGGCTGAGGATGCCCCAAGCGCCGCTGCCCTGCGTCTGGAACAGCTAAACAAGCTTGAGGCGCTGAAACAGGAATTGACCCGGACCGAGGCGCAGGCCGATGGCGCGCGCGCCGCGCATGAGGCGCTGTCGCAACAACTGGCCGACGTAACCGAGGCCGACCGCCGCGCCCGCGACGCCCGCCGCGCTGCCGATCAGCGCATGGCTGAAACCGCACGGATGCTCAGCCGGGCCGAGGCGGATCGCAATCTGGCCGAGGGCAAGCTGGAGACCCTGACGTTGGCCGTGGACCGCCACAAAGAAGACGCCATGTCTGCCCGCGCCCAACTGCGCGAGGCCGAAGGCGCGTTGACCGGCTTAGGCGATCTCGACAGCGCCCGCGCGCAGGTCGAAGACATCAAGCAGACGGTCGAGGCCGCGCGGATCACCATGTTGACCCACCGCTCGACCCATGACGAGCTGCGGCGTGAGGGCGAGGCCCGCACCCGGCGTAGCCAAGAAGTCACCAAAGACCTCAGCGGCTGGAAGCACCGTCTTGAAACCGCCGAAAAACGCATCGCGGAACTGGCCGAACGCAAGGAAAGCTCGGAAGAGGAATTGCAAGAGGCCATGGCCGCCCCCGGCGAAATTGCCGAGGCCCGCGAAGAACTGAATGAGCTGATCGAAACCGCCGAAGCCCGCCGCGCCGAGGCTGCCGACAAGCTGGCCGAGGCCGAAACCGCGCAGCGCGAGGTTGTGCTGGCCGAACGCGAAGCGGAACGTCAGGCGTCGGAAGCCCGCGAAACCCGCGCCGCCGCCGAGGCGCGTTGTGACGCGGCCAAAGAGGCCGTGACCGCCGCCGCCGAACGCATCGCCGAGGATCAGCAACTGACGCCCAACCAGTTGCTCAACCAACTGGACGTGAACCCCGACCAGATGCCCGCCGCCGACGCGCTTGAGGCCGAGGTCAATCGCCACAAGCGCCAGCGCGACGCGATGGGCGCGGTGAACCTGCGCGCCGAAGAAGACAGCAAAGAGGTTCAGGAAGAATTCGATACGCTGAACGGCGAAAAAGGTGATCTGGAAGAGGCGATCAAAGCCCTGCGCAGCGGCATCGCCAGCCTCAACCGTGAGGGCCGTGAACGTCTGCTGACCGCGTTTGAGCAAGTGAACTCGAACTTCGCCATGCTGTTCAAGCACCTCTTTGGCGGCGGTGAGGCCAATCTGGTCATGGTCGAAAGCGACGATCCGCTGGATGCAGGTCTGGAAATCATGTGCCAGCCGCCGGGCAAGAAACTTTCGACTCTCAGCCTGTTGTCGGGCGGCGAACAGACCCTGACCGCCACCGCGCTGATCTTCGGCGTCTTCCTCGCCAACCCGGCCCCGATCTGCGTGCTGGACGAGGTCGACGCCCCGCTGGACGATGCCAACGTCACCCGCTTCTGCGACCTGTTGGACGAGATGTGCCGCCAGACCGACACGCGTTTCCTGATCATCACCCACCACGCGGTGACCATGGCGCGGATGGACCGGCTGTTTGGTGTGACCATGCAGGAACAGGGTGTCAGCCAGCTTGTCTCGGTTGATCTCAAGAAAGCCGAACAGATGGTCGCCTGACCGCTCACTGCAAGTTTATGCCTGTTTCACACCCGCCCGGGGTAGGGTGAGGCCATGACCCGTTTCCTGATCCTCGGCCTTCTGGCTTCCGGTCCCGCATGGTGCGCCGAATGGCCGACCAAACCCGGCGACGTGCCCCTGAGCGCTCAGGAACTCGAGGCGCTGGCAGGCCGCACGCTGACCTTCTACGACGACGGCAAGGCTGCATTCTCAGCCGGAGGGGCTTATTCCTACACCTACGCCAGCGGAGACGCGGCCTTTGGCACCTATTCCATCGCCGAGGACGGCAGCATCTGCATCGCCTACCGCAACGGCTTCAGCCGCTGCGACCTGTATGTGCATAGTGGGGGGAGGTTGGTTCTAATCGATGAGAAAGGGGATCGGTATCCGGTGCGGCCGGAGTGATGGTCGTCATTCGGGCGTCGAAAGCTTGCACTCACCTTGATCGAAACACGCCAGTAGGTCTCTTAACTGTTCGCTCTCTACGCTGAAATATGTCGGGCAAATGGAAGCTGTTATCTGGAAAGCTTTTCCGTTCCGAGAGGTCTTTAGTATTCCTATGACGTCACTGTCGGTACTTGGAAGTTGATCTATGACACCGCTATAATCTGATGATATAGTAATGTGCACATCGATCTCTTCTGCCGAAAATGGGACTAACTCGCGGCCTAACATTTGCACTCCTTCAAACCGGAACGCACCCCGATAGCTGTATTCGATGTGTTCAGGCATTTGCGTGTCCTCCGAAGGAGGCCAATACGCAGATTGAATGCTCGTATACTGCCTTTCGTGCAGGAATTCCTTGTCTGAATTCCGAGAGAAGCGTCCAAAAACGATTTTGCCTTCGCCATCCCGCATTTGCCAAGCGAGCCGTTCGGCCAGATCAGTCGAATGCAGACGGAGCTTTTCGCCTTGACTGAATGTTCGTTCAGTCTCGGACATTAAGTGGATTCCGGGCGGCTCACAGGTGAAGGCAATCGCGCCTTGCGATCCCAAAACCAGCAGCGAAATCGCAGAAACAAGTCTCGCGCTGTAGTTGAACTTCTGTTTCTTGTTCATTTCTTAAGCCTATCCCAGCGGCTCTCTATAGCCGCCCCAACAACTCCGCCGTCGGCCATGCATCCGCAGGCAGCCCCAGCCGCTGTTGCTCGGCCTGCACCGCAGCCCGCGTACCCGCGCCCAGAATCCCGTCGATCTTGCCCACGTCATGCCCACGCGCTTGCAGCTTGCTCTGCAATTGCTTCATCTGCGCGCCGGACAGGCCAGCAGCCGGATTGCCCGCATCATAAATCTGCCCGCCCTCAAGACGTGTGCCGAAATAGGCCGCCGTCAGGACATAGACAAAGCTCTGGTTCCATTCGAAATAGACATCGAAATTCGGATAGGCCAGAAACGCGGGCCCCTTGTGCCCCTGTGGCAGGATCAATGAGGCCGGTAGATTGGTCAGCGACCCGCTGCGGGCCTGGACCCCCATTGCCTGCCAGTCTGCCACCGAACGCGGCTTGCCCGGCCCGGATAGGGACCAGTCCATAGTGTCGGGCACCGTCACCTCTTGCAGCCACGGCTGGCCCGGTTGCCAGCCCAGATGCGACAGCATCTTGCCCCCCGACAGCAGCGCATCCGGGGCTGAGGTTTTGAGCGAGACCTGACCGTCCCCATCCCCGTCCACGCCATTGTCCAGAATGTCCTGCGGCAGCATCTGCACCATGCCAATCTCTCCCGCCCAGGCGCCGGTGGTGCGGTTAGGGTCGAAATCGCCCTGACGGTGCAGCTCAAGCGCGGCAAAGATCTGCGGCCGGAACAATTCGGGGCGGCGGCAATCATGGGCCAGCGTCACCAGCGCGTTGCGGGTGTTGAAATCACCCTGCACCGCGCCGTAGTCGGTCTCGAACGCCCAAAAGGCCAGCAACACGCCGCGCGACACTCCGTATTCGCGCTCGATCCGGTCAAAGACCGCGTCGTATTTCTGCGACATCGCCTTGCCCCGGTCGATCCGGTTTTGCGAGATCAGGCGGCGTGAAAACTCGATGAACGGTTTCTGAAACACCCCCTGCGCCCGGTCGGCTTTCAAAACGGCTCCGTCCTGCCTGACGCCATCGAAGAACCCGTTCACGGTGGCTTGGTCGAACCCGCGCTGGGCGGCTTCGGATTTCAATCCTTTGACAAAGGCGTTGAATCCGCCCCCGCATTGGGCAAACGCGGGTGAGGCGAACAGGGCGGCGGCCACAAGGGCAGAGAGCAAACGCATAGGGCGTCCTTCAGAAAATAAAGCTGACCCCAACCCACACCGACACGAGGCCAAGCGCAAGCCCCCAGACGCGCCAAAGCATGTCACATGCGCGGAAAATCTCTGCCGCGCCGATGTCACGCGGGGCATCGCCGTTCACCCAGGCCAGATCGCGCATCTGCCCGTCATAGCTGCGCGGCCCCGCCAGAGCCACGTTCAGCGCCCGCGCCATCGCCGCCTCGGGCCAGCCCGCATTGGGTGAGACATGGCGGCGCGCATCGGCGATCATCTCGGACCTTTCCGCCCAGCCGCCTGACAGCGCCACGATCATCAGGAATGTCAGCCTTGCCGGGATCAGGTTCAGCAGATCGTCAAACCGGGCCGAGGCCCAGCCGAAATCTGCGTATGTGCCATTGCGATAGCCGATCATACTGTCGGCGGTGTTGACCGCCTTGTAGATCAGCAGCCCCGGCAACCCGGCGACCAGATACCAGAACGCAGGCGCAATCACCCCGTCGCTGAGGTTTTCCGCCGCGCTCTCGATGGCGGATCGTGCAATCTGCGCCTCGGTCATGTCGCGTGTATCGCGCGAAACAATCATCGCAACCCGCGCGCGGCCCTCGGGCAGTGACGCGCGTAGCCCGTCGCCCACGGCGCGCACATGGCTCACCAGTGATTTCTGTGCCAGCAGGATGGCGCAGATCATGATCTCGGCCACCGGACCCAGCAGCGCCAGACCCCGCCCCAGCAGATACGCGCCCAGCACCAGCAGGATCAGGACAACGACCCCTTTGACCCGCCGCAGCGCGCCATGGTTCAAACGCTTGTCCAGCCAGCCGATCCCATTGCCGATCATCACCGCCGGGTGACGGATGCGCGACCACAGCCAGTCGGGCTCGCCCAAGGCGGCGTCCAGACACATGGCACAGACCAGCAGGAACGGGGTGCTCACAGGGCGGCCTCCAGCCGGTTCCAGCCGTCAGCAGGCGGCAGGCCCAGACGCAGATAGGTCGCGGAATAGGGGAACACGCGGCTCCAGATATGGGCCTGTGCCAGTCGGTCCTGCCACGCGGCGGCGTCATCAACTTCATAAAGGCGGAACAGGCTGGTCCCGCCCAGCAGCCGCGCGCCTTTGGCCGTGACCAACTGATCAAGTCGCGCTGCATCATTGGCCAGACGCTCCCGTGTCGCCTGGGCCCAGGCCAGATCCCGCAACGCCTGTTCACCGATCCGCAATGCTGGCCCTGACACCGACCACGGGCCGGTCAGGTCGTTCAACCGACCGATCAGGTCCGGCTGCCCGATGGCGAACCCCAGCCGAAGCCCAGCGAGGCCCCAGAACTTGCCAAAGCTTTTCAGGACAATCACGCCCGGACGCTCTGCCAGATGGATCAGGCTTTGGTCCGGGGTGACATCGCAAAAGCTTTCGTCAATCACGGTCAGGGGGGCGTTGGCATCCTCGGCTTGCCAGAGGCGACCGTCGGGATTGTTGGGATGCACGATCACCCGCGCCTCGGCAGGGCCGTCCGGTTGCACCGCCCATCCCTGCGCCGAAAACGCCGCGGCATGTTCGTTATAGGTTGGCGCTGTGATCTGAACCCGCCCCGTCGCGGCCAGCGCAGGGATACGCGCGATCACCGCCGAGGCGCCCGGCGCAGGCAGGATCGCCGCGCCGTCGGGCGCGGACCAGAACAACCGCGCCGCATCGCTCAAGCGTTCGAAGGCGCCGTGATCCGGCAGTTCTGCCCAGTCTGACGGCAGCAGCCCCGAAATGGGATAGGGTTCGGGGTTGATCCCCGTCGACAGGTCGATCCAATCCGCGCGCGCTCCGCCATAGCGCTGGATGGCCCCGTCCAGCCCGCCGCCATGGTCCCGCTGCGCGCGCGGGTTCAAAGTTTCGCTTGGATCAGCCATTGGTCCCTCAGCCGGAATCGCCTGTTCAGGCCCGCTTCAAGCGGATTTATGCCGGTTATACAAGCAAATCCGCGTGAGCGCGGCGCTGGACCGGCGGCGTTAACACTTTGTTAAGGAAATCACGGGATCACGGGCTACGGGGGTCGGCACCACTCACTCTACCAAGTGCCGAGGTTGTTGCAAATGAAAGTTCTGATTGTTGAGAGTAACCCCGACCTTGGTCGGGTCTGGCAAAGGCATCTACAGCGGCAAGGGGCCGAGGTCACTCTTGTTGCCGGGCAAGAGGCTGCGATCCTCGCGCTTTACGGAACCGCCTTTGATATCATCGTGCTGGATCTGGTGCTGGAAACCGGCAGCGCATTGGCCGTGGCTGATTTCGCCAGCTATCGCAGGCCACAGGCGCGGGTGATCTTTGTGACCAACACCACGTTCTTCTCGGACGGGTCGATCTTTGCCCACAGTCCCAATGCCTGCGCCTATGTGCAAAGTGGAACGCCGCCAGAGGATCTGGCGGCGATGGTGGAACATTACGCGGCGGGTCGCTGACCGCGCCCGTGCGGTTCCATGTAATCCAGCACCGGGTTTGTCGGAATGATCCGGTGCGGATTGATGCTTTCGTGGCTGTAATGATAGTGCCGCACGATATGATCCATGTTCACCGTCGCAGCGACGCCCGGCCATTGATACAGCTCGCGTGTATAGGCCCATAGGTTCGGATAATCGACCAGCCGCCGCCGGTTGCATTTGAAATGCAGGTGATAGACCGGATCGAACCGGATCAGCGTTGTGAACAGACGCCAATCGGCCTCGGTGATGCGGTCGCCCATCAGGTAACGGTTCGCAGACAAACGCTCTTCCAGCCAGTCCAGCGTATCGAACAGCGGGCCAACAGCGGCATCATACGCCGCTTGCGAGGTGGCAAAGCCGGACTTGTAAACGCCATTGTTGACGTCCGAATAGATGCGCGCGTTCACCTCTTCGATTTCGTCCCGCATTGCTTCGGGCCAGTAATCGTCAGTGTTGCCGGTGATCCCGTCAAAGGCCGAGTTGAACATGCGGATAATCTCGGAACTTTCGTTCGACACGATGGTCTTTTCCACCTTGTCCCACAGGATCGGCACCGTGACGCGGCCCGAATATTTCGGATCGGCGCGGGTATAAAGCTGATGGGCAAAGTCGTGTCCGAACAGCTTGTCGCCAGTAGCGCCACGAGTGTCCGTTTCAAACGTCCAGCCCTTGTCCAGCATGTCCGGGTGCACGACCGAGACGGCGATATGGTCGCTCAGCCCCTTCAGTTCCCGAAAGATCAGCGTGCGATGCGCCCAGGGGCAGGCGTGGCTGACATACAGGTGATAGCGTCCGCTTTCCGCCTGAAATCCGCCGCGCCCCGACGGGCCGGGGGCCCCATCGGCGGTGATCCAGTTGCGAAACTGCGCGGCCGAGCGCTTGAAGGCCCCGCCGGTGGATTTGGTATCGTACCAGGTGTCATGCCATTTGCCGTCAACAAGCAGGCCCATCGTCAGTCCTCCGTAAATGTTTGCAGCAAAGATAGGTCGTTGCGCCCCCGGTTCCTATTTCACCGCGCGCGCATCTGCCCTGCGCCCATGCACAATCAGGGGCACAATCGGGGTACAATCCGGCGCACAGGCGCAACAGATCGCCCATCACCCGGCCCGCGTGAAGCGCTTCACTGGATTTTTACACAATCCGGTCCACAATAGAGGGTGTTAAGGGGGAAGTTTATTATGAGTACCTATGTTTCAAAGGAAATCCGCGCCGAATTGGACGCGGCTCGAATCGCGACATTGAAGAAATCCAGCCGTTTGCGGGTGGAAATGGGCGACAATACCTTCAAAATCCTGACATTGTGGAAAGATGGTTTCACTGTCGAGGCCGATACCACGCCGCGTCTGCGCGGGCTGGTCGATATCTATGATGGTGCCAACCACATGTACCAATGCCTGATCATCGCTGATGAGGAAGCGGCGGGCGAAATGCGTTATGAATTCAAGCGCAACACTGTTGCCGCCGACCGCGCTCCGCTGGATTTCTACCGCGCGCCGGACGCCCCGATCGCCCTGCTGGGGTTCGAGGATTAGGGCGATCTAAACCAGAACACCAAAAGGGGCTTTAGGGCCGGATTTCGACCGTCGTTCCGGTTGCGGTCAAACGCCAAAGCTGCGCCATCTCTGCGTTCGAGATCGCGATGCAGCCAAGGGTCCAGTCCCCCGGCAGGGTAAATCCGGTCATGCCGTTGGGCTGCCCATGGATAAAGATGTCCCCGCCGGGGCTGTAATTCCCCTGCCGTGCCCTTTCCCGGTCATCAGGCTGCGGATAGTCGATCCCCAGAGACAGGTGAAAGGCGCTTTGCGGGTTGCGACGATCGATGCGGAACATCCCCTCGGGCGTCTTGCCGTCACATTCGCGCGTCTTGTCACCCTCGGGCGCAAAGCCCAGTGCGATATCGGCCTGCATCACGACCGCGCCATCCAGCGTGGCGGTCAGACGCCGGGCGGTTTTCTCGATCAGGATATGGTCGATGCGGCTGGCCTCGGGGGCCAGCGGCGGGGCTGCGACGCGCGGGCCATAGCGGTGCCATCCGACCCAGCCCGCCAAAGCGACCGCCAGAACCAGAGCGAGCAGCGCAACCCGGCGCATGGCTTACTGCAGATCGCCAAAGGCCCGTTTCAACCGGGCGCAGGCCTCTTCGACCCGTGCGCGTTGGGTGGCCAGATTGAACCGTTCAAACGTCTCGCCCCCCGACCCGAATCCGGGCCCGGACGAGGTCGCAATCCGCGCATCCTCGCGCAGGCGGCGCACAAACTCGTCGTGGTTCATCCCGGTGCCGGAAAAATCGACCCACGCCAGATAAGTCGCCTGCAACGGCATCGACCACAGGCCCGGTATCTCGGCGATTGTCGCGTCGAACAGTTCCCGGTTGGCATCCAGATGCCCAATCTGAGCATCGACCCAAGCGGCCCCATCGGGCGAGTAGGCGGCGGTGATCATCGCCACGCCCAATGCGCTGGGGTCATAGTCCAGCGTGGTGATCCGGTGCCGCATCTCACCGCGCAGCTTGGCGTCCGGGATGATCATGTTACCAGTGCGCTGCCCCGCGATGTTGAACGTTTTCGACGCCGCCGTCAGCGTCACGGTCCAGGCCCGGGCATCCGGGGCGGCCACATCCATCGGCACAAATGTACTGCCCGGATAGACCAGATCATGGTGAATCTCGTCCGAAACCAGAATCAGCCCGTTGCGTTCAGCAAACGCTGCCACGGCGCGCAGCTCATCCGGCGTCCAGACCCGGCCCGACGGGTTCTGTGGCGAGCACCACAACAACAATTTTTCCGACCCGTCCAGCCGCGACTGCGCATCGTCCAGATCCAGCGCATAGCTCTCACCCTGTCGCACCAGCGGGCATTCAATCACGCGGCGGCCTGATTTGTTCACCTTGTGGGCAAACTCATGATAAACGGGCGAAAAGATGACCACCCCGTCCCCCGGTTCGCTCCAGACATCCAGACATAGGGCAATCGCATTGCCCAACCCTTGCGAGGTCAGAATCCAGTCGGTGTCGATCTCCCATCCATGCCGGGTCTTCATCCACCACTGGATGGCGTCAAGATAGGCGGGGTGCATCCAGGAATAGCCAAACGCCCCGTGATCGGCCGCCTTGCGCACCGCCTCGATCACGCAAGGCGCGGTGGCATAGTCGGAATCGGCGGTCCACATCGCCAGCCCATCCTCGGGCGACACACCATAAAGCCGCTCCATCTTGTCCCATTTGGTTGCGTTGGTGCCCCGGCGGTCGATCAGGTCGTTGAAAGTCATGTCATCTCCATCTGTCGAGGCGAAAGCTAACCTCAAATCCGCCATGTGCAAGGGGGCCGTTGCAGCGGCGGGCGGGATGGCCTAAATCAGCCTCATGAAACGCAATATCCTGCTCCATCCCGACCCCCGCCTGAAAAAGCTCTGCGCGCCGGTGGCTGACATCACCGATGACCTGCGTAAACTGGCCGATGACATGCTGGAGACCATGTATGACGCGCCCGGTATCGGGCTGGCCGCGCCCCAGATCGGCGTGCTGGACCGGCTGATCGTGATCGATTGCGTCAAGGAAGAAGGCGCCGCCCCGCGGCCTTTGGTGATGTTCAACCCCGAAATCGTGGCCTTTTCGGACGAAACCAATGTTTACGAAGAAGGCTGCCTGTCGATCCCCGAACACTATGCCGAAGTAACCCGGCCCAAAGTGGTGGATGTGACATGGATGGACCGCGACGGCAATTTGCAACAGGAAACCTTTGACGATCTCTGGGCCACCTGCGTGCAGCATGAGATCGACCATCTGAACGGAAAGCTGTTCATCGACTATCTCAAACCGTTGAAACGCCAGATGATCACGCGCAAGATGCAAAAGCTGAAACGCGAAAAGGCCCGCGCATGACCGTGCGCACCTGCCTGCCCTGGCCTGACAAACGCCTGCGGACCAAGGCCGAGGACGTCTCCGAGATCACCGACGAGATCCGCACCATCTGGAACGACATGATCGACACAATGGAGGCGATGCCGGGCGTTGGCCTTGCTGCGACGCAGATCGGCGTCATGCTGCGGCTGGCCGTGGTCGATGGCTCGACCAAGCGCGGCAAAGCGGTGCGTCTGGCCAACCCCGAAATCCTGCACAGCTCTGTCGAGCTGCGCGAACATGATGAAGCCAGCCCGAACCTGCCCGGCGTCTCGGCCAAGGTGAAACGCCCCCGTGCGGTGACGGTGAAATTCCTTAATGAACACGGCCAGATCGACCGCCGTGATTTTGTGGGGATCGAGGCCACCAGCGTGCAGCACCAGATCGACCACCTGAACGGCCGGATGTATTTCGACCGCCTCAGCAAGGTCAAACGCGACATGCTGCTGCGCAAGGCAAAGAAGATGGGGTGAAACCCCATCCTACGGAGGCACGGATGCGTATAATTTTCATGGGCACCCCCGATTTCTCGGTCCCCGTTCTGGACGCTCTGGCCCGCGCAGGCCACGAGATTGCCGCCGTCTACTGCCAGCCCCCGCGCCCCGCCGGTCGCGGCAAGAAAGACCGCCCCACACCGGTGCACGCAAGGGCGCAGGCGTTGGGCCTAGAGGTGCGCCATCCTACCTCGCTGAAATCCCCCGATGAACAAACCGCATTTGCCGCGCTGGACGCTGATGTGGCGGTGGTCGTCGCCTATGGGCTGATCCTGCCGCAGCCCATCCTCGATGCTCCAACCCATGGCTGCCTGAACATCCACGCCAGCCTGCTGCCGCGCTGGCGCGGGGCGGCTCCGATCCACCGCGCGATCATGGCGGGCGACGCGCAGACCGGCATCTGCATCATGCAGATGGAGGCCGGGCTGGACACCGGCCCTGTCCTGCTGCGCGAGGCCACCGATATTGGACCGGAAGAAACCACCGCCCAGCTCCACGACCGCTTGTCGGACATGGGCGCGGCGCTGATTACTCAGGCGCTGACCAAGCTGCCCGACCTGACGCCAGACCCTCAACCCGAGGCCGGCGTCACCTACGCCGCCAAGATCGACAAATCCGAGGCGCGCATCGACTGGTCGGCCCCCGCCACCGAAGTCGACCGCCAGATCCGGGGTCTGTCCCCATTCCCCGGCGCATGGACCGAGGCCGAAGGCGACCGGATCAAACTGCTGGCCTCACGTCTGGCCCAGGGGCAGGGCGCTCCGGGTCAGGTGCTGGACGATGCGCTTACCGTGGCCTGCGGCGAAGGCGCGGTTGAACTGCTGCGCTTGCAACGGGCGGGCAAAGGCGCGCAGGATAGGGAAACCTTCCTGCGGGGTTGGCCGATCCCGGTCGGCACTCGCCTGTCATCGGAGTAAAGCCATGTTCATGATCCTGATGGGCACCGTCGTGATTGCCGGGATCGTCGGTTATCTATCGGAAAAAACCGGCTTTACCCATAACGGCTATCTGCCATCGATCATCATCTGCGTCGGCGGGGCATTCCTGTTCTATTTCGCCCGCATCATGTTCGGCATCAGCTTTGGCCCGCCGGGGCTGGACGCGGTTTTGTCCTCGATCGGCGCGCTGATCATCGTGCCCACGCATTGGAGGAAATGACATGCCCATCGTCGTGCTTATCATCATCGGTGCCGCCGCGGGGTTCCTCGCCACCCGCCTGATGCGGATCGAGGCGGACATTCCCACCACCATGCTGATCGGCATCGTCGGCGCGCTGGTGGGCGGGTTGATCCTGCGTACACTGCTGGCCGTGATGGGCTGGCTGTCGGGCTTTGTCGGCGCGGTGC
Organism: Ruegeria sp. E1; assembly: GCF_056534225.1. NCBI lineage: Bacteria > Pseudomonadati > Pseudomonadota > Alphaproteobacteria > Rhodobacterales > Roseobacteraceae > Ruegeria > Ruegeria sp. E1. Next base: position 39,245 of record NZ_JBQFPE010000016.1, on the reverse strand, counting down.
TGGGCGCGCTGCTGGTGATCTGGATCTGGCAGACTTACGTGCGGCGCTAGAGGTTATCGCGCGTCACACTCAGCCATTGACCCCAACGCAGGCACCGCGCCCGTGGTCATGTCATACCGATCCGCCTCGGCTGATGTCATCCAGTGCATCTCGTCCTCGGATGCCGCATCCAGCGTGAACCAATAGAAATCGGGATCAACGCCGATATCCTCGAAATAGGCAAGATAGCGGTCATGTTCGGGATGGTCTTCGGGCAAGTCTGCGGCGACAAACCCGCCGCCGCCCCAACTGTGGACACCGACACAGGCTCCGGGCTCAAGCACCCGCTGGTTACCCGCCAGAAACAGGTCGGTCCCGCCCGATGCGACCAGCCCGTCCGAGGGCACAACCGTGTCGAAACCCTTGCTGCGCACAACGCGGCTGAAGACCACATTTGCCTCATCGTCGACCGAGCCCTCGATAGTCTGCAAAACCAGCGTTTTGGCCTCGGGGTTTTCGGCCGCGACGACCAGAAAGGACCGCAGCGTCGTGTCATCAATCGTGCCCTTGGCGATGATCTGATCCCCATCCGCCTCAAAGGCGACAGGCGTGTATTGCCCCGCGCAGGCGGTCAGGAACGAGAGGCCTAAAAGGACGAAGGGAACACGACAGGGCATCTGTAATCTCACAATCTGTTGAAAACACGGTGATACCAGTCAAGGCCGCTTGCGTCTAGCGGCGCGGCGGACGGGCCTTGTAGACCGGCAATTGCCAACCAAAAACCAGCGACCCCGCCCGCAGCACCCAGCAGGTTATCGCGCAGGCCCCCAGCGCGGGCAATGCCTCGACCCCCAGCCGGTCCAGCCCAACTGCGACCAGCGCCCCGGCAAAGGTGCAAGACACATACAGCTCGCCCTGTTTCAGAACCAGCGGCACCTCGTTGCAGACCACATCCCGCATCAAACCGCCCAGACAGCCGGTGGTCACGCCCATCAGCACGATGATAACACCCGTTTGCCCAAGCGACAGGGCCGCCCCCGTACCTGCGGCGGCCGCGATGGACAAGGCAAAACTGTCCAGCCAGATCAGCCAGTTATACCGGCTTTCCATAAGATGCGCGGTAAAGAACACCAGCACCGCCGCGCCGCAGGCGATCAGGATATAGGTCGGCTGGTCGATCCAGAACACCGGATGCCGGTCCAGCAGCAGATCGCGCACCGTGCCGCCGCCCACTGCCGTCAGACAGGCGATAAAGGCAAAGCCCACCAGATCCAGCTGCGCCCGGCTGGCCACCAGCGCGCCCGTCAGTGCAAAGACCAGAACCGAGGCATAGTCCAGCAGGGCAAGCCCGCTCACGCCTGTGCCTTTTTCGGCTTGAACGGGGCCATACCAGCGCGCGCCAGCTCGTCGGCGCGTTCGTTTTCGGGGTGGCCTGCATGGCCCTTGACCCATTCCCAGGTTACATCATGCCGCTGCGCCGCCTCATCCAGCCGCTGCCACAGATCAACATTCTTGACCGGCTTCTTGTTCGAGGTCTTCCAGCCGTTCCGCTTCCACCCGAAAATCCAGCCGGTCACGCCGTTTTTCACATAGGCGCTGTCAGTGACGATGGTGATGGCTGAGGGGCGGTCCAAAGCCTCCAGCGCGCTGATTGCAGCCAGCAACTCCATCCGGTTGTTGGTGGTCTCGGCCTCGCCCCCGTTCAGCTCACGCTCTTTCAACACGGCCTCACCGTCCATCGCGCGCAGCAGCACGCCCCAACCGCCGGGGCCGGGGTTGCCGGAACAGGCGCCGTCGGTATAGGCAAACAGATCAGGCATGGGCAAACACCAGAATGAACCCGTCATAAGACCCCGCCAGACCCTTGCCAAAGCCTTTCACCGAACGGTCGATGACAAACCCTGCCTGCGTCAAAGCCTCTGCAATCTCATCCTCGGAGTAATAGGTGTAATACCGATCCAGATCGTCGCGATGTTCACCCGTACCCAGTTTCATCCCCAAAAACAGATGGCCGCCGGGTTTCAGCGCCCGGTGAATGGCGCTCAGATGGCGCGGGAAATCGGCGCGGGGGGCGTGCAGCAGGGAAAAGCTGGCAAAGACCGCGTCATATTCCGCCACCTCGGTGACATCATCAAACGTGCCCAGATGCGCATCCACGCCATTGCCGCGCGCGTGTTCAACAAAGGCAGGCGTCGCATCCAGCGCCCGCACGCGCAGCCCCTGACGCATCAGAAACGTGCTGTCCGACCCGGGGCCCGAGCCCAGATCCAGCACATAGCCGCCCTTGCCCACAACATCGACAAAGTCCTGACGCGCGGCAAGCTGCTCGGCGGGCAGGGGCATCTCAAGATACTGCGCGACGCGCGCGGTATAGGCGTCGATCGTGCGTTGGTCCTGTGTCATGCAGGCTCTCTCAACACACGCGGCACCTTGAATTCCACGTTTTCGACGGCGGTCTCAACCATCTCGACCGTCACGTCATAGTGGTCGCGAAAGGCGTCGATCACCTCGTTCACCAGCACTTCGGGGGCCGAGGCGCCTGCTGTGATGGCGATGCTGGAAATCCCGTCCAACGCCCGCCAGTCAATCTCGGTGGCACGTTGCACCAGCTGCGCATAGCCGCACCCGGCGCGCGAGGCGACCTCGACCAATCGCCGCGAATTGGACGAATTGGGCGCGCCGACCACCAGCAGGGCGTCGGATTTCGGGGCGACGGCCTTCACCGCCTCCTGACGGTTTGTGGTGGCGTAACAGATATCTTCCTTATGCGGCCCGACAATGGCGGGGAACCGCGCCTCAAGCGCCGCGATGATGTCCTTGGTGTCATCCACCGACAGCGTGGTCTGGGTGACAAAGGCCAGCTTGTCGGGATCGCGCACCTCGACATGGGCCACATCCTCGACCGTTTCCACCAGCAGCACCTCGCCATCCGGCAATTGCCCCATGGTGCCGACGGTCTCGGGATGGCCCTTGTGGCCGATCATGATCATCTGCAGGCCCGCATCCGAATGCCGCTGCGCCTCGACATGCACCTTGGACACCAGCGGGCAGGTGGCATCGACATAGATCATCTCGCGCTGTGCCGCAGTCGCAGGCACCGATTTCGGCACGCCGTGGGCTGAAAAGATCACCGGCCGGTCATCGGGGCATTCGTCCAACTCCTCGACAAACACCGCCCCTTTGGCCCGCAGCCCGTCGACGACGAATTTGTTATGCACGATCTCATGACGCACATAGACCGGCGCGCCCCATTTCTGCAGCGCCATTTCAACGATTTTGATGGCCCGGTCCACGCCGGCGCAGAATCCGCGCGGGGCGGCCAGATATAATGTCAGCGGCGGCTTTGTCATTCGGCGTTCTCCTGAACCGAACACCTAGGTCTTTTCATCGCCATGGTCCAGACAGCAACCTGTCATTTAGCTGACATGAATCACTGTTAGCAGGGGGATATTTTCAGGACCTATCCCTTTAAACTAACGCGGCCAGGGCTCTCGGGCCCTGGCCGTGCACACTCTTGCCGATCCCCATGCGCTCGGGGATGGGGCGATATCAGTGTCCGGCTGCCGCAACGCTGCGCGGCTCGCTCGGCATCTCACGCGGAGGGCGGCCGATCACGTCACGCAGATCCTCCAGTTCGATGAAATTGTCGGCCTGACGGCGCAGCTCGTCCGAGATCATCGGCGGCTGGCTGCGGATGGTCGAGACAACCGAAACCCGCACGCCCTGCCGTTGCAGGCTGGCAATCAGCGGGCGGAAATCCCCATCACCCGAGAACAGGACGATATGATCAACACGCGGTGCCAGTTCCATCGCATCCACGGTCAATTCGATATCCATGTTTCCTTTGACTTTCCGACGCCCCATGCTGTCGGTATATTCCTTGGCCGGTTTCGTCACCATGGTGAAGCCGTTGTAATGCAGCCAGTCCACCAAAGGCCGGATCGGGGAATATTCGTCATTTTCCAGTAGCGCTGTGTAATAGAACGCTCTAAGCAGCTTGCCTCTGCGCATGAATTCCTGACGCAGCAACTTGTAGTCGATGTCAAACCCCAGAGCTTTGGCGGCGGCATAAAGATTCGAGCCGTCGATGAACAGCGCTAGCCGTTCGTCCTTGTAAAACATAAAATGGTCCTTCCGGTATAAGCCATTGCACCGTGAACTCCGTGAGTGAAAAGCAATTGGTCAGTGCAATGATGTGCCTAAAATAGGTCTTTTTGCTTATATCGCAAGCATTCTCTGGTTGGAATATGGGGATAATAGTGGACAAATCCTTGTCAAAAGCGGTCATTGCGCTGGGTGCGAATCTCAGTCTGAGAGAAAATGGACCCAAGCTGACACTTGAGCAGTCGCTGACCGCCCTGCATGACGCAGGGTTAATGATTCGCGCGCAAAGCCGGTTTTTTGCCACTCCGTGCTTTCCGGCCGGGGCCGGGCCCGACTATGTCAACGCCGCCGTTCTGGTCGAAACCGATCTGACACCGCAGCAGGTTCTGGCGCTGCTGCACGGCATCGAACATGACTTTGGTCGCGCCCGCGCGCAGCGTTGGGGGATGCGCACGCTGGATCTGGATCTGGTTTGCTGGGACGATCTGGTGCTGCCCGACCGCACCGAATATGACCGCTGGCGGACCCTGCCGCCCGAAGATCAGGTCAAATCCGCGCCTGAACAGCTGATCCTGCCCCATCCGCGCCTGCAGGACCGCGCCTTTGTTCTGGTGCCGATGGCGGATGTGGCCCCCGATTGGTGCCATCCGGTGCTGGGCCGGACGGTGGCGCAGATGGTCGCCGCTTTGCCGCCCGGTGATGTGGCGGCGGTCAAACCCCTGTGATCCTCGCATTTGCGGCATTTCCCGCTTGTCAAGGCGGGGATTCGCGCTTAGATAAACCCCTTCCTGCCACGGATTCATTTACGGAGAGCGCCCCATGGCCCGCGTTACGGTCGAAGATTGTGTAGACAAGGTCCCGAACCGGTTCGAACTGGTGATGCTTGCCGCCCATCGGGCGCGCGAGATTTCCGCCGGTGCGTCGATCACCGTTGACCGCGATAACGACAAGAACCCCGTTGTCTCGCTGCGCGAAATCGCCGACGAAACCCAGGGTGCCGACGACCTGCGCGAACGCCTGATCGAGGCCAACCAGACCCAGATCGAGGTTGATGAGCCCGAAGAAGATCAGATGGCTCTGCTGATGGGTGCGGAATCCGACAAGCCTGCGGATGACGATATGTCCGAAGAAAAGCTCCTGCGCGCGCTGATGGAGGCTCAGGGCCAGGGGTAAGCCCCAACGACAAAGGTGCGGACCGGATGATTTCAGCTGAAGACCTGATTGCGCTGGTCCGCAATTACAACCCCAAGACAAACGCTGAACGCATTGCCCGGGCCTATGAATTCGGCCAGCAGATGCACGAGGGCCAGTTCCGCCATTCCGGCGAGCCCTATTTCTCGCACCCCGTTGCCGTTGCCGCCATCCTGACCGAGCAGCGTCTGGATGATGCGACCATCATCACCGCCCTGTTGCACGACACGATCGAGGATACCAAAGCCAGCTATGGCAAAGTGTCCGAACTGTTCGGGGAAGAGGTCGCCAAGCTGGTCGACGGTGTCACCAAGCTGACCAACCTGCAACTGTCCAGCCGCGAGACCAAACAGGCCGAAAACTTCCGCAAACTGTTCATGGCCATGTCCAAGGACTTGCGGGTTATTCTGGTGAAACTCGCCGACCGTCTGCACAACATGCGCACCATCAAGGCAATGCGCCCTGAAAAGCAGGTGCAAAAGGCGCGCGAGACGATGGATATCTATGCGCCGCTTGCGGGCCGCATGGGGATGCAGTGGATGCGCGAGGAACTCGAAGACCTCGCCTTCCGCGTCCTGAACCCCGAAGGCCGCCAGTCAATCATCCGCCGCTTTATCACCCTGCAACGTGAAACCGGCGACGTGATCCACCGCATCACCGGCGACATGCGGCACGAACTGGAAAAAGCAGGGATCGTGGCCGAGGTCTTTGGCCGCGCCAAGAAACCCTATTCGATCTGGCGCAAGATGCAGGAGAAAGATCAGGGCTTCTCGCGCCTGTCTGATATTTACGGGTTCCGCATCATCACCCGCACCGAAGAGGATTGTTACCGGACGCTGGGCGCGATTCACCAGCGCTGGCGCGCGGTGCCGGGGCGGTTCAAGGATTATATCAGCCAGCCGAAATCAAACGGCTACCGTTCGATCCACACCACGGTGTCGGGGCGCGACGGCAAACGGGTCGAGGTTCAGATCCGCACCCGTCAGATGCATGATGTGGCGGAAACCGGCGTTGCCGCGCATTGGTCCTACCGCGACGGCGTGCGCTCGGAAAACCCCTTTGCGGTGGACCCGGCCAAATGGATCGCCAACCTGACCGAACAGTTCGACAGCGAGGATGATCACGAAGATTTCCTCGAAGCCGTCAAGCTTGAGATGTATTCGGACCAGGTGTTCTGCTTCACCCCCAAGGGTGATGTGGTAAAACTGCCGCGCGGGGCGACGCCGATTGATTTTGCGTATGCCATCCACACCCGCATCGGCCATGCCTGCGTCGGGGCCAAGGTCGATACGATCCGCGTGCCGCTCTGGACCCGGCTCAAGAACGGGCAGTCGGTGGACATCATCACCGCAGACGGACAGACGCCGCAGGTCACATGGCTGGAAATCGCCGTCACCGGCAAGGCCCGCACCGCCATCCGCCGCGCCCTGCGCGAGGTGGACCGCAAACGGTTCATCAAACTGGGCCGCGAACTGGCCCGCGCCGGGTTCGAAAATGTCGGGCGCAAGGCCACCGACAAGGCGCTGGACACCGCCGCCAAACACCTGCGCCTCAAGGACAGTATGGAATTGCTGGCCCGGCTCGGCAGTGCCGAACTGACCGCGCATGAAGTGGTGAACGCGGTCTACCCGGAACTCGCCAAGGACGAAGGCGACGCCATCCCCCTGCGCCGCGCCGTGATTGGTCTGGAACCGGGCCAAAGCTTTGACCGCGCGCCCTGTTGCCAGCCGCTGCCTGGCGAACGCATCGTCGGCATCACCTATCGCGGCAAGGGCGTGGTGGTACATGCCATCGACTGTGACCGCCTCTCGGAATTCGAGGATGAACCCGAACGCTGGGTCGATCTACACTGGCATACGGGCACCCATCCGGCGGTCTATGGCGCAACGCTTGATCTGACCATCGGCAACGACGCCGGGGTTCTGGGCCGCATTTGCACATTGATCGGAGAGAAAAAGGCCAATATCTCGAACCTTGAATTTATCGACCGTAAACCGGATTTTTACCGCTTGAAGATCAGCGTCGAACTGCGCGATCTCGAACAGTTGCACTCGCTGATGCTGATGCTTGAGGCCGAAAGCGACGTCGCCGCGGTGGAACGATACCGGGACCGGGCGAAAGCGGCTGTCGCGGCAAGCTGAGAAGGGGTGATCAGGAGTGGTTTTTAAGCGCCGAGACCGACGCTCAGCCGTTCAGATCGCGTCCGAATTCGTCTATCCGCGCGGCGGATGGACCCGCGCTTTCCACTATGTCAAACACCGCGTCCGCCGCCTGCCTGACAGCCCCGAACGCATCGCGCGTGGCATCGGGGCCGGGGTGTTTGCCGCCTTCACCCCGTTCTACGGCCTGCATTTTCTGGTCGCCGCCGTCCTTGCGCGGCTGATCAACGGCAACATTCTGGCCGCTCTGTCGGGCACGTTCTTCGGCAACCCGCTGACCTATGTGCCCATCGGCGTGGTCAGCCTGCAGACCGGGCATTTCCTGCTGGGCACCCGGTTTCGCAAGGGCGACACCCACGGGCTGATGGGCAAATTCGCCGACGCGATGGACGATCTGAAGGACAATTGCATCGCCATCTTTACGGATCGCAAGGCCGACTGGCATGGGCTCAGCCGGTTTTATGACGATGTGTTCTTTCCCTATATGATCGGCGGCATCATTCCGGGCCTCGTGGCCGGGGCGGTCTGCGGCTATCTCAGCCTGCCGCTGATCCGCACCTATCAGCAACGCCGCCGCGCCAAGATCAAGGCGAAGTTTGAACAAATCAAACGTCTTGCACAGGCAGAGGCTGACGTTCCGGCCACAAAACCACTAGGCTCGGCCCAAGGGACAATGAAGGATTCGAACGATGTCTGACAACCACCTGCGTCTGGGCGTGAATATCGACCACGTGGCCACCATCCGCAACGCACGCGGCGGGGCCTACCCCGACCCGATCCGCGCCGCCAAACTGGCCGAGCAGGCCGGGGCTGACGGCATCACCGCCCACCTGCGCGAAGACCGCCGCCATATCCTTGACGCCGATATCGAAGGCCTGATGGAGGCGCTGACGGTGCCGCTCAACTTCGAGATGGCCGCCACGCCCGAGATGCAGCAGATCGCGCTGCGCCACAAGCCGCACGCCGTCTGCATCGTCCCCGAAAAGCGCGAGGAACGCACCACCGAAGGCGGGCTTGAAGTCGCGCGCGAGGAAAACAAGCTGGCCCACTACATCGCGCCCCTGCGCGAGGCAGGCTGCCGCGTATCCATCTTCATCGCCGCCGACCAACGCCAGATCGAAGCTGCCCACCGCATCGGGGCCGAGGTGATCGAACTGCACACCGGCGCCTATTGCGATTTCCACGCCGAAGGCAAACCGGACGAGGCCGCCCGCGAACTGGACGCCCTGCGCGAAATGTCCGCCTATGCCCATTCGCTGGGGTTGGAGGTTCACGCAGGCCACGGCCTGACCTACGACACCGTCAAACCCGTCGCCGCCTTCCCCGAAGTGCGCGAGCTCAACATCGGCCACTTCCTGATTGGCGAGGCCATCTTTCTGGGCCTCACCCCCGCAATCACCGAAATGCGCCGCCTGATGGACGAGGCGCGGGAATGATCGACAGGTCAATATGATCACGGTTTTGCATTTGGGTTAAGAAAATGAACAAAGTTAGCCTTCTAAGGTATTCCGTCTGGCTGTTTGCAATTCGAATGGCATATCCGATTGTTGCAATCCTCATAGAACTGTCGCTGAGCTTTGATCTGGGCTCATCGGGCATATCTATTGGTGCGCCCATGGCCGCAGCGATGATCGCTGGTCAGCGCTACGGAAATCAATATCGTGAACTTATTCCGACACACGAAGTGAGGAGATTTTCCCGCTACGCACTGCTAATTGCGATTCTGGTCGAAATCCTCACCACAGTCATTTGGGGTTATATTTTCATGGGAAACGCGTTTTTTGAGTTTATCGCGCCTATGGCAAGTGCCGACGGAAGAATCCTAATGCTCGCGGTATTCCTTGTTGTGCTCGCGATCGTCTACTTCGCAATCGGATGGGCTGCTGCGTTCGGCGCTAAGCACGCTTTGAAGGCAATGTTCAAACAACGACTATAGGACGGTTGTCTTAGAAACGATTGCCCCTTCGTTTGCTTCGAAAAGCAATGCGCTGATGAAAGGTCTGCAAACATGATCACCTCGGGCTTCATTGCAATCTGGATCGCGTGGCTCATGGCCGGGGGCTCTCCGGGTCCAGCCACCATGGGCATCGCAGGCACCGCCATGAACGAAGGGCGCGTGGCCGGTCTGGCCTTCGCGCTGGGCATCTGCGCAGGGTCCGCCGCGTGGGGCATTGCCGCAGCACTTGGTCTGTCGGCGATCATGCTGGCCAATGTCTGGGTGTTCGAGGTGATCCGCTATATCGGCGTCGCCTATCTGGGCTGGCTGGCCCTCAAGGCCCTGCGCCGCGCGCTCACGTCCGATGAGGTCGCGCTGGGCAATCCCGTCACCGGTTCGCTGCCCACAATCTTTGCCAAAGGCGCGGCGATCCACCTGACCAACCCCAAGGCGATCCTCAGCTGGGGCTCGATCTATGCCATCGTCGCGCCAAACGACGCCAGCCTTGCCATGTTGCTGGGCTATTTCGCCATGCTCTACGCAGGTTCACTGTTGATCTTCATCGGCTATGCCTTCCTGTTCTCCTCCGAACGCATGGTCAACGCCTACCGCCGCGCCCGCCGCTGGTTCGACTTCGCCTTTGCGGGGTTTTTCGGCCTCGCCAGCTATAAGATCCTCACCGTGAGGCTGTCATGAAAGCCATTACCTATCGCCGCTTCGGCCCCGCATCGGATGTCCTCGAACTCACCGACATGCCCACGCCCGATCCCGCGCCGGGCGAGGTGCTGGTGCGCATCCACGCCAGCGGCATCAATCCGTCCGACGTCAAACTGCGCGGCGGCGCGCGTCCCGGTGCGGTGATGCAATACCCGGTGATCACCCCCCATTCCGACGGGGCAGGCGTGATCGAGGCCGTGGGCGAGGGAGTTGATCCCGCCCGCATCGGTCAGCGCGTCTGGATCTGGAACGGCCAATGGCAACGCGCCTTTGGCACGGGCGCGGAATACATCGCGCTGCCCGCCGATCAGGCTGTGTACCTGCCCGAGACCACCAGCTTTGCCGAAGGCGCCTGTTTCGGCATCCCCGCGATGACCGCCTGGGCTGCGCTGTATAACGATGGCCCGATCACCGACCAGACCATCCTTGTCACCGGCGGCGCAGGCACGGTCGGGCGTTATGCCTGCCAGATGGCAGCTTTGGGTGGCGCGCGGGTGATCACCACCGTCAGCTCGGAGGAAAAAGCCGCCCATTCCGGCGCGCCCGACTGCATCAACTACCGCACCCAGGACGTAACGCAGGCGGTGATGGACCTCACGGGTGGCGCAGGCGTCGATCGCATCGTCGAGGTCGACTTCGCCGCCAACCAAAACACCTCACTGGCCCTGATCAAACCTGGCGGCACCATCGCCAGCTACGCCTCGGCCTCGCAAATGACGCCCGAACTGGATTTCTACGGCTTCATGTTCAAGAACATCCGCCTGCACATGCTGATCGTCTACCAACTCACCCCCGCCACCCGCCGCCGCGGCGAGGCGCAACTGGGCGAATGGCTGACCCAAGGCGCGCTGAGCCACGCCGTCGTCCCGGGCGGAGCGCTAAAGGACACCGCCACCGCCCATGAGATGGTCGAAGCGGGGCAGAAGCTGGGCACGGTTGTGCTCAGCGTCTGACGCTATTGCACGTCCGGCAGGGACAGGAACCAGTCCGCAACCCGGTCTGGCCAGTCGCTCTGGCGTCCGTGGCCATGCGGCCCAAGCGCCAGAACAATCGACCCGGCTTCGCAATTGGACCAATGTTTCTCCCACGCCGTGCCTTCGGTGTTGACAGCATTCGCCATCTGACCGCAGCCATTTGTACGGGTCAGAATGCCCACCGATTTCATCACGCTGCCTTGTTCAAACTGTAGACCGCCAAAGACGGCCTCACGCCCTTCGAACGGAACGGTGCGGTCGGCGTACCCGTGGCTGTGGTGCATATGAACCGGACCGCTACAGCGTCGCCACATCGGCTCCCAGAACGCGCCAGACGCCGAGGCATAGGCAGCCGCAAAGCCGTGATCGGTGCAGGCCTTGTCCCAGACCAGCGACCCGCCACGTGAATACCCGGCCAGCAAAATCCGATCTGGGTCAAGTTTGAACCGCGTGACAGCATCCTCTTTGATCTTCTGCAATGCGATCAGATCGTCGCGCGGCCAGCGGTGCCCGTCATGCACCCCCCAGTCCAGAACGTTTGGGTTACCGACATCGACCTGTCCGTCGGGGGCGATGAACACCACGCCGCGACTGGTAAAGGCGTCAACCAGCCGGCTGCGATTGGCCGCAGCATTGGCCGTGGCCGCATAACCGTGCAGGAAAATGATACTTGGTGCATTTTCAGGCTCATCGGGCAATACGACGCGATAGGTCAAATCCTCAACCTGGCAGGGGTCCGCCTCTGACCCACAAATCTGCGGTTCAGACAGCGCCGGGCCAACCGGGGCCAGTGAAATTCCCAAAATGGAAATGAGGACCTTTTGCAACATGAGCAACTCCATCCACGTGTTCGAACCAATCTGAGTGTAGCACATGGCCTTTGACCTGCTTGCCATTCGCTATCAATTGAAGTTGATTGATCTCAGCTTAGACTTGAGACAGCTATGATCCTCGGCATCGGCACCGACCTCGCCAACATAGACCGCATTCAGGGTACGCTCGACCGGTTCGGCGACCGGTTCCGCAACCGCGTCTTCACCGATATCGAACAGCGCAAGGCCGAACGCCGTCACGACACCGCAGGCACCTATGCCAAGCGTTGGGCCGCGAAAGAGGCGTGTTCCAAGGCGCTGGGCACCGGCCTGCGCATGGGCATCGCGTGGAAAGACATGGCCGTCAGCAACCTGCGCACAGGCCAACCCGTCATGCATGTCACCGGCTGGGCCGCCGAACGCCTCAGGGAAATGACGCCCCCCGGGCACGAGGCGATTATCCACGTCACTCTGACCGACGATCACCCCTGGGCGCAGGCCTTTGTGGTGATCGAGGCGCGCCCGCTTCAAGAACCGCCTGCACAGCCTTGACTTGCCCCCACCCGCCCCGCATGTAGCACCTCAAAGAGGCAAGGACCGGAGAGAGCAGCATGGCCGAGGAAGCCAAATCAGGAAACGGCGTCTGGGAGACGATCAAAACCATCGTCTACGCCCTGCTGATCGCGGGCGTTTTCCGCACCCTGTTCTTTCAGCCGTTCTGGATTCCCTCCGGCTCGATGAAGCCGACACTGCTGATCGGCGATTTCCTTTTCGTCAACAAAATGGCCTATGGCTATTCCTACGCTTCCTGCCCCAGCCTGATCATCCCCAGCGTCGGCCTGAATATCGATGCCGAGGATATCTGCGGCTGGATGCAGGGCGACGGCGACACCCGCATCTGGGGCGGTGATCCCGAACGCGGCGACGTCATCGTGTTCCGCCATCCGGTCACAGGCCGCGACTATATCAAACGCCTGATCGGCCTGCCCGGCGACCGCATTCAGGTGCGCGAAGGCCAGATCATCCTCAACGGCACCGCCCTGCCGCAACAACCCGATGGCAACTTTACCGAGATTGCCGAACCGCAAGGGCCGCAAGGTTTGCGTCCGCGCTGCGAAAACGGCCCTGTTGGCATCGGTGGCACCTGCGAGAAATCCCGCTATATCGAAACCATGCCCAATGGCGTGTCTTACGAAGTGCTCAATATCGGCAATCAGGGCTCGGACAACACCGGCGTCTATGTCGTCCCTGAAGGCCATTATTTCTTCATGGGCGACAACCGCGACAATTCCGCAGACAGCCGCCTGCCACAGGCTGTTGGCGGCGTCGGCTATGTGCCTTACGAAAACCTGATCGGTCGCGCCGACCGGATCATGTTCTCCTCCGCCGGCCGGTCGATGCTGTTCTTCTGGACATGGCGGGGTGATCGCTTCTTCAAGGCGGTCAATTGAAGCTTTCGGCCGAGATAAAAGCGTTTCAGCAGCGGTTGGGCTACGCATTCTCCAACCCCGAACTGCTGCTGCGCGCGCTGACCCACGGCTCGGTCTCGTCCCCTACGCGGCCCGACAACCAGCGACTGGAATTTCTGGGCGACCGGGTGCTGGGCCTCGTGATGGCCACAGCTCTGCTAGAAGCCGACAAAAAAGCCTCCGAAGGTCAGCTGGCCCCCCGTTTCAACGCGCTGGTCCGCAAAGAGGCCTGCGCCGATGTCGCCCGCCAGATCGATCTGGGCGCGGTTCTGAAACTGGGCCGCTCGGAAATGCTCTCGGGCGGTCGCCGTAAACAGGCCCTGCTGGGCGACGCGATGGAGGCGGTGATCGCCGCCATCTACCGCGACGCCGGGTTCGAGGCCGCCCGCGACGTCATCCTCGCCCTCTGGGGCGACCGCATCCACACGGTCGAGGCCGATGCCCGCGACGCCAAAACCGCCCTTCAGGAATGGGCCCAGGCGCGCGGTCAGAAACCCCCGTCTTATGTCGAGGTCAAACGCTCCGGCCCCGACCACGCCCCCATCTTCACCATCGCCGCCCGCCTTCAGGACGGCACCGAGGCACAGGCCACAGCAGGCTCCAAACGCCAAGCCGAACAGGCCGCCGCTAAGGCGCTGCTCGACCGCCTGGCATGAACGCCGGACCAACCCCGGCACGCGGTTGATGACGATCAGACCCGCAACTGCATCGGATGCCGCCAGCCTCGCCGCCCTGTCAACCGAGGTCTGGCTCGGCACCTATCTGCGCAACGGGATCAACACATTCTTTGCCGACTATGTGCTTGGCACGTTTACAAAGCCTAAACTCGCGGCACGAATTACCAGCCCGGATGAATTCATAGCCGTTGCCGAAGACAAAGATGGTATCCTCGGGTTCATAGGCGTGACGAATACCGGCGCTTCACCCATACAGGGCATTTCCGGCCCCGAGATTTCAACCCTCTATGTCCGCCCCACCCATCACGGCGGGGGTCACGGGACCAGATTGCTTGAAACAGGCCTGCACCATTGCCGCACACTCGGTGCGCATACGGTCTGGCTCACCACAAATTCCGAAAACACCCCGGCAATCGCGTTTTACCAATCGCATGGGTTTGGACATGTCGGGACAACCCATTTCCGCATTCAGGATCAGGCCTACCCAAACCACGTTCTCGCGCGAAACTTGGCCACGATCTAGCGAACCCGGCGGCCCGTCCCCCAAAACCGATCCGCCCTTCATCTGTCCAGAAATATCCCGGGGGTGAGCCCGGATAACATCCGGGCGAGGGGGCTGGCCCCTTCCCGGTCGGATTGGCACAGCCAATTCGACCTTCACTCCACACACAAAAACCCCGTCAGCCCGGTCTTCGATACTCGATCACATGGCAATGAAACGCCCAATCCCCCGGATTATCCGCGTCCAGAGCGATCTCAACCGCCTCATCCCGTTGTCCCAATGGAACTGGTGCCGCCCAGAAGAAACGCACGCCGATATATATCGGAGCTCATGCACCGGATAAGACCGCCGGACTGGCTTCGACTGGGCATGTGGCGCGTCATTGGGGTAATGCGACAAATCCCTCTGGCCCGTCCGCCCATTCTGCTATAGGGGTGCGCACTTGCAAACAGGATCGCAACACACATGACCACACGCGCCGGATTTATCGCCCTGATCGGAGAGCCCAACGCAGGCAAATCCACCCTTCTGAACCGCATGGTCGGGGCCAAGGTCTCGATCGTGACGCACAAGGTGCAAACCACCCGCGCCCGCATCCGTGGCGTGGCGATGGAAGGCGACGCGCAACTGGTCTTTGTGGACACACCGGGCCTGTTCAAACCCCGCCGCCGTCTGGACCGTGCCATGGTCGCCGCGGCCTGGGGCGGGGCGGCAGATGCTGACGTGGTTGTCCTGATGGTCGAGGCGCATCGCGGCATCACCGAAGGGGTCGAACGCATCCTCGAAGGTCTCGAAGAGATCGGGCAGGGCCGCACCATCGCGCTGGCGATCAACAAGATCGACAAGGTACCGTCCGAGAAACTGCTGGCCCTCACCAGCGACCTGAACACCCGCTATCCCTTTGCCGAGACCTTCATGATCTCAGCCGAAAAAGGCCACGGCGTCGACGACCTGCGCGCGTGGCTGGCGGGCGAACTGCCCGAAGGCCCGTGGCTCTACCCCGAAGATCAGATCGCCGATCTGCCCCTGCGCATGATCGCAGCCGAGATGACGCGTGAGAAACTGACCCTGCGCCTGCATCAGGAACTGCCCTATCAACTGACCGTCGAGACCGAGAATTGGGAGGAACGCAAAGACGGTTCCGCCAAGATCGATCAGGTCATCTATGTCATGCGCGACGGTCACAAAGGCATCGTGCTGGGCAAAAAGGGTGAGACCATCAAGGCCGTAAGCCAGGCGGCGCGGGCGGAACTGGAAGAATTCCTCGACCGCAAGATCCACCTGTTCCTGCAGGTCAAAGTCCGGCCCAACTGGCTGGAGGAATCCGAGCGCTATTCAGAAATGGGCCTCGATTTCAAAGACGGCAACGCATGACCGGGACCAAGAATTTTCGACGAAAATTCTCGGGCGCAGCAGACAGGGCAGCACAATGACCCGGCTGACGGCAGAGTTCTGGGTGCACGCCTATCTCGCCCGCCTGCGGTTGCACGAAATCCCGGCCTTTGTCGTCACCCATGGCGATGACACCGCCGGGGCCGTTCTGGTCAAACTCAACACGCTGAACGGGCAGGCCACAGCCTTTCAGCGCAGTTTCGACCTGCTCAGCGGCGACCGCAAATGGGTTGAACTCTCCAGCGGCGCGGAATCAAAGGTCGACGCCGCCATCACCCGCCAGCGCAGCTTTGACCCCGACCTCTGGGTGATCGAGGTCGAGGACCGCCAAGGGCGGCATCTTCTGGGTGAGGACGGGTTGGACTAACCCTACCAGCCGTCCGTTTTGCCTTTGACATCATGCCCGACTGCATTGGGCGCCCCGCCTGCAAAACCCCGCACCTTTTCAGCGAACGCCTTGAAATAAGGCTGCGCCTGAACATGGGCCAGCGTTTCGGCACTGTCCCAGCGGCCCCAGTGAAACCGGGAAACCCCGTCATCGGCAACTGCCACCTGATAGGTGAACCTGCCCGCAGCATCCGGGTCGGCATCGATAGCTGCGATAAAGGTGCTGGTGGCGGCTTCCCATTCGGCCTCGTCGCCATCGAAATTGTAGCTGATGGTAATGCCCCGCATCGCACTCTCCTATTTAACTTATGCGTTAATTAGGGGGCGGCAACCGGCTTTTGTCAAGACCCGTCGTCTTGCGATCCGCCGTCAGTTGCGCTCTTGTGGTCCGGCACATCCCATCACCAACCGAGGCCCCCATTGGACTGGCGCGATCACGGCATACTTCTGACCTCGCGCCGTCACGGCGAAACCTCGGCGATTGTCGAGGTGTTTACCGAGGCCCATGGCCGCCACGCAGGGGTCGTGCGCGGTGGCACCAGCCGCAAGATCGCGCCCATCCTGCAGCCGGGGGCGCAACTCGATCTGCTCTGGCGGGCGCGGCTCGAAGAACATCTGGGCACCTTTCAGGTCGAGCCGCTGCGGTCCCGCGCGGCGGCGGCGTTCTCCGGACGGTTGGCTTTGGCGGGACTGAACACGGTGGTTGCGCTTTTGTCCTTTTGCCTGCCCGAGCGTGAGCCCCATCCCGCGATTTACAAACAGACCGAACAACTGATGGACCTGCTGGGCCAAGACGAAATCTGGCCGCTGGCTTACCTGCGCTGGGAACTGGCGCTGCTGGATGAACTGGGCTTTGGCCTTGACCTGTCGGCCTGTGCGGTGACAGGCGCGACCACGGGTCTGGTCTATGTCTCGCCCAAAACGGGCCGCGCCGTCAGTGCTGCGGGTGCCGGGGACTGGGCGGACAAGCTACTGCCCCTGCCGCCCTGTCTGCGCGGCGAAGGCAGCGCACCGGACCCCGAGGTTGCAGAGGGCCTGCACACCACGGGTTACTTTCTACAGCACAGGGTCGCCCCGTCTTTGGGTCATACACCCTTGCCCGAAGCCCGCGCGCGGTTCATCGAACGTTTCACTCGTCGGATTTGAAAACCATTTCGTGACCCGCCTCATTGCGCAGGATCAGCACGTCGCCGGACACCTCGGATTGGGTCATCGCCATCAACGCGGCGAAGTAAACCCCCTCCGCCTCAAGCCCCGCGCAGGCGGCACGGGTGGCGGTCAGGTCTTGTATCTCGAACCACGGATAGGGGGCGTTCAAGGTACCGTTGTACCTGTTGCAAGGCGCGTTGCCTGCAATCCTGCCTTCCTCGGGAAATTGCAACCGGGCGCTGGCATCGAAGGGCTGACCGTCAATCTCTTGCAAAACCCAGACCCGATCTGCCGCACCATAGGCGGCAACGGTTTCGTCGGTGTTACATTGCAGCAGAGCCACAAAAGGCAGGGTTAGGATCAAGCGCATCATGCGGCAGTCTTATCTTTTCGCCGGGATCAGAGATAGCCGTTTCAATAGGGGTTCTCGCCGCTCAGCAACGCCTCGCGCACTTCCAGCCGGGGTTTCCAGTCATATCTCGGGTCTTGGTCGACCGGGCCCCAATACAGGGCACCGCTATACCGCCAGGGATCAAGGATAATGCTGTCATAGATCGAATCGCCCTTGGCGCTGATCAGGGCCGAGTGGTGGATGATCCGAAACGGCGTCGGCGGCGATGTGCCCCAGTGCAGGTCCAGCGTGCGGAAATTCTCCTGCCGCAGACGCGTGGTCATCGCCTGCGCCCAGTCGTTGCACAGGCCCTTTTCGCGAAACCCGTTGATGACCTTTGCGTTGTGAATGATCGCAGGGTCAGTGATGTTCCAGTCCTGTTTCAACCGCTGGGGATAGGCATAGGAAATTTCTGCGGCGCGGCGTGCCTCGGCCGGATCAACATTAGGGCCAAGCGCCTCGATCGCCTGCGCCAGCGCGTCGACATCACTAGGCCCTTGCGCGGGGGGTGTGCTGCATCCGGCGAGGGTCAGGCACAGGGCCAGAATTGCGATGATGATTTTCACGCGTCACTCTCCTTGGACGGACTTCGAGGCCGGTGCGGTTGATGCGCTTTACACGATTTCCTGACCCGATCCGAGGGGGAAGTTTCGCTCCATCGATCACAAAATCAGTTTGTACAAAACGGAAGATCGGGGGTCTGAGACATGTACAAAACGGAAGAAAAAGAAAACCCGGCGCGCGGGCCGGGTTCAGTCGGGGAAACCGCGACGGTCCGGGTTTTACCCCAGCAACCGCCGCGCGATGACCTGAGCCTGAATCTCGGCGGCCCCTTCAAAGATGTTCAGAATGCGTGCATCACACAGCACACGGCTGATCTTGTATTCCAGTGCAAAGCCATTGCCGCCATGGATCTGCAACCCATTATCCGCCGCCGCCCAAGCGACCCGCGCGCCCAGCAACTTGGCCATCCCGGCCTCAAGGTCGCAGCGCTGACCGTGGTCTTTTTCCCATGCAGAATAATAGGTTAGCTGACGCGCGATCATGATTTCGACCGCCATCATCGCCAGTTTTCCGGATACGCGCGGGAAGTTGATCAGCGCCTTGCCGAACTGCTTGCGGTCCTGCGCGTATTGCATCGCAATATCCAACGCGCATTGCGCCACACCGATGGCGCGGGCTGCAGTTTGGATGCGCGCAGACTCGAAGGTTTCCATTAACTGCTTGAAACCTTTACCTTCTTCGCCGCCCAGCAGGTTTTCACCCTTGACCTCAAAGCCGTCAAACCCCAGCTCATATTCCTTCATTCCACGGTATCCCAGCACCTCAATTTCCCCCCCGGTCATGCCCGGAGTGGGAAAGGGGTTTTCGTCAGTACCGGGTGTCTTTTCGGCCAGAAACATGGACAGCCCCCGATGGTCGATGCTGTCAGGATTTGTGCGTGCCAGCAAGGTCATCACATGGGTGCGCGCGGCATGGGTGATCCAAGTTTTATTGCCTGTTATCTTATAGTTACCATCCTCACCCTTCACGGCTCGGGTGCGCAGGCTGCCAAGATCAGACCCGGTGTTGGGTTCCGTGAAAACCGCTGTTGGCAGGATTTCCGCACTCGCCAGTTTCGGTAACCAATGCGCCTTTTGCGCGTCCGTGCCACCCGCAAGGATCAACTCAGCCGCGATCTCGGACCTTGTGCCCAGCGAACCAACGCCGATATAGCCGCGCGACAGTTCTTCGGACACCACGCACATCGATGCTTTGGACAGTCCAAAGCCGCCGAATTCCTCGGGGATGGTCAGGCCGAAAACGCCCATTTCCGCAAGGTCTTCAATGACTTCCATCGGGATCAGCTGATCCTTCAGGTGCCAGTCATGGGCGTTGGGTTCGACCTTTTCCTGCGCATAGCGGCGGAACTGGTCGCGGATCATCTCAAGCTCTTCGTCCAGACCCGAGGCCCCAAACATCGTGGCACCAGCTTGATCCTGCATCAGCTCAACCAGTCGCGTCCGCGCGGCCTGAGAATTGGCCTGCGCCATAATCGTTTGAACCTCAGCGCACTGGAACCCGGACAGAGCGTCCCAACCAAGGCCAAGATCCTGCAAACGCAAGATTTCCCCTTGGTTCATGGGGATGCCACCCGCCACCTGATGCAGGTATTCGCCAAAGGCAATCTGATGCAGCAACTGCTCCATTTCGCCGAATTTGCCATCGGCCTGCAACGCCTCGGCCCACCGCTGCATCTGCTGCAACGACTGGTGATAAGTGGCCAGCCACGCCAGACCATGGGCCGCCGTCTGGTTCGCCTCGATCAACGCGCCCGAGATCCGATCATCGCTTGTTACCATTTCACGAACCGATGTGCGTGCGCGGTCAAGAACAGCCTCGACCGCAGGTAGGGCTTTGGACGTCAGAGTCAGGAGGTCGGGCAGAACCGCGGATTGTGGCATGTCGATCGCATCTTGTCCGTCATGGGCCATGAATCATGTCCTTCTGTGGGTCGATTGGTCATACCATGCTGCACATGCAGCGCAACAAAAATGCGTGCATTGAGGTCAAAAAGTTCTAAAATTGCGCTTTGACTTTGGCGATGCAGCGAAATTTAAGCACCCATGCAACGGGGCAGACCCGAGCCGATCAGCTGCGGCTGTCGATATATCTGAAGGTGAAATATAGGCCCAGCATCAGGAAAAACAGGCCCGAAATATCCCCGATCAGAAACGCGATATACTCTGCCGTAGTGCTGCCAAAGGCCATATTTGTAAGGGCGGATACCAGAAAGGACGTCACAACCCCTACACCCATGATGCACAGCCAGCAGGGTTTGCGATCCGGCCTGGGGAACAGGTCCCATCCAAGCCATTTGCAGGCATAGAACACCGCCGGAACCGTTGTAACCGCAATGCCAATCGCAAGCAGACGGTTGGGCAGGAAAACGTCCCAGCCTCCGACCATGGCGAAGACCAGGAAAACACCGGGCAGCAATGCGATAATCGCACGCCAGCCCAAAAGCCATGCGGCCAGAACCCGAACGCCATGGGGCAGGAACAACAGGCTGGCATGGCTTGGGTATTCAGGAAAGAACACGTTCTGCAGGGGCATCAGCACCTCGAACGTGAGGATGGATGCAGCTACATAGGCTGACGACGCCAACACCGTGTCAAAGACCCACCCTCGCACCTGCACGTGTCTCTAGGCCTGCCAGTTCTTACCGGGGTGCATGTACGATATACCGCCCCCGGTTGGCGCTGCCGCTTTGCGACAGATAGCCTTTTTGTACCAGCGATTTCAGCGCGCGGAAGAATGTGGGGCGCGACACGCTTTCCACCAGCGTATGCTCAATTAGGCCGAAAGTGCGCACTTCCTGATCGGATTTGGACAGCTCTTCTGCGGCATAGTAAATGTCGCGTTCGACCGGAGACAATTCCTCCAGTCCCAAGGTCCGCTCCATGCTCTGCATCAGCTTGCGCAATTCGGTCAGTTTTGAAATTTCAGTCATTAGAACCCCATTCTAACTGGTGTCTGTATCAGCCGAGTTGTTGCTGGATGCGCGGGCACTTAATAAGCTTGCCTCTACGTATCATATTGACACCTGATCCCCGTTTAGTACTCTTCCTCTACCGATTAGGTAGCCCTTGAACCGCGTGTGAGTGTGTTCGCAAAAGCTGCCCAAAAGTCTTTTTAGCAAAAGCCCGGTGCATTCGCGCCGGGCGTTTTTGTGCCATAAAGACACTTTGGAGATACCGTATGTCACCCGCCCGGGCAATGAATTTGTCTGCAGGGATGGGGTCCGAACGGCAGTTTACGTGGCGTCGGATGCGAAAAAGGGGCGCGAAAGCGCCCCTTTTTGTCAGTTGACTGGACCGGCACTTAGCCGATGGCAACGGCCTTGATGTCTTCGTCGATGAAGGGCAGGTATTGCTCGAAGTTTTCCGAGAACATCTGCACCAGCTTTTCAGCCTGCTTGTCAAAGGCCGCCTGATCGTCCCATGTTCGGCGCGGGTCCAGCAGAACCTCGGGTACGCCCGGCGCGGAAACCGGGACGTCAAAGCCGAAATTCGCGTCCTTGCGGTATTCGGCATTGGCCAGCGATCCTTCCAGTGCCGCCGTCAGCAGCGCGCGGGTGGCCTTGATCGGCATCCGGCTGCCGACGCCATAAGCGCCACCGGTCCAGCCGGTATTGACCAACCAACAGGTCGCGCCGTGCTGGGCGATCTTGTCGCGCAACAGGTTGCCATAAGCCTCGGGGCGGCGTGGCATAAACGGAGCGCCGAAACAGGTCGAGAAGGTCGGCTGCGGCTCGGTCACACCCCGCTCGGTCCCGGCGACCTTCGAGGTGAAGCCCGACAGGAAGTGATACATCGCCTGCGCTGGGGTCAGCCGCGCAATGGGGGGCAGCACGCCAAACGCATCGCACGTCAGCATGATGATGTTCTTGGGGTGGCCGCCCAATGCGGTTTTTGACGCGTTCGAGATATATTCCAGAGGATAGGCGCAGCGCATATTCGCAGTCAGGGAATCGTCGTCGAAATCCAGCTTCTTGGTTTCGGGATCAAAGATCATGTTCTCGATCACCGTGCCGAACTTGGTGGTGGTCGCATAAATCTCGGGCTCGGCCTCGGCGTTCAGGTTGATCGTCTTTGCATAGCAGCCGCCTTCAAAGTTGAAGGTGCCGCGATCCGACCAGCCATGTTCGTCATCCCCGATCAGCACCCGTGACGGGTCAGCTGACAGAGTGGTCTTGCCGGTGCCGGACAGGCCAAAGAACACAGCCGTATCCACCGGGTTGCCAACCGCATGATTGGCCGAGCAATGCATCGGCATCACACCTTTTTCAGGCAGCATGTAGTTCAGCAGGGTAAAGACGGACTTCTTGTTCTCACCCGCGTATTCCGTGCCGCCGATCAGGATCAGCTTGCGGTCGAAGTTCAGCGCAATCACTGTTTCGCTGCGGCAATTGTGCTTGGCCGGGTCGGCCTTGAAGCTGGGGCAGTTGATCACGGTGAAATCTGCGGTGAATTCATCCAGATCCTCGCGGTCGGGACGGCGCAGCAGGTGGCGGATGAACAGATTGTGCCAGGCCAGTTCGGTGACCATGCGCACATTGATCGAATAGGTCGGATCGGCCCCGCCAACCAGGTCCTGCACAAAATAGTCGCGGCCTTTCATATGGGCCAGCATATCCTCATATAACGCATCAAATCCTTGCGCGCTCATCGCGGCGTTGTTTTCCCACCAGATGCTGTCGGCGACGCTGTCGGTTTTGACGACGTGCTTGTCCTTGGGGGAACGACCGGTGAACTTGCCGGTTGTCACCAGAAATGCGCCACCATTGCCCAGCGTACCTTCGCCGCGCTTCAGCGCCTCTTCGATCAGCGCCGGTTCCATGAAGTTGTAATAGACATTGCCCAGACCCTCGATGCCCTGATCCTCGAGGCGGAATTGCGGGTTAACCCGTCCAGATGTCATGCGTTTCTTCTCCTGTGGCGGCGCGACCTGCGCCATTGGGGCAGATTGCCGGGGAAAACCGGCGGATAGGCGGGTCTTATCATGGTCATTTGGGGCATGAACAGGACGGTTTGGCGCAGTTAGCGCAACCAAGGTAAAGTTTAGCGCCACCAGAAAATCCCTGCCGGAAAACCGGGCAGCATTTTGCGAGTGCCAAGGCATTTTTGCCGCATAGCTGCCGCAAGAATGGCACGATTCAGGGTTACGGATTGATTCGGCGCCTTAAAACCGCCAACAATACCTCATAAAAATGCGTATTATTGCGTAAGTGAGCAGGAATAGGGGTGAACCCGATGTCAAAGATTGCACTGGTGGATGACGATAGAAACATTCTGACGTCTGTATCCATGACACTCGAAGCCGAAGGTTTCGAGGTTGAAACTTATAATGACGGACAGGCCGCGTTGGACGCGTTCAACAAAAAGCTGCCGGACATGGCCGTTCTGGATATCAAGATGCCGCGAATGGATGGCATGGATCTGTTGCAGCGTCTGCGGCAGAAAACCCAGATGCCGGTCATTTTCCTGACCTCGAAGGATGATGAGATCGACGAGGTTCTGGGCCTGCGGATGGGCGCGGATGACTACGTCAAGAAACCTTTCTCGCAACGTCTGCTGGTCGAACGTATCCGTGCGCTGCTGCGCCGTCAGGAAGCGACCGAAGGCGATGCGGCCAGCGTCAATACTGGCGACGCCAAAGTGATGGAGCGCGGAGAACTGCGCATGGACCCTCTGCGGCACTCGGTCAGCTGGAAAGGCAATGATGTCTCGCTGACAGTGACCGAGTTCCTGTTGCTGCAGGCACTGGCCCAGCGTCCCGGTTTCGTCAAAAGCCGCGATCAGTTGATGGATGTGGCTTATGACGATCAGGTCTATGTGGATGACCGCACGATTGACAGCCACATCAAGCGCCTGCGCAAGAAGATGCGGGCGGCTGACCCCGAGTTTTCTGCCATCGAAACGCTCTATGGCATCGGATACCGGTACAACGAAGAATAGGCGCGACCGTCTGTGAAGTGTTAAAGAGGTCTCGTGCGCGATACCGAGCAAGATACCGCATTGCGCGACGGCGACGTCGTACTGGGAGACGATTGGGTCATCCCACAGGATCCCGAGTCTGCCGAGTTGCAGGCCACGCGATCCCGGCGCAACCTGTTTTCCCTGCGCCACTCGCCATTGGCCCGCCGGATCATCACCTTCAACGTGATCGCTCTGGTGCTGTTGGTGGCCGGGCTTCTGTATCTGGATGACACGCGCAAACAGCGGGTGCAGCAGACTGCGCAGAACCTGATCGGGGATGCGCAACTGGTCAGCAACGTCTTTGAAACGCAGCTACGCCAGCCAGGCCTGGGCGCAACTGTCGGGCTGGACGTACGCGATACGCTTTCAGGTCTGACCTTGCCCGAAGGCGGCGAGGTGTTCATCTATGACGGGTCGGGTACCTTGATCGGTTGGACACGCGGTGCATCTCCGGCATCAGAGCTCCCAAGCCTGCTGCGCGCTGACAGCGACGCACAAGCTGGCGGAACGCTGATCAGCGACGCGCTGACTGCAGTCTGGAATGGCGTCTCGTCTGTTTTCACCAGCACCACCGTCGATACGGCCCCAACTTTGGCGCAGCGCGTACAGGAAATGGTTCCAAACACGCTGGGCGGAGGGTTGCAGGTCAAGGCTGTTAAGGATGATGCGGGTGACACAGTGATCGTCGCTGTCGCTCCGATCGTGCTTGACGGTGAAACGGTCGGCGCGGTTGCAATGGCCGGTCCGGCGGGTGAAGTCGACGCGCTGGCCCGGCAGGAACAGGAGCGAATCCTGCAGATGTTTGTCGTGGCCCTGCTGGTGTCTATCGGTCTCAGCCTTGTTCTGGCCTCGACCATCGCTAACCCGTTGGCAGACCTGGCTTCGGCCGCCGAGATGGGCAAGGACCGCGGGGCGGGTGTGAACCCCGGCCGCATCCGTATTCCTGACCTCAGCGCGCGTCCGGACGAAATCGGACGCCTGAGCAGTGCGCTGCGCGGGATGGTGACAGCTTTGTACAACCGGATCGATGCGAACGAGCAGTTTGCCGCAGATGTGGCGCATGAAATCAAGAATCCGCTGGCCAGCCTTCAGTCTGCCGTCGGCACCCTGCGCATGGTCAAGCGCGACGATCAGCGTGAAAAGCTGCTGGGCGTGATCGAACACGATGTTCGGCGGCTTGATCGTCTGGTCAGCGATATCTCGAACGCCTCACGGCTGGATGCGGAACTGGTCAAAGAACAGGAACAGCCGTTCGATCTGTTGAACCTGCTGAGCAATATCGGCCAGTTCCTGGGCGA
Source organism: Ruegeria sp. E1 (assembly GCF_056534225.1). Lineage (NCBI taxonomy): Bacteria > Pseudomonadati > Pseudomonadota > Alphaproteobacteria > Rhodobacterales > Roseobacteraceae > Ruegeria > Ruegeria sp. E1. The sequence goes on along the minus strand of NZ_JBQFPE010000016.1, from coordinate 13,587 downwards.
GGACGCGCGGTCAAAGGGGATCGACTATATCACCGATCTGCCCAAAGGCCCCATTGTGGTCAACGGGCTTGAGGCCCGGCTGGCGCAGGTTTTTGTCAACCTCATTACAAATGCAATTTCCTTCTGCGAGGAAAGCGATGCGATCCGTGTCTGGGTCCGTCAACGCGACAACCGGGTGCTGATCGTGGTTGAGGATACTGGCCCGGGCATTCCCGATCAGGCCCTGACCAAAGTATTCAAGCGGTTCTATTCTCAACGCCCCGAAGAGCATTTCGGCAACAATTCCGGCCTTGGTTTGGCGATTTCAAAGCAAATCGTCGAAGCCCACGGTGGTGTCATCTGGGCCGAGAACATTCGCCCGACCGAGGCCGACGTAACATCGGACCCGCTGGGCGCGCGGTTTGTTGTAGGGCTTCCGGTTTAGAGGCATGGAAACGACCACTCTGGCACAGGCAGAAGGCCAGAACACGGCCTGGATTCACGCAACCTGTGTCGCCGTGGAAGATCGCGGCATTTTGATCCTTGGGCCTTCGGGGGTCGGCAAATCCGCCTTAGCCCTGCAATTGATGGCTTTGGGCGCACAACTGGTATCCGATGACCGCGTCGCTCTGGACATGAAAGATGATCAGGTTCTCGCAGATACGGTTCCACCGATCTACGGTCTGATCGAGGCACGGGGCGTCGGATTGCTGCGTGCGGCACCAGCAGGCGCCACTGCGGTGCACTTTGTCGTGGACCTGGAACAAAAAGAAACGGCCCGTCTTCCGGAACACCATTTTATTCGCGTGCTGAGACGAACTGTTCCCTTGCTAAGAGGCGCAGGCGTGCCCAATTTGGCGGCAGCTTTGATCCAGATAGCGAAAATGGGGCGCGTAGACCCGGAATGGCCCAGCAAATGACATCGCAACAGCGTATCGTTCTGGTGACCGGACCGTCGGGCGCTGGACGGTCCACCGCAATTCATGTCCTCGAAGATCTGGGGTTCGAAGCCATCGACAACCTGCCTATGGGGCTGCTGACGCGACTGTTGGATGGGCAAGAGCCCAACAAGCCGATGGCCTTGGGCATCGATGCCCGCAATCGTGATTTCTCGACGATAGGATTCCTTGAACTGGCTGCAAAACTGGGTCGGATGGAGCAGGTCGATCTAACTGTTCTGTATCTTGATTGCACCAACGACGTTCTGCTGCGTCGTTTCTCTGAAACCCGCCGCCGGCATCCGGTGGCTACCGACGCCAGCCCCGAGACCGGTATCTTGCAGGAAAAGGAAGAGCTGCAACCGATCCGCGAATTTGCAGATACTCTGATCGACACCAGCACCCTGAACGTACACCAGCTGCGCGAAGAGGTTGAGCGTTGGTTCGCCCCGCCCGAGGGGCGGCACCTGGCTGTTTCCGTGGAATCCTTTTCTTACAAACGTGGTCTTCCCCGCGGGCTGGATATGGTGTTCGATTGCCGCTTTCTTGCCAATCCCTACTGGCGACCCGAGCTGCGCGATGCCGATGGTCGAAACCCGGACGTTGCGTCCTATGTTCAGTCCGACATGAACTATGCCGCTTTCTTTGACCGGGTCGTAGACCTGCTGATCGAGCTTTTGCCCGCCTTCAGCGCCGAAGGCAAAGCGCATCTGTCGGTGGCCTTTGGCTGCACCGGTGGTCAGCATCGATCGGTCGCCGTGGCGGAAGCGGTTGCAAAGGCCCTTGCAGAAGGGGGGCAGCAGGTGGCAATTAGGCACCGCGAGATGGAACGACGCGCGTTGAATGTGAGGCCGGATTGATCGGGATCGTAATCGTTGCACATGGGGGACTGGCGCAGGAATACCTGGCGGCCACGCAGCATGTGGTTGGCAAACAGCCCGGACTGGTCGCTGTCCCGATCGAGGCCGACCACAATCGCGAGGAAAAACAGTCTGAGATTTGCCGCGCCGCCGATAGCGTCGATGTCGGAGACGGCGTCGTTGTCGTCACTGACCTGTTTGGCGGTAGCCCGTCTAACCTGAGCTTGCGCGCCTGCGCGCCGCAGGACCGGCGAATCCTTTACGGTGCCAATCTTCCGCTGCTGATCAAACTGGCCAAAAGCCGCCACCTTCCCGTGCCCGAGGCGGTGCGCCTCGCGCTTGAGGCCGGGCGAAAATATATCAATGCGCAAAACGTGACGTTGGACTGAGACTGGAATATTTGAATATGGTCAATAGAAGCTTGAAAATAATAAACGAAAAGGGCCTGCACGCCCGCGCTTCGGCCAAGCTGGTCGAAGTTGTCGAAGGCTTTGATGCACGCGCCGAGGTCTCGCGCGAGGGGCTTTCTGCATCAGGCGACAGTATTATGGGCCTTTTGATGTTGGCAGCGTCGCGCGGAACCACTATTGACGTCGAGACGTCCGGCCCGGATGCTGAGGCGTTGGCAGAAGCTTTGGAAACCCTCGTAAACGACAAATTCGGCGAGGGCTATTAACCAGACGCTGTCGCGACACGAAGGACGGGAAAACCAGCAATTGGCGGAAACCACCCACGATAGCAAGACAAGCCCTGTTATGGGCGACAGCCAAGATCAGGGCGAGATCTATGACCGCAGAACCCTGACTTACGCGAACTCGTTCGACGATGTCTGGACCGCGACCGCAATCCGCGCCATCGAATGGATGACCGGCAAGCTGACCATCCTGCGCATGGTGAACAAGTTCGAAAAACAGAACGAACATTACCGGGGTCAGAAATTTTGGGGCGGTGCGCTCAAGACGATGGGTATCGATCTGACGACACCGGCTGAACAGATCGCCCGAATCCCCAAAACCGGTCCCGTGGTCGTTGTCGCAAACCATCCTCACGGCATGGTCGATGGCATGATCTTTGCTGAACTCATTGGTCGCGTCCGCAGCGACTATCGCATTTTGACCCGCTCGGTCCTGACCGGTCTGGACGAGGCCGCAACCTCGTTCATGATCCCGGTGCCGTTTCCGCACGACCCCGAAGCGCAGGCCAAGATGCTGGAAATGCGCAGCAAGTCGATGAAGCATCTGGCAGATGGCGGCGTCGTGGCCCTGTTCCCATCGGGCGTGGTGATGTCCTCGGACGACTGGTTCGGCCCGGCGATCGAGCGGGAGTGGAACGTATTCACCGCCAAAATGATCCGTCGCTCGGGCGCGCAGGTTGTGCCGATTTTCTTCCCCGGCAGCAACTCGCGCTGGTACCAGATCGCCAATCGGCTGTCTCCGATCCTGCGTCAGGGCCTGCTGCTGCACGAGATCGTCCGGTCCTGCAACAAACCGCAGTCTCCGGTCATCGGAGATCCGATATCGGACGAAGATATGGCACTGCTGGAACGCGACCCGCGCGGGTTCATGGCCTGGCTTCGCGAGCACACCCTCGCGCTCGGCAAGCGCTGATCCGCCCCTTCATCTGTCCATAAATATCCCGGGGGTGAGCCCGGATTCAATCCGGGCGAGGGGGCTGGCCCCCTCCTGCGCAACGCGCTTAATCAGCGAGTCGGCACTGGAACGTCACCGCGGTAATCATAAAATCCGCGCTGGGTTTTTCGGCCCAGCCAGCCGGCTTCGACATATTTCGTCAGCAAGGGGCAGGGGCGGTACTTGGTATCGGCCAAACCGTCATGCAGTACGTTCATGATCGCCAGACAGGTATCCAGCCCAATGAAATCCGCCAGTTCCAGCGGCCCCATCGGGTGGTTTGCGCCCAGTTTCATCGACTGATCGATGGACTGCACGTTGCCGATGCCTTCATAAAGCGTATAGACTGCCTCGTTGATCATCGGCATCAGAATCCGGTTCACGATAAAGGCGGGAAAATCCTCGGCGCTGGCGGCGGTCTTTCCCAGCCGATCCACAACGGTTTTGCAGGATTTGAAGGTTTCTTCATCTGTTGCGATGCCACGAATCAACTCAACAAGTTGCATCACCGGAACCGGGTTCATGAAGTGAAACCCCATGAACCGCTCAGGTCGGTCCGTCCGGCTGGCAAGCCGCGTGATCGAAATGGACGACGTGTTCGACGTCAGGATCGTATGCGGCTGCAAATGCGGCTGCAGGTCTTCGAATATGGCCTGCTTTACCGTTTCCCGTTCTGTCGCGGCTTCGATCACCAGATCGGTCTGGCCCAAATCCGGCAGGCGCAAGGTTGTGGTGATCCGGGACAAAGCGGCCCCTACCGCATCCTCTGCGATTATCCCGCGGGCGGCCTGACGGGACAGATTTGCCTCGATCATCGCCATGGCACCATCCAGCGCGTCCTGACTGACATCGGTCAGCAGAACATCATATTCCGCCACGGCCATGACATGGGCAATCCCATTGCCCATCTGTCCTGCCCCGATAACTCCGACAGATTTCACATCCATGCTCTGGTGCCTTCGTTGATTTATGCGGCGACATTATCGGCAGTTCCGGGCCGTCGGCAAGGGGATCAGACGGCTCAAATTCGCTTCAAATGCGCGCATTATCTATTTCGTAAGACCTGAGGCATCAAGATGGCAACTGGGTGATATATGTGAGTGTGAGTGATGAGCTATCAAACGATGGCAGCGCGCAGCGTTGCCGACCCTTTGTGCCGCTATGGCCGATCGAAACGGTGGTTTCGTGGTCCGAAACAAGCGTTGGACACGCCATATGTAGCGTGTATCGGCGGTGAAGAAACCTTTGGTCGATTCGTCGAAACACCATTTGCCGCAGGGCTTGAGCGTTACCTGAATCGCCGATGCCTGAACCTTGGCAGCCTGTTTTGCGGGATCGAAGCACTGCAAAGGGATCAGGGCCTTATGCAGTTGGCGAACGCGGCGGATATCTGCGTGCTGCAACTGCCCGGTGTTGCAGGGCAAAACAACCGGTTTTATCGCGTCCACCCGCAGCGCAATGATCGGTTTGTCGGGCCGACACAAGACCTGACCGACCTGTTTCCCGAAGTAGATTTCACCGATATTCACTTCGTGCGGCACCTGTTGGGATGTCTGCAAAGAACCTCTGACACGCGGTTTGCCATTGTCGCAGATGACCTGCGTCAGGGCTGGTTCCAGAAACTTGAGGATCTGCTGCGGGCCATCACTTCGCCTGTGATCCTGCTCTGGCTGGATCGGCAAGAGGATGCTGGTTTTGAGCCTGTGCCCATCACGCCCGCCATGTTCGAGGCGTTGACGCCCAGTTGCGCCAAATCGATCCGGCTGAGTGTTCGGGCTTCGGGCGTATCGGATGATCTTGAGGATGTGTTGTTCGGAACCCTGCAGCAGCCGATGGCCGAGCATGTGATCGGCCCGGCAACGCATCGTCGAATCGCAGAATCGCTGTCTTGGGCAATTCAGGGCATTGAATGAAAAAGGCCCGCCTGCGGCGGGCCTTGTCGAGATTTTTCGTTGAAAAATCTTGTCGCGGGATCAGCCGAGTTTCTCGGTCAGTTCCGGCACCGCGTCGAACAGGTCGGCAACCAGACCGAAATCGGCAACCTGGAAGATCGGTGCTTCTTCGTCCTTGTTGATCGCCACGATGACCTTCGAGTCCTTCATACCGGCCAGGTGCTGGATCGCGCCCGAGATACCAACGGCGACGTACAGGTCCGGGGCAACAACCTTACCGGTCTGACCCACCTGCCAGTCGTTCGGCGCATAGCCCGAATCGACGGCCGCACGCGACGCGCCTACTGCAGCACCCAGCTTGTCAGCCAGGGTTTCGATCAGTTTGAAGTCCTCTTCCGAGCCGACACCACGGCCGCCCGAAACAACAACGCCAGCCGAGGTCAGTTCCGGACGGTCGCTCTCGGCCACCTTGTCCTCGACCCATGACGACAGACCGGGGTTGTCGCCGACCGAAATGGTTTCGACTGGGGCCGAACCACCTTCGCCCGCTGCGTCAAAGCTGGCGGTCCGCAGGGTGACGACCTTTTTAGCGTCGTTGGATTTTACGGTCTGGATCGCGTTGCCCGCATAGATCGGACGCTCGAAGGTCGAACCGTCAACCACGCCGGACGCATCCGAGATGACCATGACGTCCAGCAGTGCTGCCACGCGCGGCATCACGTTTTTGGCGTCGGTGGTGGCAGGGGCAACGATGTGCTCGTAACCATCCGCCAGACCAACGATGAGCGCTGCGGTCGATTCCGCCAGACGATGACCGAGCGATTCATCTTCGGCCACCAGAACCTTGGACACACCGTCGATCTTTGCGGCCGCTTCACCAGCGGCAGCGGCAGACCCGCCAGCGGCCAGAACGGTGATGTCACCCAGGGCCTTCGCGGCGTTGACAGCCTTGGCGGTGGCGTCCATCGCCAGTTCGCCGTTGTTGACTTCGGCAAGCAGAAGTACAGCCATTACACAGCCCCCGCTTCTTTGAGTTTCCCGACCAGCTCATCAACCGAGCCTACGATGATACCGGCAGCGCGTGCCGGCGGCTCATCGGTCTTGACGATTTCCAGACGCGGAGTGACGTCGACGCCGTAGTCTGCGGCGGTTTTCTCATCCAGCGGCTTTTTCTTCGCCTTCATGATGTTGGGCAGCGAGGCATAGCGCGGCTCGTTCAGGCGCAGGTCAACTGTCACGATGGTTGGCATCTTGACGCTGATGGTTTGCAGGCCGCCATCCACTTCGCGAGTGATCTTGGCGCTGTCGCCTTCGATGTCCAGTTCGGACGCGAAGGTGCCTTGCGACCAGCCCAACAGGGCCGAGAGCATCTGGCCGGTGGCGTTCATGTCGTTGTCGATCGCCTGCTTGCCTGCCAGAACGATGCCGGGCTGTTCTTCTTCGACCACTTTGGCCAGGATCTTGGCAACGGCCAGCGGTTCGATATCGGTATGCACGTCGTCGGCGGCTACAACCAGGATGGCGCGGTCAGCACCCATGGCAAGCGCGGTCCGCAGGGTTTCCTGCGCCTGCTTCACACCAATCGAAACGGCAACGACTTCGTCAGCCTTGCCCGCTTCTTTCAGACGGATCGCTTCTTCCACTGCGATCTCGTCGAACGGGTTCATCGACATTTTGACATTGGCGAGATCGACACCGCTACCATCCGCTTTGACGCGAACCTTCACATTGTAGTCAATCACGCGTTTGACAGGCACGAGTACCTTCATTTTAGCGCTTTCTCCTCAAAAAACGGTAAGTCGCGGCGCGACTCCACCAATGCTTTCGCGGGATTAAATAGCGGCTTGTGACGCCCTGTGACAGGGCAAAATCGTCACGTCAGGTCAATGGAACGTCGCGTTTTACCCATTTGCGGCAGATTGCGGAAAGGAATGTTAGGCTGGTTGACAGGGATTCTCGAAAAACGGGTATTGCGATGGAAAAGGTTTTGGGATTTGGCGGCTTCTTCTTTCGGGCCGCAGATAAGGGCGCATTGGCCGATTGGTATCACCAGCATCTGGGGATTGATCCTGTGCCCGGCGACTATGAAACGCTTTGTTGGCGACAAGAGGCGGGCGAGACGGTTTTTGCGCCGTTCGACAAAGTGACCGACTATTTCGGGAACGCCGAAAAGCAGTTCATGCTGAATTTCAGAGTGCGCGATCTTGAGGCGATGATTGCCCAGCTTGAGGCTGCCGGGATCGAGGTAAGGCGAGATCCGGATTCGCCTTATCCTAACGGCAGTTTTGCCTGGCTCAACGACCCCGAGGGGAACCCCATCGAGTTGTGGCAACCGGCCTGAGATACGCCGCTTTCAACGTTTGTGCCGCGTTTTGGCCCCGGTGCTCCGCCCTTCCGGTCGCCGCGACGCCCACTGGACGTCACGCCGCTTTCAGCGGTTCGCGCCCGGAACCCACAAGACGTCGTCGCGGCCATTATCATTGGCGCAGCGAGCGGCCACAAAAAACCAGTCGCTGAGACGGTTAAGGTATTTTACCGCGACCTCGTTCACCGGCTCCATATTGGTCAGTTCCACGGCCAAACGCTCGGTCCGGCGCGAGACGGTACGGCAGACATGCAGATGCGCCGCCAGTCGCGAGCCACCGGGCAGGATGAAACTGCGCAGTGGCTCCAGTGTTTCATTCATCGCATCGATCTCGGCCTCAAGCCTGTCGATCTGAGCGGGAACGATGCGCAGCGGGGTGTATTCAGCTTCGGCATCCTTATCCATATCAGGGCGGCAGAAATCAGCCCCCAGATCAAACAGGTCGTTTTGGATGCGCGACAGGGCTGCCTCGACCTCGCCTTCTGCCTCGGTGCGCGCGACGCCAACAAACGAATTCAACTCGTCCACGGTGCCATAGGCGGCCACACGGCCTGCGTATTTCGCGACCCGTTCGCCATTTCCCAGCGCCGTTTTGCCGTCATCGCCCGTGCGTGTGTAAATCTTGTTGAGAACGACCATGTTCAGCCTCCTTGCCCACGAAGCCAGACGTAGATCACGATCAGCACAACGGCAATGAACTGAAACAGAATCCGCAGCCGCATCATCTTGTTGCTTTTCATTGCGGCTTGGGTGCCGCTTTTGCCGAAATTACCGATGCCAATCGCCAGAACGACAACAACTGCCGCCATGGCCAAAAGCAAGACGACCATCAACAGGTCCATGACTGCACCGTCCGTGTTTGTTTCGTTGGCTCTCATCTAGCCTTGTAGGCGCAAAAAGCGAACGGGTAATTTCGCCTCAGATATCCGAAAGAATGCGATCGATCGCGCGCGTCGGCAGAATCCGGCGCAGATACCCGGCGATATAGGTGGGCGTTGTCACGTAATACCGCGCCCGCGGGCGTTTGGATTCAACTGCATGGGCCAGTTTCTCGGTAACGGCTGAGGCAGGAAGCTCGAACGTGTCTGTTCCGGACGATTCGTAGAGCCGTTTCAGCAGCGAGGTCTCATATTTTTCACGCAGTGCCGAATTTTTCCAGTCGATGAAGCGTTCGAACATCGGGATTGAGTTCACTCGGATCTTTGAGGTGATGGGGCCGGGTTCAATGAGGATGACTTTGATATCCGTTCCGCGCAATTCAAGCCGCATTGTGTCGGTCAGCCCCTCGATGGCGTATTTCGTCGCCACATAGGCCCCGCGCCACGGAAAGGCGACCAGACCAAGCACCGAGGAATTCTGGACAATCCGCCCGTGACCTTGCTCTCGCATAACGGGAATGACTTGTCGCGTCAGTTCGTGCCAGCCAAAGACGTTGGCCTCGAAAATCAGGCGCAATCCTTCGGTTGGAACATCTTCGATCGCACCGGGCAGGCCGTGGGCACCATTGTTGAACAGGGCATCCAGTGTCCCGCCGGTCGCCTCGAGAACCTGCGTCAAACCAGAAGTGATCGTGCTTGCGTCAGTATAGTCGATCAGCGGGCTTTCGAATCCTTGGGCCCGCAACCTGTCGCAATCGCGCTGTTTGCGGCATGAGGCAAAAACACGCCAGCCGCGCGCACGCATACCGTGTGCTGCGTCCAAGCCGATGCCAGACGAGCAGCCGGTGATAAGAATGGATTTTTGCATTGCGCTTCCGTACCTGTGCCTGCCCCATTAGCTACGGTCAGCTTTGCGGCAGGGCAATGTCACCGAAGCGTCAATTCGCGAATTTGCGGACCAATGAGGCTGAAACCCATCCGATCTGTTGCGCGGGCAACACGCGAAGCCGCAGCCAGCCGGTGCCCGATTCGCCCAAAACCTCGACCTGTTGGCCGATGGTGGCCTTGCCGATGACAGGGTAGATGGTGCCGGGACCGTCGCGCATATTTACGCGCGTACCTGAGATTTCCCGGATATCTTTTTCAGGCTCGGGGATGACCGGCTCTGGCGTCGCGTCTGTCTGGGTGGCAATAGAAATCTGTTGCAGCCCTGCTGCGCCGTCTTCTAGAGACGCGAGCGTTAGGCTGGCACCTTGATCGGAAAATGTCGAAAAGCCGGACAAAACCGGTGTTGCCGGCTCGGCCACAAGGGCTGCGACATCTTCCTGTATAACCACCGGTTCAGGTGTGGCCCTTACTGAAACCGCGCGGGTCGCGACGTTGGTCACAAGCTCTTGCGCGCGGTCCTCAGATTTTGGCTTTGAAACAGGCTCGGACACGGATGCAACACGGGCTGGCTGTTGCACGCGCTCACCGCGCGGCTCAAAGTCCGGTCCGCCACTTACGACATAAAATGTCCATCCAAGTGCAGCGAAAGTAATAACAATAAGGCGCGTCATGGCGCATCCCCCAAGGTCAATCGTAACAACAAAATCAAGCAGCGGTTCAATTGCAGAAATTTTAGCATATTTCGTTTGCCGAGTCGAAAACATGGGGGAAAACCGGTACTTGCCTCCCCCTGTTGCAAAAAGCGCGACTTGTCCTCAGCAATTTTCGGGCTGTTTGCTTTACCCGGACGCCATGGCGTTGTACCACATCATCTATGAACGATACGATCGACGACCCCAACATGGAGGCTCCCGAAGGTGGGGGCGAGGTGGCCGAACCGCTGCGCCGCGCGATTGGTGAGCGCTATCTGACCTATGCGCTGTCCACCATCATGCACCGCGCTTTGCCGGATGCGCGCGACGGGTTGAAGCCGGTCCACCGGCGAATCCTCTATGCAATGCGCGAGCTGCGACTCAGTGCAACCGGCGGGTTTCGCAAGTCCGCGAAAATCTCCGGCGACGTGATGGGCAACTATCACCCGCACGGTGATGCTGCGATTTACGACGCGATGGCGCGTCTGGCGCAGGACTTTAACGTCCGCTACCCGCTGGTCGACGGGCAGGGGAATTTCGGCAATATCGACGGTGATAACCCGGCGGCCTCGCGTTACACCGAGGCGCGGATGACCATCGTGGCCGAGGCGCTGCTTGAGGGTCTGAACGAGGACGCCGTTGATTTCCGCGACAATTATGATGGCACGCTGACCGAACCGGTCGTGCTGCCCGCGCAGTTCCCGAACCTTCTGGCCAACGGGGCCAGTGGTATCGCGGTGGGGATGGCGACGAACATTCCGCCGCACAACATTGCGGAGCTATGTGATGCCTGTCTGCATCTGATCAAAACGCCGGATGCGCGCGACGATACGTTGTTGAACTACGTGCCCGGCCCGGATTTCCCGACCGGCGGCGTGATCGTGGAGCCGCCGGAGAACATCTCACAAGCCTATCGCACCGGGCGCGGCTCGTTCCGCCTGCGCTGCAAGTACGAGGTCGAAGATCTGGGCCGCGGCCAGTGGCAGATCATCGTCACAGAGATTCCCTATCAGGTCCAGAAATCCAAGCTGATCGAAAAGATCGCCGAGCTGATCCAGACCAAGAAGATACCGATCCTCGCCGATGTCCGCGATGAATCCGCCGATGACATTCGCCTGATCCTCGAGCCACGTTCCAAGAATGTGGACCCCGAAGTGCTGATGGGCATGCTCTATCGCAACTCGGACCTAGAGGTGCGGTTCAGCCTGAACATGAACGTGCTGATCGACGGTGTGACACCCAAGGTCTGTTCGATGAAGGAAGTGCTGCGCGCCTTTCTCGATCACCGGCAAGAGGTGCTGCTGCGCCGTTCGCGCCACCGGATGGCCAAGATCGACCATCGTTTGGAGGTTTTGGAGGGCTTTATCGTCGCCTTCCTCAACCTCGACCGGGTGATCGACATCATCCGCTATGACGACGACCCCAAAGCCGCGCTGATGCGTGAGGATTGGGGAATCGACCACGTTCGGGCAACGGACGAATCCGACTATGTCTCGCCCAAACCGGGCGAGGGCGAGCTGTCCGAGGTGCAGGTCGACGCGATTCTCAACATGCGTCTGCGGTCCTTGCGTCGTCTGGAAGAGATGGAACTGGTCCGTGAACGCGATGAGTTGATGCTGGAACGCGCTAACCTCGAAGATTTGCTGGCCGATCCCGCCCTGCAATGGGCCAAAATCGCTGAACAACTCAAAGAGACTAAAAAGACCTTCGGCAAAGACTACGAAGGCGGCGCGCGGCGCACGCAGTTTGCCGAGGCCGGTCAAGTCGAGGACGTGCCGCTTGAGGCGATGATCGACAAGGAGCCAATCACTGTCGTTTGCTCTCAGATGGGCTGGATACGCGCTATGACAGGCCATATCGACCTAAAGCGAGAGTTGAAGTTCAAGGACGGTGACGGCCCGCGTTTTATCTTCCACGCGGAAACGACCGACCGGTTGCTGGTATTTGCCTCAAACGGGCGTTTCTATACGGTCAGCGCCGCCAACCTGCCCGGGGGGCGCGGTATGGGTGAGCCGCTGCGCCTGATGGTCGATCTACCGAACGAAGCACAGATTATCGACATCCTGATTCACAAGCCGGGGCGCAAGCTGTTGGTAGCCTCGGATGCGGGCAATGGATTTATGGTGCCCGAGGATGAGGTGCTGGCCCAGACCCGCAACGGCAAACAGGTGCTGAACGTCAAAGGCGACGAGACTGCGATGATCTGCAAGCCAGTGGAAGGCGATCACGTGGCCGTGGTTTCCCAGAACGGCAAGTTCCTGGTCTTCCCCGCTGACGAGCTACCCGAGATGACCCGTGGCAAGGGCGTGCGCCTGCAGAAATACAACATGGCGCGGGGTCGTCAGGGGACGCTGGAACTGGATGGTGGTCTGTCCGACATCACCACCTTCAACTGGGAAGAGGGCCTGAAATGGTCCATGGGCGGAGAAAAAACCCGGCACGAGGCGGATATGTCCCAATGGCTGTCAAAACGTGCAAGTGTCGGAAAGAAGCCACCTTATGGCTTCCCGCGCGACTATAAATTCTCGTGATTGCGTGCGCGGATCGGTGAAATAACGCCGATACGGCTTGGCACAGGCTGTATCGGTGCGCTACATCCAAGAAAAACAGGCCTATCGAGACGAGAGACATGTTGCGCATTCTGACCCTGATCACCGGACTGGCCCTGATGGGCGCGTGTACGCAAACGCAAGTTTATGAAGAACCTGAGTCGCTGGGCGAATTCAAGCTGCGGGTAAACTACGCCTTTGCAGAAAAAGCCAAACAAGGACCGGTTTCCCGGGATGCGACGCCCAAGGAATGGGAAGACGCAATTCAGAATGCGGTCGATATTCGTCTGGGCCGTTACGAGGGTGCGCAGGAATACGACATCGGTATCAGCCTCGAAGGGTACATGCTGGCCCCTCCGGGCATTCCGGTGATCTATAACCCGAAAAGTACCGCGATCGTTCTGGTTAACGTCTATGACGTGGGCAAAAAGGAATTTGTCGCCAAGAAGAAACAGTTTCAGGTTCTCGAGGACACAACGGGTGAAAGCGCCTTGGCCGGATCGGGCCATTCGCGCACCAGAGAAGAGCAGATGAACGGCCTTGCGTTGAAAGTAGCCGACCGAGTCGAAGAGTGGTTGGCCGAAGAACACAAGGACAATGGCTGGTTTGACCGCCGCCCGGACCTGATCCAGCCGCTTGAATCCGGTGTCGTGACGCAAAATCCGGCGTCGTAACTACCTTTTACCGCAGGATGTGCTTGATTTTCCCGCCTGAACCAAATATCTCGCGCGCGCAGATGTAACCACGGGACCAAGGGTCCCCCAAATTGCAAAAAGGGCGCCTGAGGAATGGCAAAGGAAAAGTTTGAGCGTAATAAGCCGCACGTTAACATTGGTACAGTTGGCCACGTTGACCACGGCAAGACCACGCTGACCGCAGCGATCACCAAGTATTTTGGTGACTTCAAAGCGTATGACC